>JAATEY010000098.1 GCA_015655465.1 Gammaproteobacteria bacterium | reverse complement strand
GCGTGCACACCGCACCCTTCGGCGTCTTCATCTGGATGCTCATGTCCATGGCGATCTTCAGGTCCGGATGCATCGGGCCTTGCACGCCACGCGCCACGCTGGCTTCCTCACCGGTCTGGTACTGGAAAAGATCCACGGTGTGGCAGGCATGGTGCCAGAGCAGGTGGTCCGTCCAGCTGCGCGGCTTGCCCAGCGCATTGATGTTGGTGCGCCGGAAGAAATACGTCTGCACATCCATCTGCAGCACCTTGAGCTCGCCCGCCACGATCCCGCGGTGGACCCACTGGTGGCTGGGATTGAAGCGGCGCGTATGGCCGGCCATGGCCACGAGGCCGGTTTCCTTCTGTACCTGCACCACTGCTTCGGAGTCCTGCAGGTTGTCGGCCATCGGAATCTCGATCATCACGTGTTTGCCGGCGCGCATGCACTGGATGGCCTGCGCGGCATGCATCTGCGTCGGGGTGGCCAGCAGCATGGCTTCGAGGCCCGGCTGCTTCAGGCTCTCGGCCAGGTCGCCCGTGCAATGCGGGATGTTGAATTTCGCGGCCACTTCCTTCGTGGCTTCCGGATTGCCGCCGGTCAAGGTGATGACCTCGATATCCGGGATATTGGCGATGGCCTCCAGATGTTTGATGCCGAACGCGCCCTGACCTGCCAGACCTACTTTCATGTGATGAACCTCGCCGGGTGAACCGGTATCTTAACACCCCGCCAGCAGCCACCAGATGTCGCCACCATGATCGATTTCAACGCCCCCTATTCCCTGCTCATCGACGGCCAACTGGTGGATACCGCCGCCCGCCTCGACGTCATCAATCCGGCCACGGGCAGCGTATTCGCGCATTGTCCGGCCGCTGGCGGCACCGAACTGGATGCCGCCGTGGCTGCTGCGCGGCGGGCGTTCCCCGCCTGGAAGGCGCTGGGTTTCGCGGAGCGGGCTGCATGCATCGCCCGCTTTGCCGCGGCCCTGGAAGCGAACCAGGAGTCCCTGGCGCGACTGTTGACACAGGAACAGGGCAAGCCGCTGGGCCAGTCCCGGGACGAGATCGCCCGGGCGGCGTCGCTCTCCGTGGGCATCACGAAGATCGGGATCGAACCGGAGGTCATCCTCGACAATGCCGAGCGTTTCATCGAACTGCGCTACCTGCCGCTTGGCGTCGCGGGAATCATCACTCCCTGGAATGCGCCGGTGAACCTGGCTGCCGGCCCGCTGACCTCGGCGCTCTACACCGGCAACTGCGCCATCATCAAGCCCTCCCCGTTTACACCGCTGACCACATTGCGCATCGGCGAGATCCTGCGCGAAGTGCTGCCTGCTGGCGTGGTGAATGTGCTTGCTGGTGGCGATGAACTGGGCGCACTGCTTACCGCGCATCCCGGGATCGACAAGATTTCCTTCACCGGCTCGGTGGCCACCGGCAAGAAGGTGATGGCAAGCAGCGCCGGCACGCTCAAGCGCGTCACGCTCGAACTTGGCGGCAACGATGCCGCCATCGTGCTGGAGGATGTGGACGTGGCAGATGTCGCGAAGAAACTGTTCTTCGCCGCCACCGTCAACAGCGGCCAGGTATGCATGGCGGTGAAGCGCATCTATGCGCACGAGAAGATCTACGACGCTCTCTGCGCTGCGCTGGCCATCGAAGCGGGCAAGGCAAAGCTGGGGGATGGACTCGACCCCGGCACGACGCTGGGTCCGATACAGAACCGACGCCAGTACGAACGTGTGTGCGAACTTGCAGCCGATGCCCGGCAGCATGGTGTGTTCAACGAAGGCCAGCCTCGCCCTGAAGGCGGCGGCTACTACGTGGCTCCCGCCGTGGTAACCGGTCTGGCCGAATCAGACCGGCTCGTGAACGAGGAGCAGTTCGGCCCTGTGTTCCCGGTGCTGAAATTCCGGGACGTCGAGGACGCCATCGCCCGCGCGAACAACACCCGCTTCGGGCTGGCTGGATCGGTGTGGAGCAAGGACGTCGCGCGCGCCCAGACCATCGCCGGGCGTCTGGAAGTGGGCACCGCATGGGTGAACCAGCATCGCGCCACGATGGCCAACGTGCCATTTGGGGGTGCCAAGGAATCGGGCATCGGTCGCACCTATTCGCGGCTCGGTCTGGAAGCCTACCTGGAACCCCAGGTCATCAGCGTGCTGAAGACCTGAAGCGCACGAACAGATATCAGTCAGTAGCATTCGGGCTGAGCGCCTGACTCATTTGTGCAACGAGTCAAATGCATCTCTGGCTTCCGGATGCTCACCAAGCAGCGCATGGAGACGTGATCGCTGTGACAGCGCTGCATTTTTCAGTGCATCGGGAGCCGCCATGAATGAATCGCGCAAGGACACGCCATCCTGCTCCACCATGAGAGCCGCCAGCGTCGCTGCCTGAAGTCGATCCTTTGCAGCCTTGGCCGCATCCCGTGTTTTTTGTGCACTCGAATACAGCTTGTGCCAGATCATTCGTTCGATGTTGGGCAAAGCCACCGGAATACAGTGTCCGCCCGCCAGAATTGCTGCTTGACGGCTATCCTCGAGCAAGTAGTCGTAATAAGGAATGGTTTGCGCGTGCCAGGCGAGTTCCGGCACCTGGATGATCGCGCCAAGCGTTGACCCGGGCGCGAGCACATCGACCCGCAAGCCTTCTCGACCCGGCAGCTTTACAGACGT
>JAATEY010000249.1 GCA_015655465.1 Gammaproteobacteria bacterium | reverse complement strand
TGCTTTCTCGATACCCGTCCACGGCGCAGCTGGTGGCGGCGGGAGGATGCCGACTGATGCGTGGCTTCTCGCTCATCGAGCTGCTGGTAACCATGGCCATCGCGGGCCTGCTGGCCGCACTTGCCCTGCCCGGCTATTCGCATGTAATTACCCGCGCCCTGCGGCAGGACGCGCGCCTTGCATTGCTGCGCATACAGTACCGGCAGGAAAGCTTCTTCGTGAGCCACCTGGCCTATTCGCCACGGCTGGGCGATGGCGACCCACCGGGACTTGCGATCTCCGCACGCAGCGACAGTGGCCACTACCTGCTGGAACTGGGGACATCCGCGGATGGAATGGCCTACACCGCGGTGGCACGCGTCGACCCTGCAGGGCGACAGTCGACCGATCTGCAATGCACGCAACTCGCCATCGACCAGACCGGCCGGCGGCGTTCGGCCGATGCAGCCGGCAACTGGCGCGACGACGACCCCTATCGCTGCTGGGGCTGATGCAGGCCGGTCGACACCGGCTTGCATCCCCTGATCAGGTGCGCAGGCTCATTCGCGAGCAACCCGCGTTGAAACCCGCAACGCCTTGGGCAGACTGAAAACCACGTTTTCCTCGCAGCCGGCAATTTCGCGCGGCGCAGCGCCGCCCCACTCCTTCAGCCGCGCCAACACCTGCTGCACCAGCAGTTCAGGGGCAGACGCGCCGGCCGTTACGCCAACCGCCTTGCAGCCTGCAAACCACTCGCGTTGCAGGTTGTCCGGGCCATCGACCAGATAGCCGGCAATTCCCGCCCGGTCAGCCAGCTCGCGCAGCCGGTTGGAATTGGAGCTGGTGATGGAGCCGACCACCACCAGCACGTCGCAGTGCTGCAGCAGGCGCTTGACCGCATCCTGCCGGTTCTGGGTGGCATAGCAGATGTCCTCGATGCGCGGTGCCCGCAACTGCGGAAAGCGGCTGCGCAAGGCATCGACGATCGCCTGGGTGTCGTCCACGGACAGCGTGGTCTGCGTGACGAAGGCCAGGCTCTCGGGTCGCTGCACCTGCAGGCGCATCGCGCCGGCCACATCTTCGACCAGGTGGATCTGCCCGCCATGGGAAGTATCGAACCGGCCCATGGTGCCTTCGACTTCCGGATGACCAGCATGGCCGATCAGCACCACATCGCGCGCATCACGTGCATAGCGTGCAACTTCCAGATGCACCTTGGTGACCAGCGGGCAGGTGGCATCGAAAACCTGGAAGCCGCGGGCGCGGGCCTCGCTCTCGACGGCACTGGACACGCCATGTGCGGAGAAGATCAGCGTCGCCCCGGCGGGCACCTCATCCAGCTCCTCGATGAAGCGGGCACCCAGCGACCGCAACCGGTCCACCACATGCTTGTTGTGCACCACCTCGTGCCGCACGTAGATGGGCGCACCGAACAGCTCGATGGCGCGTTCCACGATATCGATGGCGCGATCCACGCCAGCACAGAAACCGCGGGGACTGGCAAGCAGTATCTGCATGTCGCCGCTCACTGCACCTGCCCCCGCGCCACGCGACGCTCGCGGCGCCACTCCACGAAGGCATCCAGCAGGATCAGGCCGGCACCGATGCTGATGCAGCTGTCGGCCACGTTGAAGGCCGGAAAATACGCGTCGTTCCAGTGCACCGCGATGAAATCGACCACGTAGCCATACTGCAGCCGGTCAATGGCATTGCCCAGCGCTCCGCTCACGATCAGCATGAGGCCCGTACACTGCAGGCGCTGGATCGCGGGCATGCGTCGCAGGGCCACCAGGATCACGCCACTGACGGTCACTGCAAATCCAGTGAACAGCCAGCGCTTCCAGTCGCCGGCACGGTTGAACATGCTGAATGCCACACCGGTGTTGTGCGCGTGCAGGATGTCGAGCACCGGCAGCACGTAGATGGATTCGTGCAGCGCAAGCCTCGCATGGACAAGCAGCTTGGTGGCCTGGTCCAGCAGCAACGCGACAATACCCAGCGGCCACCAGGCCAGGCCGGACCATCGCCACTTTACGGGCGCTTCAGACATGTTTCCTGACCTCCGGGCGGCCGGTGATATTGCCGGCACAGCGACCACAAAGCTCCGGATGCTGCGCATCGCTGCCGACGTCGTGGGTCAGATGCCAGCAGCGCACGCACTTGGCGCCCGCACTGCGTCGCGCACACAACCAGACGCCGGGGATGACGGCCGCGCCCGTTTCGGCGGCCGTGGCCCCGGAAGGCTCGGTTTGCACGGTGTGTATGCGTACCGCGGAAGTGATCGTCAGGAAGCGCAGTTCGGCTCCGGTTGCGAGATAGCGGCTCGCATACTCGGGCAGGCAATACACGTCGACCTCGGCCTCCAGCGGTGCGCCAATCGTGCCCGCCTCGCGCAGCTTTTCCAGCTCCCGCTGCACGGCCTGCCGCAACACGATGAGCGCATCCCAGTCGATCTTCGACTCCGGCACTGCGGGATATTCATGCCAGCCGGTCAGGAATACCGACTTCGGAGCCTGTGCATAGCCGGGCAATACTTTCCAGATCTCTTCGGCAGTGAAGGAGAGAATCGGCGCCAGCCAGCGCACCATCCCCTGCAGGATATGGAACATGGCGGTCTGCGCCGATCTGCGGGCATGCCCGTCTGCGGGAGTCGTATACATGCGGTCTTTCAGCACGTCCAGGTAAAGACCACCCAGGTCGTTCACGCAGAAATTGTGCACCCGCTGGTAGATCACGTGGAACTGGTAGTCCCGGTAGGCAACCACCACTTCCTGCTGCAGCGCCGCCGCGCGGCGTATCACCCAGGTGTCGAAATCCACCAGCTGCTCCATGGGCACGGCATGCGCGGCAGGATCGAAGCCATGCAGATTGCCGAGCAGGAAGCGCACCGTGTTGCGCATGCGCCGATAGGAATCGGACATGCGCTTCAGGATCTCGTCCGAGCAGCTCATCTCGCTGGTGTAGTCGGTGGCGGCCACCCACAGCCGCAGCACATCGGCACCCAGCGAGTTCATGACCTTGTCCGGCGCCACCACATTGCCCAGCGACTTGGACATCTTGCGGCCCTTGTCATCAACGGTGAAGCCGTAGGTGAGCACACTCTTGTAGGGCGCACGCTCGTAAAGTGCCTCGGACAGCAGCAGTGAACTGTGGAACCAGCCGCGATGCTGGTCCGAACCTTCCAGATACATTTCGACGGGTGCCGCGATTTCCGGACGCTCCTTGCCGACGCAT
>JAATEY010000175.1 GCA_015655465.1 Gammaproteobacteria bacterium | reverse complement strand
GGGAGCACACGTTTGATCCGGTGCACGTGCTGGAGCAGTTGCTGAAAGACCGCTGACCACCACCAAACGCGAGCAGGGCTGGAACATGGTCGCGAGCGGAGCGACTACTTCAACAGCATCGCCACCCACTACAAGACCAGCTTCGAGCAATTCCCCGACAGCGCAGTTGCAATCCTGGCCATGGTGAAGGCGCGACCCCTGCTGGCCGCCGCGGGCTTCGAGCGCGCAGCGCCGCAGGTTCAGTTCGCGAGTGGCGAGCCATGGCGGCGCGTGGGTGGCGCTGCGTGGCCGCACACCGGCGTCTTCGCCCACATTTGCCGGGATCTGGGCGTATGCTTGTACCTGTGAAGGTAGTAGATGTAAAAGTCGGCGAATGCTACCGGACGGCCAACAATACCGTTCGGAATGTCGAGAGCATCGAACAAGGCAAGGTCAGATACCGGTCCCGCGGTACCGGGAACGATCCTGGCTGGACGGCGGCGAACTCCTTTCAGTTTCAGAAGCTCTCCTACTTTGCGTTCGACGTCGTGGAGCAGGTCGCCCATGACTGGGAACCCTCGGTCGCCTGAGTTGCCGCCCCGCGAGACTGGCGTTTACTCCTCGCCAAGCCGCTTTTTCAAGCTCGATACCTCGTCCACGAGGCGATCTACCAGCTTCTCCAATCGCGTCAGGCGATCATCGTCGTCATCGTTACGAACGCCCGCCGCAGCTGCTGGTTCCGTAGTCGCGTCGGCGACGGGTCCGCAGAACAATTGGGCATAGCGGCTGTCGCGCCGGCCGGCTTCCCGGACAAGGCGGGTCACGAACGGCCCATCGGGGCGCGACAGCAGGTTTTGCAACGCCGCTTCCACCTGCGACACATCGCTGACTTCGCTCATGCGGCTGGCGCGCGTGCGCAACTCGCCGGGCGTTTGCGGGCCGCGTACCAGCAACTCGCAAATGATGGCAGTTTCCAGAGGCGTGAACTTGAGCGACCCAAACTCGGTATTGCAGAACACATGTTGATATTTGGGCACGCGGCTGCCGTAGCCAGCGCGTTCGATAACCATGTGCTTGCGAAGAAGAACGTCCACGACTTGTTGCACTGCGCGTTAGTCCAGATCGAGCACTGGATCGCGATTGCTCTTTTGATTGCATGCATTGGCCAGGGCATTCAATGACAGCGGATACTGATCGGGCGTAGTGATTTGTTTTTCGATCAGGCAGCCAATGACGCGGGCTTCGAGTGCGGTGAGTTCGATATTCATGAGGCAGTTTAGCAAAGGCAGGTAGCCTGCGAGACAATGCCGCATGGGGTGAAGAAGAACTTCAAACCGCTGAGCAGGCTGATGCAGGATCACGCCCCTGCCCTTCTCCTCGACAGAAGATAGTGAATACCCAGCGCGAGAAGGGACCAGTACGCCGCAAACAGGATCATCCGGAAAGGCGGCGGCGGATCCGGATCCTGCAGCAGCCAGTTGACCGGACCCATCAGCACGACCTTGATGGGCGAAAGAATCGTCGAAACATGCCTCTGCCATGCTTCCTGGTCCGGCGAAGCCCACAGGGCATCGGGAGACTGATCCAGCAGGAACTTGCAGGCGAAATGCAGGCCATACCCGCCCGCGAGGAACAGCAGGACGAATTTCTTTCTGGTCAGACGCATGGATTCAGCTTGCGCTTATGGTCAGCCCTGAGCGTGGAGATTGTGTGGAGACGCGGTGGCCGGAATCAGGCTATCCAAGTTGATGCCGCAATCCGCGCAGCACCAGCATCAGCCTTACGCGAAGCCAGACCATTTCGATCGCAGCGCCAATAAATCCCGCGCACAGCGCGGCAATCACCACCGGCATCACATCGCTCCAGTCCAGCTGCAATAGCCACCAGTCCTCTCGCTGCGAGTACAGCCAGTCCTGGCTCTCCGTCCACACCTTGTAAAGCAATCCCCCGAGCAGGATCGCCACCCCCAGCAGTGCTGCGAGCAGATAACTGCAGCCCCCGGAAAGACGCACAATGCGGGTCTGCGCGCGTTGCGCATCCAGGCGGGGAAGCGCATCGACGCGGATCTCGATGCGCGGCAGTGTCCAGCGGGTTGCGAGGCTGGGAATCAGGCGATCGATGTCTGCGGCGTCGCGGAGCAGGACCTTGGGTCGTTTCGGTCCATCGGGCAAGACGGGACGTTGAATCAGGTTGTCCTGCACCACATCTTCCTCTTCAACGCGGGATGGCTTGAAGGCCGTGGGTACGGGCGCGACCTCGTCGAAGTCTTCACCAGCAAGTCGACGCCGCAGGCGACGCAACACCCGCAGCAGCTTCAAGCGCGTCCAGGCCAGCTCGATTCCCTTGCCCATCAACGCGGCGTACAGCGTGGCAATCACCACCAACCCCATGTCGCGCCAGCTGCGGGTCGACGTCCACGTCATGAAGGATCCGCCCAGCAGCGTCATCGCTCCCAGCATTTCTCCAATCAGACAATTGCAGCCGTCGGAAAGACGCACGAAGCGGTCCTGCGCGCGTTGCGATTCCAATGCGGGAAGCTCATCCACGCGGAACTGGACGCTCGGCCGCTTCCAGTGCGTCACCAGATGGATGCGCAGGCGGTTGATGTCGGCGGCGTCGCGCACAAGGACCTTGGGCCGTCGCCGTCCATCGGGTGAAAGGGAAAGCTGTTCGTCGCGCATGACAACCCCATCCATTTCCTTGGCCGGAGTTTTCACCCCCAACATGCAAGGAATATGGAGCGCGCCCGGGGGCTGGCACCTTCGTGCCCACTCCCGGCGATGCATGTGATGTCCCGGGACACCTAGGAACACGGGTTTCAGGCCCTATAATCCAGACACCATGAAGCTTGCCAGCCTGGAAGCCATTGTCATCGCCCTGGACTCAGCCAAGGTTCGCTACCTGATCGTTGGCGGCCTTGCAGTGGCCGCCCATGGCTTCGGCCGAATGACGTTC
>JAATEY010000343.1 GCA_015655465.1 Gammaproteobacteria bacterium | reverse complement strand
TGGATCTCAGGCAGGCGGCGTTGCGCGTGCTGGCGCATCCGGCGGTGGCCGACAAGACTTTCCTGATCACCATCGGCGACCGCACTGTGGGCGGCCAGATCAGCCGCGACCAGATGGTGGGCCCCTGGCAGGTGCCGGTGGCCGATGTGGCAGTGACGCTGAGCGACTATGCGCATCACACCGGCGAAGCCATGGCCATGGGCGAGCGCACGCCGCTGGCGTTGATTGATTCTGCAGCAGCAGCACGCATGGCTGTTACCGAAGCCGTGACCAACATTCTCGCGGCCGATGTTGCCTCGTTGCGCGACATCCGGCTGTCGGCCAACTGGATGGCAGCCTGCGGCGAGCCGGGCGAGGATGCCGCGCTGTACGACGCCGTGCATGCCGTGGGCATGGAGCTGTGTCCGGCGCTGGGCATTGCCATTCCCGTGGGCAAGGATTCGCTGTCCATGAAAACGGTCTGGCGCGATGGCGACGCTGCGCGGGCGGTGGTTGCACCGGTGTCGCTGATCGTGTCGGCCTTTGCGCCGGTGCGCGATGTGCGGTCGACCTTGACACCATTGCTGCGTCTGGATGCCGGCGACACGCGCCTGGTGTGGATCGACCTGGGCCAGGGCCGCAGCCGGCTTGGTGGTTCCATCCTGGCGCAGGTATATGGACAGCTGGGTGATCAGGCGCCGGATCTGGACTCGCCGGCGCTGCTGCAGAATTTCGCCCTCGCGTTGCGGACGTTGCGGGACCAGCAGCAGTTGCTCGCCTATCACGACATTTCCGACGGTGGCCTGTTTACCACGCTGACGGAAATGGCCTTCGCGACACATTGCGGCGTTGCTGTCGAGCTGCCGCCTGGCCGCAGCCTGCGTGAACGCCTGTTTGCCGAAGAGCCCGGTGTGGTGATCCAGGTGAGAGTGGCTGATCTGCCTGCCGTGGTGGCGGCGCTTGCTGCCAATGGTCTCGGACACTGTACGCACGATCTGGGCGCACCGCGTCCTGACCTGCGGCTGGCATTCGGTGGTGGCGGCGAGCGACTGGAACTCGACTGGCTGCAGGCGCGCAGTGCCTGGAGCGAAACGTCGCATCGCATGCGCGTACTGCGTGACGATCCGGATTGTGCGCGTGAAGAACTTGCCGCCGTGCTGGATTGCACCGACCCGGGATTGAATGTGCAGCTGACGTTCGACCCGCAGCTGGACATCACCGCGCCATACATTGGTGTTGGCGCGCGTCCGAAGGTGGCAGTGCTGCGCGAACAGGGTGTGAACAGCCAGGTGGAAATGGCGGCTGCGCTCGACCTGGCGGGCTTCGAAGCACACGACATCCACATGAGCGACCTGCTTGCCGGTCCGCGCTCGCTCAAGGAGTTTCGCGGGCTGGTTGCCTGTGGCGGATTTTCCTACGGGGATGTGCTGGGTGCCGGCGAGGGCTGGGCGAAGTCCATCCTGTTCCATGCCCGCGCGCGGGATGATTTTGCGCAATTCTTCGAGCGCGCCGATACCTTCACGCTGGGTGTCTGCAATGGCTGCCAGATGATGGCTGCGCTCAAGTCATTGGTGCCAGGTACCGAGCACTGGCCGCGGTTTGTCCGCAATCGTGGCGAACAGTTCGAAGGGCGGTTCAGCCTGGTGGAGATTCTGCCTTCACCCGCGATGTTGCTGGCAGGCATGGCAGGTTCGCGGCTGCCAATCGCCGTTGCTCACGGCGAAGGTCGCGCAGAGTTTGCAACAGACACCGCCCGGGCGCAGCTGGATGCCGCGCATCAGGTTGCGCTGCGCTATGTGAATGGTCGGGGCGAGGTGGCAAGCACGTATCCAGCGAATCCGAATGGTTCGCCCGACGGTATAGCTGCTGTGACCAGCCGCGACGGGCGTGTGCTCATTACGATGCCGCACCCGGAGCGATCCTTTCGCGTGGCACAGAATTCCTGGTATCCGGCGACGTCGGCGGAATTCAGCGGCTGGATGCGCATGTTCCGCAATGCGCGGCTTTGGGTAAAATAGCCGGCCGTTAGCAGCCACCGGAGTGTTGTCCATGCTGAGCGGAATCAGACGGGCAGCCCGTGTCGTGGCAGCCGTTTCGCTGTTGATGCTGGGGTCCGTGGCCGCGATTGCAACCGCAGCAGGCGCGTCGGCCAGTGCCAGGGATTGTCCCGACTGCGCGAAATGGATTCAGCCACACAAGCCGTTCCGCATCTACGGCAATACCTATTTCGTCGGCACCGAAGGCCTGAGTTCCATCCTGATCGCTTCCGATTCCGGCCATGTGCTGATCGACGGCGGATTGCCCGAGTCCGCACCATTGATCAAGGCCAGCATCGAGGCGCTTGGTTTCAAGCTCACCGACGTCAAGGCCATCGTCAATTCCCATGCAGACTTTGACCAGGCTGGTGGTATTGCCGAGTTGCAGCGCCAGAGCGGCGCACAGGTCTTTGCGCTGCGGGCGGCAGAGTCGGTGCTGCGAAACGGCAAGCTGGCTCCTGACGACCCGCAGTTTGCCCGCAAGTCAGCTGGCGTTGCGCCGGTATCGCAGGTGTGGGTGGTGCAGGATGATCAGTTGCTGGGTCAGGGCAGTGTGCGGCTGCGGGTGATCGCCACTCCCGGGCACGCGCCGGGAGGCACCAGCTGGAGCTGGGAGTCCTGCGAAGGCGGCAATTGCCTGACTTTCTTCTACGCAGACAGCCTGACTGCCGTGGCCGCGGACAAATATCGCTTCAAGGATCATCCTGAAGTGTTGCAGGCCTTTGAAAGCACCTTCCGCCGGGTGGAGGCAGCCGTTTGCGACGTGCTGCTGACGGCGCAGCCTGATGCTTCGCAGCTGTTCCAGCGCCTGGATCCCCAGGGCGGGGCGCGGGCCGCGAGCATCAAGGATGACACGGCCTGCCGCCGCTATGCCCAGTCGGCCCGCGAGGCACTCGCCAGACGCCTGGCTGACGAGCACTGAAGCCGGGCGCCCCGGCGCCTGTCAACCAGACGCGGCCTGGTGCGTTGAAGCACTATCCCTGAAACAAGGCGGGCCCGGTTGCCGGGTCCGAAGGCGCCGGAATGTATCCAGCCGATGCTGCAATCGCGGCGAACAGATTTGGTCTCGGGGCGCGACCGGGTGAGCTGAGTGCTTTCGGCCAGCACGCGCGTGAGGCGCTGCTGGCACAGCTGCAGGGCGCAGCCCCGCTGTTGCCGGAGTTGCTGCCCGGCTCGAAACAGCTGCTGGCGCAGGTCACTGCGCAGCGTGAGCAGTCGCGCGACGAAAAGCAGACCGGCGGCGCAGCAAACGCCGTTGCGGTCGCCAGGGCACTGCGCGATGTCTACCAGCCCGCCTACGTTGCCGACGCCATGGCAAGGTTCCGTGCCGCGGTTGCCAGCGAGCGCAGCTTCACCGAGCGGCTGGTGCATTTCTGGAGCAATCACTTCGCGGTATCCGTGGACAAGGTGGTCGTGCTGGGCCTTGCAGGTGCGCTGGAGCGTGAAGCCATCCGGCCGCATGTACTGGGAAACTTTGCGGACATGCTGCTGGCGGTGGAACATCATGCGTCCATGCTGCTGTTTCTCGACAATCAGCAGTCCATCGGTCCGAATTCGCAGGCCGCGCGCATTGCTGGTCGGCGTGGTCGGGACGTCGGCCTGAACGAGAACCTGGGCCGCGAAATCCTCGAACTGCACACCCTTGGCGTGGATGGCCAGTATTCGCAGGCAGATGTCCGCGGCCTGGCAACGATGATTACCGGCTGGTCGATCAGCGGTGAGAGTGGCCGGCTGCGCGGTGGTGAGCCGGGGGAGTTCTTCTTTCGCGAAGCCTTCCACGAACCCGGCGCCGCGGTGCTGCTCGGCAAACGTTACGCTGAAGGTGGCTTCAGGCAGGGCGCAGCGGCGCTGCGCGACCTGGCGACCAATCCGCACACCGCACGCCATCTCGCCACCAAGCTGGTGCGGCACTTCATTGCCGACGATCCGCCGGTTGCCGCCGTCGATCAGGTCGCTGCCGCCTACATGGCTTCCGGCGGCAACCTGCCGAGTACCTGCCGTGCGTTGATCGCTGCGCCCGACGCCTGGAAGAATCAGCTGTCCAAGTTCAAGTCGCCGGCCGACTATGTTTTTTCCGCATGGCGCGCACTGTCGCTGCCGCTGCCGGCGGGAGCCATGCAGCGCGACCTGCGGGTATTTGAAGACCTGGGGCAGCGCAATTTCCAGCCAGGATCACCGGCGGGCTGGCCGGATCGCAGTGCAGACTGGGATGGCTCGGCAGCGTTGATGAAGCGGCTCGAATGGGCCCAGGGCCTGAGCCAGAGGCTGGGCGTGCAGCGGAATGCGCAGGAGCTTGCTGGCGAGATGCTCGGCGCGACGCTGTCTGCCGGTACGCAGCGCGCGATTGCACGTGCTGCAGATGGAGCGCAGGCGTTGACGCTGCTGCTGTGTTCGCCCGAGTTCATGCGCCGCTGAGTACAGGAGGCCATCGATATGAATGCCAGTCGTCGGGAGATGTTGCGAGGGGCTGCCGCGGCCGCGTTGACAGCGGCGGTGCCAGGCATCCTGGCATCCCGCGTGAGTTTCGCGGCGCCGGCGGCGGGTGATGCCCGCTTCGTGTTCGTGCTGCTGCGCGGAGCGCTGGACGGCTTGGCCGCTGCGCCCCCGGTCGGTGACGCGAACTACCGGCAACTGCGCGGCGAGCTGGCACTGAATGACATCCCCGGCCTGGTTGCGCTCGATGACCTGTTCGGGTTGCACCCGGCCATGGGTTTCCTGGCGGAACAATGGCGCGCCAGGCAACTGTCGGTGTTGCATGCGGTGGCCACGCCCTATCGCGAACGCTCGCACTTCGATGCGCAGGACGTGCTGGAAAGCGGCTACACGCTGCCGCATGCGTCGCAATCCGGCTGGCTGAATCGTTCGCTGGCAGGTTTGCCGAGTGCCGGCAAGGCGGCAATGCAGCACGCGGGCGTGGCACTGGGTGCCGGCATCCCGCTGGTGATGCGGGGCGCGAATGACGTGGCCTCGTGGTCCCCCAGTCGCCTGCCGCAGCTGGAAGACGACACCCTGCAACGCCTGTCGGACCTTTACGCCGATGACAGCCTGCTCTCGCGCCGCCTGGCGGATGCACTGGCTGCGGATGACATGGCCGGTGGCATGTCGGGTGACATGACCAGGTCCGGCGCCGGTGGTGGTGGAGCGACGCAGGTGGCCCAGACGGCGAAGACTGCCGCAGGCTTTCTCAAGCAGGACAACGGTCCGCGCATGGCCGTATTCGAGACCACCGGCTGGGACACCCATGCCAACCAGGGCACCGACAAGGGCACGCTGGCAGTGCGTCTTGCCGCACTGGATGCAGGCCTGCGTGCGCTGTGCACCGAACTCGGACCAGTCTGGAAGCGCACCGTGGTGCTGGTTGCCACCGAGTTCGGACGTACGGCGGCATTGAACGGCACCCGTGGAACGGATCATGGCACGGGCGCAGCAGCGTTCCTGCTGGGTGGCGCGGTGCGGGGCGGCAGGGTCGTTGCCGACTGGCCCGGGCTTGCACCAGCCGCGCTGTATCAGGGTCGCGATCTGCGTCCTACCACCGATCTGCGTTCCGTCACAAAGGCCGTGCTGCGCGATCATCTCGGCATTGCCGCGAAATTCATCGACGCCGAAGTGTTTCCCGACAGCGCTGCTGCGCCCTGTCTCGCCAATCTGGTTCAAACTGCATAGGCGGTTCCGCGCGATCCAGAAGTTCCCCGGGCTAGGTATTTGCCGCCTTGATTGCCGCCAGCACCCGCTCGCTGCGGAAGGGCGGTCGGCGGATTCGAACTCCCGTTGCATCGAAGATCGCGTTGGCGACCGCGGCGATCAACGGCTTGTGGCTGGTTTCACCGGCACCATAGGGAGCCAGGTCAGGACGATTCGGGTTGGGATCGCCATTGACCAGCACGATGTCGATGGCCTCGGGAGTGTCCGAATGCCGCAGGCTGGGGTATGAAGCCCAGTCGACGCTGGTGACTTTTTCAGTATCAAACTGGACTTCTTCCCGGAGCGCCCGGCTAAGGCCATGCAACATGCCGCACTCGACGGTGTGGCGCAGGCCTTCGGGGTTGATCGCCAGCCCGCAGTCGTGGGCGCACACCAGCCGCTTGACCCACACGCGCCCGGTGTCGCGATTCACCTCGACCTCGGCGATGACGGCGGCAATGGTGTTGCTGCGGTAGGTGTAGGCGATGCCGCGCCCCGACAGCAGATTGCCACGCGCGGCTGGCGTGCGCGGCTTTGGGGATTGGCGCGTATCCCAGCCGTACGCCTTCGCAGCCGCACGCACTACGGCGAGGGAGCGCGCCTTGCGGAACACGCCGTCCTCCCCGGCCACGGCCAGCATGTCGAGACGGAACTGCACCGGATCGGCCTTCGCTGCTGCGGCCAGTTCGTCGATGAACGACTCGAAGGCGAAGGTCACCTGCGGTCCGTTGGGATCGCGCAGGTTGCCGGTGCGCAGCGGTGTCTCCCAGGTCAGCGGCATGCCAACGATGCGCGTCGTAGTGCGCCGGTTCGCGATGGCGTACAGCGTGGACGGCGCTTCGGCGCTGCCCCTGGCCGGGCGTTCGGGGCGCCGGCCCATGAGCTGTGCAATCAGCACGGTATCGGGTTCGTTGTATCCCAGGTGGTTGTGGTCCGCCGCACAGGCGTCGTACTCCAGCGCCACCACCTTGCCCTGGGCATCGAGCCCGCCGCGCAGCTTGAAGACATAGGGTGGACCTTTGGTGTCCCATGCGGTCTCTTCGTCGCGCATCCACTGCATGCGCACGGGTCGGCCCAGTTCCCGGGCCAGGAACGCCGCTTCGAAGCCGGCATCGTCCGCAGCAGTGCGGCCATATACCTGCGGTCCATCCATGTAGACCACGCGCACCTTCTCGCGCGGCATGTCGAGAAACCTGGCGACGCCATTGCGCAGGCCGTAGGCCTTCATGTCGTTGGAATAGATCGTCATCTGCCCGTTGGAAGGATCGGCCAGCGCATGTGCCGGGCCGATCGCCGAGTGTCCCTGGAAGGGCACTTCGTATTCGGCTTCGATGACGCGTGCGGCAGCGGCGAGCGCTCCGGCCGGGTCACCCACGACCTGTGCCTCGCCCACCGAACTGGGTGTCGCGGTGCGCATGTAGTCGAACAGTCCGCTGGAAGCCGGAAACGGCGCGGTTGCCGGTGGTTTCCATTCCACCTTCAGCTGCCGCGCGGCGCGGATGGCCTGCTCCTCACGCGCGCAGATCACCGCCACATAGTTGCCGCGGCTGACCACGCGGATGAAGCCGGGCACAGCGGCCACCGACGATTCATCGATGCGCTGCAATGTCGCGCCTGCCAGCGGCGGCCTGACATTGCGCGCATGGACCATGCCGGGCAGCTTCATGTCCACGGCCCACTTCAGCGAGCCGTCCACCTTGCCGGGAATGTCGTAGCGTTTGAGTGACTGTCCCACGACGCGCAGCTCATTCACCGGCTTTACTGCGGCCTTGACGATGATGGCGTCGACGTTGCGCCCGCCCAGCGCGACGTTGAAGCGTTTGCCGCCGATCAGCCCGGCATAGCTCACCTGCTTCGAAGCATCGGATTTCAATGCAATGGTCGCGTTGGCCACCGTGAGCATTTCGACCGGCACGCCCAGGTGCTGGCCGCCCAGCTCCAGCAGCACCCGCCGCGCTTCCGCGGCCACCCTGCGCATCGCGATGCCATCGCGTTCGATGGCGTCGGAGCCGCCGGAGCCGCCCTGGTCCGGCGTGATATCCGTGCAGCCCATGATGAGGCTGGTCCTGTCGTAGGCGATGTCCAGTTCGTCGCACATCATCTGCCGGAAGGCGGTGCCCGTGCCCTGGCCGCCATCGGTCTTGCCGACGAAGAAGGTGGCGGTGTTGTCGGGATGAATCACGATCCAGGTGTCGAGCTGCAGGAAGTCGGGATCGGGATACGGACCCGCTGCGGGTTCCGCAGCGAACACATTCGCGCCGGGCAGGGTGGCCACGCCCAGGCTGATCACCAGTGCGCCGGAACCTTTGAGGAAATTCCGGCGCGAGGCCTGATTGAAACCGAGGATGGCGTCCTTCACCGCCTTCGGCAGTTGCAGCGGGGCGCTCATTTCACGGCTCCTGCAGTCTTTGTCCCGCGCGCAACGCGCCGGATGGCCGCCTGCACCCGGTAATAGGTCATGCAGCGGCATAGCGCGCCATCCATGGCCGCGCGGATCTCGGCATCGCTGGGATCAGGGTTCCTGTCGAGCAATGCCTTGGCCGTCATGATCTGGCCGTTCTGGCAATAGCCACACTGTGCGGCCTGTTCGTCGATCCACGCCTGCTGCAAGGGATGCAGCTTGCCGTTCTTCGCCAGGCCTTCGAGCGTGGTGATTCCGCCGCGCACCGCGGAGACCGGAGTGATGCAGGACCGCACGGCCGTGCCATCGATGATGACGGTACACACGCTGCACTGGCCCATGCCGCAGCCGAAGCGGGGCCCATGCAGGTCGAGATCGTTTCGCAGTACGTAAAGAAGCGGCGTCGAGGGGTCCACGTCCACCTCGTGGGTCGCGCCGTTGACCTGCAGTTTGACGATGCTCATGGCTGACCTCGAAGGGACGCATAGGTCCGGTGCCCGACCGAGACTAGGACAGAGCCGGTGTGGATTCAACCGACGACAGAAACGGTACGCCCCCTACCGGTCACATAGCGAAAGTGCGCGATGCAATTCCCAAATGTCATTTCGTCCGGCTGCCGCGCCGGCCCTAGATTGGCGCCACGCAAAGACAAGGGAGTTGCATCATGGTTACGACGCGATGGTTGGGCATTGCCGTGGGCGTGCTGTTCGCCGCCTCCACGGCGGCACAGGATGCGCGCACTGTTCTCAGGGCAGCAGCGGATGCGCTTGGCGTGCGCAACGTGCAGTCGATCGAATATACGGGCAACGGCTACGTGGCTGCCGTCGGCCAGAACTTCACGCCCGACCAGGATTGGCCGAGGTTCGAAGTGATCAACTATTCGCGGACGATCGATTACCAGAACCGCTCGTCCCGGGAAGAGTATGTCCGCCGGCAGGGAGCCTTTCCGGCGCGGGGCGGCGGCGGCACACCATTGCAGGGGGAACAGCCGCAGCGCTTCCTGACCGCCGGCAATTTCAGCTGGAATCTGAACAGCAGCACACCCGCGCCCCTGCCGGCTGAGGCGGAGATTCGCGAGCTCGATATCTGGCTGTCGCCGCATGGATTCCTGAAAGCTGCGCTGGAGGCTGCCGATGTCTCGGCTGCCGAATCGACCTTCGAAGGCCAGAAGGTGACGGTGATCTCCTTCACCGCGCAGGGCAAGTACCGGGTGAACGGCGAGATCACCGGTGACAACCTCGTTGCCCGCACGCAGACGTGGATCGCCAACCCCGTGCTCGGCGACACACTCTTCGATCACCGCTATTCGAATTACAGGGATTTCGGCGGCGTGCGCTTCCCGACCCTGCTGCACTCGCACCAGGGCGATCCGCAGGTGAGCGGCGGGCGCAACTGGAAGGAGATTCATGTACAGAACGTCCGGGTCAACCTGAATCCCGAGCGCCTCACCGTCCCCGACAGCGTGCGCACGGCGACCATCCCGGCGGTAGTCGTGGAGTCCAGCAAACTGGCTCCCGGTGTGTGGCGGATCGCCGGCGGCACGCATCACAGCGTGGCCGTCGAGTTTCGCGATTTCGTGGCCGTCGTCGAAGCGCCGCTGAACGAGGCGCGCTCGCTGGCCGTGATCGCCGAGACGCGGCGGCTGATTCCAGGCAAGCCAATACGCTACATCGTGAACACCCACCACCATTTCGATCACTCCGGCGGGTTGCGGACGTATGTGGCGCTCGGCGCGACCCTGGTCACGCATCAGGCCAATCGCGACTTCTACCGGAATGTCCTTCTGCACCCGGCCCGCCGGACGCTGGAGCCGGACCTGCTGTCGAATGTCGTGCCGCGGTTTGCCGATGACCGCGAGCCGCCCATCGAGACGGTCAATGCGAGGTATGTGATCAGTGACGGCTCGCGGACGCTGGATCTCTATCCGGTAAAGGGCCTGGCGCATGCCGGCACTGCGCTCATAGCGTATCTGCCGAAAGAGAAGATACTGATCAACGCGGATCTGTATTCGCCGCCTGCGCCGGGCGCGCAGCCACCCGCCGCCAACGCAAGCTTCCGCTCCCTGCAGCAGACTATCCAGAGCCTGGGTCTGGATGTGGAGCGGCATGTCGGCATCCACGGCGAAGTGGCGTCGCATGCGGACTTTCTCAAGATCGCCGGAGGAACCTGACCGCAATCATTGTCGGCGATGCGGGGCAGAAATTTTCTGCAGGACCATGGCGTCGAAATCGCGGCTGGTCCGCTCGAAGGCCTTGCTGCGCGGGCGGTGGTGGTGGTCCGGGCGCGGGCGGCTGCGTTCAGA
>JAATEY010000206.1 GCA_015655465.1 Gammaproteobacteria bacterium | reverse complement strand
GCGCGACGGTGCTGGCCGGCAACATCCTGGTGCGCCAGCGCGGCAAGCCGATGCGCGCCGGTACTGGCGTTGGCACGGGCACGGATCACACGCTGTATGCGCGCGTCACCGGCCAGGTGAAATTCGAGACCAAGGGTGCGGAAGGCCGCACCTACGTGAGCATCATCCCCGCGTAAACCGGCGCCGCGCTGGTTGATCGCACGAGACCCCGGCCCCCGCGCCGGGGTTTTGCGTCTCGGCCCCCGGATTTCCACAAGGATTTTCCCCCATGAAGTTCGTCGACGAAGCCCTGGTGAAAGTACAGGCCGGCAACGGTGGGCGTGGCTGCGTCAGTTTCCGGCGCGAGAAGTTCATCCCCTTCGGCGGGCCGGACGGCGGCGATGGCGGCTATGGCGGCAGCGTCCTGCTGCGTGCGAAGGATGGCATCAACACGCTGGCTGATTTTCGCTTCCGGCGCACCTTCAAGGCGAAGAACGGCGACACCGGTGGGGGCAATGACCGCACTGGTGCCAGCGGCGAGGATCTCTACATCGATGTACCGGTCGGCACCACGGTCAGTGATGCCGAAACCGGCGAGCTGCTGGGCGACATGAAGGTGGCCGGCCAGACACTGAAAGTGGTGGAAGGTGGCAAGGGTGGCTTTGGCAACGCCAAGTTCAAGACCAGCACCAATCGCGCGCCGCGGCAGTTCGGGCCGGGCCTGCCGGGCGAACAGCGCACGCTGAATTTCGAGATGAAGGTCATTGCGGATGTGGGTTTGCTGGGCCTGCCCAATGCCGGCAAGTCCACGCTGATCCGCGCGGTGTCGGCGGCAAAGCCGCGAGTGGCGGACTATCCGTTCACCACGCTGTATCCGAATCTGGGTGTGGTCGATGTGGGCGAGCACCGCAGCTTCGTGATGGCCGACATTCCTGGCCTCATCGAAGGCGCCGCGGAGGGGGCAGGCCTCGGGCACCGGTTCCTGAAGCATCTGCAGCGCACGCGCGTGCTGCTGCATCTGATCGATATCGCGCCGCCGGATCCGGACGCGGATCCGGTTGAGGATGCGAAGGGCATCGTCGCGGAACTGAAGAAATACAGCGCCGACCTGGCGCTGAAGCCGCGTTGGCTGGTGCTTAACAAGATGGACCTGCTGCCCCAGGAGGATGCGAAGGCGCTGGCCGTGCAGATCGTGAAGAAGCTGCGCTTCACCGGGCCGGTGTTCCTGATTTCCGGCGCCACGGGCGAGGGCACCAAGCCGCTGTGTCAGTCGATCATGACGTTGCTGGAGGATGTGGCTGCTGGTCGTGAATCGCAGATCAGCGGCGGGCACGAGCTGCCCAAGGCGCCTGCGAAAATAGCGACGCCCAGGAAGGCGGCCGCAAGGAAGGTGGCGAAGAAACCAGCCAACCGCAACAAGCTTGCCGCGGCGCGCAGGAAGACAGGCAAAGCCAAAGTCGCTATCAAGAAGGGCGGCCGGCCGGCCCCGGCGAAGCGCAAGGCTGCCAGCAAGACGAAGAAGAAAGCAGCCCGCCCGAAATGAAAAGGCCCGCACGAGGCGGGCCTGATCTTCGAATCACATCGGAAGCTGGAATCAGCCCTTGGCGGCTGCAGCCTTGACCTTGGCGTTCAGGCGGCTCTTGTGCCGGGCAGCCTTGTTGCGATGGATCAGGCCCTTGTTGACCATGGCATCGATCACGGGCTGGGCATCCTTGAACGCGGCAATGGCCTCGTCCTTCTTGCCGGCGGCAGAGGTATCGACGGACTTGCGGATGGCGGTGCGCAGGCGCGAACGCAGGGCCACGTTGGCTCCCCGGTGCTTGACGGCCTGCCTTGCTGCTTTTTCCGCTGACTTGGTATTCGCCACTCTCGAATTCTCCGCCAAAAGCCCTTGAGTTTCAGGGCCGCGTAGTGTGGGCAGGGGGAGGGCGGAAGTCAACCGGATCGGGCCTGTTCTGCTAGTCTGCCGCGGCGATGAGCCGCCCCCTGCCAAAGAACACGACCACCACCGGTTTCAAGCGGTACCGGCATGTGCGTCCGGCGGCGGTCTGATGCGATTGCTGCGGCGACTGGAGGCACAGGTGGCCGGCAGGCAGGGCTATGTCGCCACCATCGGTGGCTTCGATGGCATACACCGGGGACATCAACTGCTGATCGAACGCGCCCGCACGCTGGCGCGCGAACGCGGACTGCAGAGCATGGTGCTGACCTTCGAGCCACTGCCGAAGGAATACTTCTCACCAGACAGTCCGCCCGCCCGGCTCACCAATTTCCGCGAGCGCTGGCGACTGCTGCAGCAGGATGGTCCGGACGCGTTCTGCGCGCTGCGGTTCAACGACAAGCTGCGCCGGATGACTGCGTCCGGTTTCGCACGGATGCTGGCGGGCGCTGGTGTGCAGGGCATAGTTATCGGACATGACTTTCGCGCGGGCTACAAGGGTGAGGCCAGCACCGAGTGGTTCCAGCGCGAGGGCCCGGCGCTGGGAATCTTCGTCGACGTGGTGCAGCCGGTGCTGGGCGACGGTGTGCGCATCGGCAGCGGCCTGATCCGGGCGGCGCTGGCTGCCGGTGACCTGCAGGCTGCCGCGTGCCTGCTGGGGCGTCGCTATTCCATGCGCGGGCGCGTGGTGCAGGGGGAACAGCTGGGCCGCAAGCTGGGCTATCCCACCGCCAACCTGCGTCTGGCGCGACGCCAGACCCCGATGAACGGTATCTTTGCGGTCCGGGTGCGCGGCGCGGGCAACGGACATGATCCGGATACGGCGCTGGGCGGGGTGGCGAGCCTTGGAACGCGCCCCACGGTGGGTGGCCGCATGCCGCTGCTGGAGGCGCACCTGTTCGATTTTGCCGGCAATCTTTATGGCCGCGAAATAGAAGTGGAGTTCGTGGCACGGCTGCGTGATGAGCTGCGCTTCGACAATGTGGATGCGATGGTCGGGCAGATACATGTGGACGCTGCCGCCGCGCGCAGATTGCTCGCCGCTGGATGAATGTATTGAGAACGTGGAGACATGGTGGCTGATTACAAGAATACGGTGAACCTGCCGCAGACCGACTTCGCGATGAAGGCGGACCTGGCGCGGCGCGAGCCGGAAATGCTGAAGTGGTGGGAAGAGGGTGACACCTACGGCGAGCTGCGCCGCATTGCCAAAGGTCGACCCCGCTTTGCCCTGCACGATGGCCCGCCTTACGCCAATGGCGCGATTCATATCGGTCACGCCGCCAACAAGATCCTGAAGGACTTCATCGTGAAGTCCCGCACGCTCGATGGCTTTGATTCGCCCTACATCCCGGGCTGGGATTGCCACGGCCTGCCGATCGAACTGCAGGTGGAGAAGAAACACGGCCGCGTGGGGCAGAAACTGGACGCCCGCGCCTTCCGCGCCGCCTGCCGTGCGTATGCGATGGAGCAGGTGGAGCTGCAGCGCCGCGACTTCAAGCGCCTGGGCGTGATGGGTGACTGGGATCGCCCCTACATCACCATGGATCCGAAGTACGAAGCGCAGCAGATCCGCGCGCTGGGCAAGGTCATCAGGAACGGACACCTCTATATCGGTGCGAAGCCGGTGTACTGGTGCCTGGATTGCCGCTCCGCTCTGGCAGAAGCCGAAGTGGAATACGAGGACAAGACCTCGCCGGCGATCGATGTGGCCTTCCGCGTCGCGGATCTGGCCGACTTCGGTCGCCGTGCCGGCGTTACGGTCGATGCGTCCCTGCCGACATCGCTGGTCATCTGGACCACCACGCCATGGACACTGCCGGCCAACGAGGCCGTGGCCCTGCGTGCAGAGTTCCAGTACGTGCTGGTGGAATTCAGGCACGGTGATCACAGCGAGCGGGTGGTGCTGGCCGAAGGTCTCGCTGCTGCCTGCCTCGCGCGTTACGGCGCTGCAGGCGCAACACGCGAACTGGCGCGCTTCGAAGGGCGTGCGCTCGAAGGCATGCTGTTGCAGCATCCCTTCCAGGACCGCCGCGTGCCGGTGATCCTCGGCGACCATGTGACGCTGGAAGCCGGCACCGGTGCCGTGCACACCGCGCCCGCGCATGGCCAGGACGATTACATCGTCGGCCGCCGCTACAAGCTGCCGGTGGTGAACCCGGTGCTCGGCGACGGCCGCTTCCAGGCCGACACGCCGCTGGTCGGTGGAATGAAACTTGATGACGCCAGCAAGCTCATCATCGAGACGCTGGCAGCCAGCGGCAACCTGCTGAAGCACGAGTCGTTGCAGCACAGCTACCCGCATTGCTGGCGGCACAAGACGCCGGTGATCTTCCGCGCCACGCCGCAGTGGTTCATCTCCATGGAGATGAACGGCCTGCGCCGCAATGCATTGCGCGATATTCCGGATGTGAAATGGATTCCCGCCTCGGGCCAGCAGCGCATCGCGGGCATGATCGAGACGCGACCTGACTGGTGCATCGCGCGGCAACGCACCTGGGGCGTGCCGATTGCGCTGTTCAGCCACAATGAAACCGACAAGCTGCATCCGCGCACGGCAGAACTGATCGAGGAAGTTGCGG
>JAATEY010000149.1 GCA_015655465.1 Gammaproteobacteria bacterium | reverse complement strand
GTTCGTAGTCGATGGCAACGATTTCGTAGCGAGTCTCGATGCCCGCGATGTTCACAGTGATCTCCGAGTCCAGGGGCTTCCCAAGCAGGGCACGCGCAAGTGGTGCGTCCATGCTGATGTAGCCCTTTTCCATGTCGAACTCGTCCGGTCCGACCATGCGATACCGGTTCTCGGTGCCGTCGTCACGCGCCAGCGTCACCCAGGCACCGAAGAACACGCGACCGGGGTCGGCGGGCGGCTGGTCCACCACCACCATGCCGTCCAGGCGGCGCCGCAGGAAGCGCACGCGGGAGTCGATTTCCCGCAGCCGCTTCTTGCCGTAGGTGTACTCGGCATTCTCGGAGCGGTCGCCCTGGGCGGCTGCGGCGCTGACCGCGGCGGTCACCTGCGGCCGTTCCACGCGCCACAGCTGGTCCAGTTCGGACTTCAGGCGGAGGTGCCCGGCAGCGGTGATGTAGCGCGACCCCGGCGTTGCCGGCGGCCGGTAGCGGCTCACCGTGTCGTCCTGGCGTATTTGTGCGCACACGCACAGCCCGCCGCTGCCGAGCGGGCTAGGCTGCGGATGAGGCGGTGCATTTCATGTCCAGCAAGTATTACGCGCATTTCGTGGCGGAAGCTTCGGGGCCGGCGGGCCCCGGAGAATACAGCGGCGTGGTGGAACTGCGTGCACCGCTGCAGCCGCAGCGCGAGCTCAAGGACCTGCGCAAGCTGCTGGCGGTCAACTTCGACCTGCAGGCCGAGGATATCAGGATCCTCAACTGGGCCACCCTGCACTAGGGGTCCGTGCCAGAATCGCCCTTGAAGGGCGCAGAGTCCGCCCTCATTGTCCCGCATTGTGGATTCCCCAAGGAGTGCTTTACATGCGTGCATTGAAGGTCGCCCTGCTGGGCGCTGCATTGCTGCTTTCCGGCTGCGGCTACAACAAGTTGCAGCAGCAGGATGAAGGAGTGAAATCCGCCTGGTCCGAAGTGCTGAACCAGTACCAGCGGCGTGCCGACCTGATTCCGAACCTGGTCGAGACGGTGAAGGGCTTTGCGGCGCAGGAGCAGACGGTGCTGCTCGGTGTGACCGAAGCGCGTGCGAAGACCGGCTCGATCCAGCTCACGCCGGAGCTGCTCAACGACGAGGCGGCGCTGCGCAAGTTCCAGGCCGTGCAGGGCGAGCTGTCACAGGCGCTGAAGAGCCTGATGGCCGTGACGGAGAACTATCCGCAGCTGAAGTCCGACCAGAACTTCCTGCAACTGCAGGCGGACCTTGCGGGCACGGAAAACCGCATTACCGTGGCCCGGAATCGCTACATCAAGGCGGTGCAGGAATACAACATCACGGTGCGATCCTTCCCCACCAACCTCACAGCCATGATGTTCAAGCATTCCGTAAAGGCGAATTTCACGGTTGAGAACGAAGCGGCCGTGTCGCGGCCGCCAACGGTGAGTTTCGGCACCGATGCGGCACCCGCGGCACCGCCGGCACCGGCAACACCGCGATAACGCCGAACGCCGCCGGCATCCGGATGCAACAGGTTCCACGCATGTTTCGTCCGGGTGCTCCGCTGTTGCTGCTGCTGCTGCTGCTGCTGCTTGGGGTGACGTTGCCGGCAGGCGCGCAGGACCAGCAGCCGGTGCCGAAGTTCGAAGCGCGCGTCACCGACCGGACCGGCACGCTGACCGCCGGTCAGCAGGCGGAGCTCGAGCAGAAACTGGCGGCATTCGAACAGCGCAAGGGTGCCCAGATTGCGCTGCTGATCGTGCCCACTACTGCACCTGAAGCCATCGAGCAGTATTCGATCCGCGTGGTGGATGCCTGGAAGCCCGGGCGCGCCAGGTCGGATGACGGCGTGCTGTTGCTGGTGGCGCTGCAGGATCGTGCGCTGAGAATAGAAGTGGGCTATGGCCTGGAGGGCGCGCTGCCCGATGCAATCGCATCGCGCATCATAAACGACACCATCAAGCCGCTGTTCCGGCAGGGAGATGTTTTCGGTGGTGTCAGCGCGGGCCTGCAGCAGATCATGAAGGTGGTCGACGGCGAGCCCTTGCCGCCACCGGACCGCCGCTGGAAGAGGCCAGCGGACAAGCTGACCGGACTGCTGCCAGTGCTGTTCTTTGGCGTGCTCATAGGAGGCGCAGTACTGCGCGCGCTCCTTGGTCGCACGTTCGGGGCGCTCGCCACCGGCGGGCTGGCTGGTGCGGCCGTATGGGTGTTGTCGCAGCTGCTTGGCATCGCGATCCTCGCTGGCATCGTGGCCGGTGCCTTCAGCCTGTTTGCCGGCATGGCCACCATTGGGCGTGGTGGCCGCGGCGGCGGCTGGGGTGGCTGGGGCGGAGGTTTGGGCGGTGGCCTTGGTGGCGGCGGCTTCGGCGGAGGCCGTGGTGGCTTCGGGGGAGGCGGATTCGGAGGCGGTGGCGGCGGCGGTTTCGGGGGCGGTGGCGCCTCCGGCAGGTGGTGAGCATGCTGCGCCTGCTTCGTCATCTGCTGACGCCATTCTGGGTGCTGCGCCTACATTATCCAAAGGATGTTCTGGCGCAGATTGAACGCCGCGTCGGTGATTTCGAACGCGCGCAGGGAGGCGAGCTGCGGTTCGTTGTCGAGCACGCGTTTGAGATTGGCGATCTGCTTTCCGGCCTCACTCCGCGCGAACGCGCCCTCGAGGTATTCGGTTTGCTGCGCGTCTGGGATACCGAGCACAACAATGGAGTACTGATCTATGTGTTGCATGCGGAACATGCCGTCGAGATCGTCGCCGACCGTGGCCTTGCGCGCTACGTGCCGCAGGCCGACTGGGATGCGCTCTGTCGGCAGGTGGAGGAGGAATTCCGCGCCGGGCGCCATGCTGCAGGGGCGCTGGCGGCCATCGATGGCGCTGCGCAGCTGCTGGAGCAGCACTTTCCAGCCCGCACCGGTGGGCGCAACGAGCTGCCTGATCAACCGCTGCTGCTGTAGGGCCGGCGCGGTGCAATAATCAGCGCATGAATACAATCCGCCACTGGTTGCCGGGTGCTGCGGCGGTGCTGCTTGCAGCCTGCTCGCTCACGGCCCCACGAGTTGATCCGCCGCCGCCACTGTTGCTGCCACCGCCGTCGCCACCAGTACCCGTGGCACCGGTGGTGCCGCAATATCCCCCACCGGTTGCCACCCACCGTTTCGAGATCGACGCCGAGCATGACGATGTGGTGGGCGCGGTGCAGGTCACGGTGGTCGGCAAGGACGATACG
This sequence comes from Gammaproteobacteria bacterium, assembly GCA_015655465.1. Taxonomy (GTDB): domain Bacteria; phylum Pseudomonadota; class Gammaproteobacteria; order Steroidobacterales; family Steroidobacteraceae; genus ZC4RG30. The sequence goes on along the minus strand of JAATEY010000149.1, from coordinate 884 downwards.
CTGCCGGATATCGCACGCCGCTTCAATGTAGGTTACGAAGAAATCGTGCGCGCCAATCCTGGCGTCGATCCCTGGCTGCCGGGCGTCGGCCGCGAAGTGGTGGTGCCCACGCAGTTCGTGCTGCCTTTTGCCGAGCGCAAGGGCATCGTGGTGAACATCGCTGCGATGCGCATCTACTACTTCCCCCCGGCCAAGGTCGGGCAGAAGCAGGTGGTGTATACGCACCCCATCGGCATCGGCAAGATGGGCTGGTCCACGCCCGAGGGCAGCACCAAGGTCGTATCAAAGGAAAAGGATCCGGTGTGGCGGCCCACCGCTTCCATTCGCGCCGAGCACAAGCAGAACGGTGAAATACTGCCTGCAGTCGTACCCGCGGGTCCCGACAACCCGCTGGGGCGGTTCAAGTTCACGCTCGGCTGGCCCAGCTACCTGATCCACGGCACCAACAAGCCCTACGGTGTGGGGCTGCGCTCCAGCCATGGCTGCATGCGCCTGTATCCGGAGGACATCGCCAAGCTGTTCGAAATGGTGCCGGTTGGCACGCAGGTGCAGGTGGTGAACCAGCCGTTCGTGTTTGGCTGGCACAACGATCAGCTGTACCTGCAGGCCTACGATGTGCTGGAGGATGACAAGCGCGACTGGTCGAAAGCACAGCCGAAGTTGCTGGCGAAGACCCTGACCAGGCGCATCCAGACCGAACTCGCCTCGCGCCAGGAGGCGGTCGACTGGACCCGCGTGGCGGAAATCACCAAGGATCCTCGTGGCCTGGCCTTGTCGGTATCTGCCAAGGACCAGGACGTCGCGGCCATGATCGCGGCCGCGCCGCGGGTGGAGAATCGCGTGCCGGATGGCGCCAACTGGGACGGCGCGGACGATCCGGCGTT
>JAATEY010000332.1 GCA_015655465.1 Gammaproteobacteria bacterium | reverse complement strand
GCCAGTCGGTTCACTGGTGGAGTTCGATTTCGCACGGGCCATGAATGTTTCGGTCGAACATACCGTGGAAGCGCTACCGGAAGAAGAATCCGAGGATGAGAATGGTGAAGACATGGAGCGTCTCGCGAAGCGCGTTTCCCATCACTTCATCAACCGCAAGAACATTGCGGTGAAGGTGGAAGTGCAGCCGCTGGTCGTCCCTTACCGCTGGAGCGCGCCGGACATCAAACGCGCCAGCCAGCGCAGCGAGCGCAAGAACGGCGATCCACTATGGGTGATCACCATTCCTGCGGGTGGCGAGAGTTGGCTGAGTTACGAAATCCGTTCCCGATCGCTGGACTGAGGCGCCTTACGACGACCGGTTCAACTCGTACTGACAGATGTTTACTGTCGCGGCGACGTTCAGCGATTCAATGGCGCCGCTGCCTGCAATCGTGAATGGCTGTGCGCCCAGCGCCGCCAGCGCCTCGCGTGGCAGTCCCCGGCCTTCATTGCCGAAGATGTAGCAGTCGAACTTGCGGAATGCCGGCGCAGCGATCGACTGACCCTGCAGGTCGAGGCTGGCGATGCGCCCGAAGCGCGCGGGCAGTGCATCCAGCGGCACATCGATTTCCACCGGCACATGGAAGATGGCGCCCATGCTGGCGCGTACCACCTTGCCGTTGTGAACATCCACGCTGTCGGGGCTGAGCAGGCAGCGGAATTTTCCGAACCACGCGAGGGTGCGCAGGATGGTGCCGAGATTGCCGGGATCCTGGATCTCATGCAGGTAGATGGCGCGTTCGCCGGGCTGCGCCGCGGGCGCAGCCAGCAGCGGCACCACTGCCGCAATGCCCTGCGGGGAGCGCGTCTCGCTGATCTGCATCATGTGGCGTGAATTGACCACATGTGCGGTGAGCGGACTGGCCCAGTTGGAATATTCCCGCGTGAAATAGATTTCGCTCGCGCGCAGGCGGGCGTCATGCAGCGATGCCTTCTGCAGTTCCTGCACCAGGTGCTCGCCTTCCAGCAGGAAAAACCCCAGCTCTTCGCGGAACTTCTTCTGATGCAGTTTCTTGATGTCTTCGAACTTCATGGGTTTTCGGGTAATTGCGCCTCTCAGGCGGAGTGCAGCTTGTCGCGCGCAGCGGTCTTGTACGGCTGCCGCAATAGCGCATTTCGAAGCTGCCACTCCTCGCCTGGAGCAACGACATCGAGGAACTGTGTTTCGCCGGCAGCCTGGATCGCAACAGGCACACCATCGCGCAGCAGCAGGCGATTGCCCGCGAGTGCGGCAAGACGCGCACCGGGGGTCACGATACCCAGCAGATTCAGCGGATCCGCCGCGCTGAGCGAAACCAGCAAACCTTCTTTCGCGCGGCGACGTGCGGTTCGCAGCGCCGTGACTGCGTCGGGCAGTGCGTATTGTTCGCCACTGCTGCCTGCAACGAAGCGCCCGCCGCGGATCTGCCCCTGTGCCTCGAGGCGCCGGTATATGCGCAGCAGCAGATGCCAGGGAGGCAGCCATTGCGGCTCGCGTGTCAGCAGCTTGCGGAACACGACGCCATAGCGGCGCAGCAGCAACCATGCGATGGCTTCGAGCTGTGCGGGTTCGGGCTGTTGCCCGCAGGAAGGCGTGGCGACTGGCGCAGGGTGCAGCGGCCGGATGAGGCTCCAGCGTCCCGCTTCCTCGAGTCCGTGTATTGCCAGCCGGCGACCGCGAGCCGCGAGTTTGCGTTTGCGTTCCAGCGGCAGCAGCAATGCGCGCAGTCCTCCGAAGCTGTCGGCGCTCACCAGTCCGGCGGCGACGAGTTCGCCGAGGGCTGTCTCGGTCTGCGATTGCAGCAGGCGTGTGCCATCCTGCATCTGGTCGAAGAACGACGCCCCGTGAGTGTGCAGATGGTCGGCCAGCGCCTGCGCGGCGGACGACAACGTCGCAGCCTCGCGTTGCGGCGGGGACAGTGCGCGCCACATTGCGGAATTCTGCCGGCGCAGCAGGGCGATTGGCGTAGCGCGCACCGGCCCCGCCGTCGTATTGCGCGGCGGGTCGAGGCGGGCCCAGAGTGCACGCCCGGAAAGGCACAGGCTGTCGAGCCAGGCCGGATCGTAATCGCCCATGCGCGCGGGCAGCACATCGGATTCCCACGCAATCGCGGGGACTTCGTAACCCTCGAGCTGTTCGATGATCGCCGCGAGACTGGCCACGCCTTCAGGTCGGGGTGCTGTGGTAATGCCTTGCCAGTCGAGCAGGAAGCGCATGAAGTCGGCTGACGCGACAGGTTCTATTTCGGCTCGCAGGGTCCGGATCGTGTAACGGTGGATGCGCGCGAGCAGACGACGCTCGCACCATTCCGCATGACCGGCAGCGTCATCGCTGAACTGGCCGCGCAACACGAAGCCTTCGCTCTCCAGTTGCAGCAGCGCGGTGTCGATTGCCGTCCCGGGCAAGGACAGCCTGGCGGCAAGGCCTGCCGCCGTGACCGGACCCATGGCCTGCAGTCGACCGCGTACGAGCTCGGTGCACGCCTGTTCCGGCGACCATTCACGTAAAGCGTATTCGGCAGGAACCGTCGAGGGCGGCGACACACTCGCAGAGGGGTGGAGCGCGCCCAGCATCGGAAGCTGTTCCACGGCAACCCAAAAGCTGGCTGCGCCGGTGACGAGCCGCGCTGCCCGATGTTCCTGCAGCAGTGATTCGAACCACGGTTGCCATTCAGGCGCTTCGGTTTCAGCCACCACACCCAGCAGCATCAGCGCGTCGTGCAGCTCATCGGCGTTTTCCACCGATGGCCAGGCCTCCGAGCGCACCTGTGCGATTGCCAGCGGGTCGAGCCGTCCGAACTCCGCGGCACTCTGCGGATCGAGCCAGCGGCGTGCCGCCACCGCCTGGGTACGCCGTTCCTCCAGCGGCGCGTCGTCGAGGTAGGCGTACGGACGCGCGCCGAGTATCTCCATTGCCAGTGGTGATGGATGCGGCAGATCGCGCGTGAGCACAGTCCGCTGGCCGGCTTCGATCGACTGCAGCAACGCAACCAGCCCATCGACATCCATCGCTTCATGCAGGCAGTCGTGCAGCGTCTGCCGCACCAGCGGATGATCCGGCACTTCGCGCTCGCCGCGCAGGTTCTCGGCGCAGGCGAGCTGATCGGGAAAGACGACGGAGAGGAGGTCTTCCGCTGCCATGCGCTGCAGCGGCGGAGGCACCTTCTTGCCGGCGCGCGAGGTCTTCACCGCCAGCGATACGGTGGCGTTCCAGCGCCAGCGCGTGGTGAACAGCGGTGCGTCGAGCACGGCCTGCGTGAGCACCTGCTCGACCGTGCGGCTGTTGAGGTAGCGGGGCACATCTTCAAGTGCGAAGCTGTGTGTCTCTCCCAGCGACAGCACTATCGCGTCTTCGGTCGCAGCGGCCTGCAGTTCGAAATTGAAGCTCTGGCAGAAGCGTTTGCGCAGCGCGAGTCCGAAGGCGCGGTTGATGCGCGCGCCGAAGGGCGCGTGTATCACCAGCTGCATGCCGCCTGCCTCGTCGAAGAAACGCTCGATGATGAGCTGCTGCTGCGTCGGCAGGCTGCCCAGGACTGCTTTTGCCGCCGCCAGGTATTCGACGATCTGCCGGGCAGCCGAATCGTCCAGCGCATGCCGTTGCATCATCAGGCGAATGGCGGCTGCCACGGCTTGCGCATCGATCGTGGGCAGCGCTGCGTCGACTTCCGCCCGCAACTCCGATACCGCCTGCGAAAGCTCCCGGCTGCGCGCGGGCGCTTCTCCCAGCCAGAATGGAATCGTCGGCGGCTGCCCGGCTGCGTCCTCGACGCGCACACGACCGGCCTCGACGCGCAGGATGCGATAGGAGGTATTGCCGAGCTGGAAGATGTCGCCCGCCAGGCTTTCGACCGCGAAGTCCTCATTGAGCGTGCCCACGAACATGCCCGTGGGTTCCAGCACCACCTGGTAGTCGGCGTTGGAGGGGATGGCCCCGCCGCAGGTGATTGCCGTGAGCCGGGCACCGCGGCGCGCGCGCAGCCTGTGATTGACGGTATCGCGATGCAGATATGCACTCTGCTGGCCACGGCGGGACGCGTAGCCCTCTGCGAGCATGCGCAGCACCTCTTCATATTCCGCCAGCTGCAGTTGCCGGTACGGCCAGGCCTGGCGCAGCTGCGCGAAGAGTTCCTCTTCGCCATATTCGCGCGCACTGACCTCTGCGACGATCTGCTGTGCCAGTACATCGAGGGGCTGCAACGGGATGTGCAGCCGGTCCAGTTCGCCGGCGCGCACGGCATCGAGCAGCGCCGTGCATTCGATCAGTTCGTCGCGGCTCAGCGGGAAGAGGCGGCCTTTCGGAACCCCGCCCACCGCGTGGTTGGCGCGACCCACACGCTGCAGGAAGGTGGAAATCGCGCGTGGCGTGGCGAGCTGGCAAACCAGTTCCACATCGCCAATGTCGATGCCCAGCTCCAGCGATGCGGTGGCCACCAGCGCGCGCAGCGAACCCGCCTTCAGGCGCTGCTCCGCATCCAGGCGCTGTTCGCGCGACAGGCTGCCGTGGTGCGCGGCGACGTTTTCCGCGCCGATGCGTTCGCTCAGGTTGCGGGTGACGCGTTCGACCATGCGCCGCGTGTTGGCGAAGACCAGCGTCGTATGATGTTCGCTGATCAGCGTGGCGATCCTGTCATAAAGGGTCTGCCAGACCTCGTTCGACATCACCGCCTCGAGTGGCGAATCCGGCAGCACCAGCGCGAGGTCGCGCACGCGGCTGTGGCCGCTGTCGACGACCACGCAGGCATCCGCTGGATCGGTGATACCCGTCAGAAAACGGGCGACCTCTTCGATGGGTTTGTTTGTCGCCGAGAGGCCGATGCGTTGCAGCCGGCGACCTGTCAACGCGGCAAGCCGTTCCAGCGACAGGGCCAGGTGCGAGCCGCGCTTGGTACCGGCGACGGCATGGATTTCATCGACGATGACGCTGCGTGTGCTCGCGAGCATCGCGCGTCCGGACTCGCTGGTCAGCAGCAGGTACAGCGATTCCGGCGTGGTCACGAGGATATGTGGCGGCGATTTGCGCATCGCCACGCGCTCGGTTGCGGGGGTGTCGCCGGTGCGCACCTGCGCCCGGATCCCGGGGGCCTCGATTCCGAGCGAATGCAGCTCTGCTGCAATGCCACGTAGCGGCGCTTCGAGGTTTCGCTGGATATCGTTGGAGAGCGCCTTGAGTGGAGAAACATATACGACCTGCACCGCATCGACCAGCGCGCCACCTGCCGCCTGGCGCACGAGGTCGTCGATGGCGGCAAGGAAGGCAGCCAGCGTCTTGCCCGACCCGGTGGGCGCAGCGATCAGCGTATGGCGGCCGCCCTGGATCGAGGGCCACGCCGCCCGCTGGGGCGCGGTGGGTCCGGAGAAACTGCGGCTGAACCACGCCGCGACTGCCGGATGAAAGTTGTCGAGCGACATGCACGATACTTTACGCCCAAGGACGAACGTACGGCGCGGGACTGTGCCCTGCACCGCCTGCCAGGCGGCGTGCCAGCATACGCATATGGCCTTGCTCGACTCGCTGCTGACAACTTGATCTTACAGTACGAAGGTCTTTGTAGGCCTGCATGACGTTTCGATGCAGCCTGCCGCCTACTTTGCGGGCAATCGCGCAGGGGTAAGTTGTCGCTCCAGCGGCCGGAACTCCGGTCGAGCTTCGGATCCAAATCCAGAACTTTGCAGGAGACGACCAAAATGAACATTCATCAGCAAGTCAAGGCGATTGTCGCTGCCGCATCGATGGCTGCGATCCTCGCGAGCGCGCCGCTGTCGGCGCAGGTGCTGAACGGGGGAGCAGGTGGCGCGCTGGGCGGAGCAGCGGGCGGGACGTTGGGTGGCGCGGGGAACAGCGCAGGTGGAAATGCGGGCGGTACGCTTGGCGGCAACGCGGCTGGATCGATCGACAGTCACCGCACTACTGAAAGCGCTGCCTCCGCGGCGCAGCGGACGAAGGACACAGCCAGCGACAAAGCCGGCACGGCGGTCGATCACAGCAAGGATGCCGCGAAGCGTACGCAAGCCAGCGCGAAAGCCAAGGCTGAAGCGACTCGCGAACGCGCGCAGGCAACCAGCAAGGCTGCGCGAAATAGCGCCGCTGCCAAGGCAGACAAGGTCAAGGGTGCCGCCGCGGGCGCAGCTTCTTCGTCGGCCAGTGCTGGAGCGCAGCGCGACGTGAACGTGCAGGGCGATGCTTCTCCCAATGCCGGCGCGGAAGGGCAGAGTTCCACGAGTGGCGGGGCGACTGCTTCCCGCTCTGGTGTCGACGCGTCGGGCGGTACCTCGAACAGCGTCGAGGCTCGGGCGAATCGTCGCTGAAACCAGAGTCATGAACCTGGACTTCCCTGGTCGGCGACGACCAGGGAAGTTCTTCCGCGCACTTCCTGGGAGCATTTCCATGACCACCCATTCAGCCCTTGCGACGGCCGCCGTGCTGCTGGTCGCCTGCTCCGCGGCCTCTGCGGAATCTCAAGTCAATGCGTCGCTTGCCGGTGTTGCAGACGACAACGACAGTCATAGCGTCGAAGCAGATGTGGCCTTTACGCCAGTCGACTGGCTGCAACTTGCCATCGGGGGCGGGTCAACCACCTCTCCATCCACCGTCGGCAGCATGGATGGCAAGAGTCTGCGCGGGTCGGTGGACCTGCGTTCCGAGCGGTTCGGTCTGCGCGGCTATTATCGGCAATGGACTTCCCCGATGTTCGACACGGACACCACGGGAGCGCGTGCATCCATCGGTGCAGGGGCGTTCACAATCAGTATCGCGGGCGAGAAGCGCGGCTTCGATGCCGACTATGTCTCTGGCGGCAGCAATCCCCAGCGTTCCACTCAGCATTTCGCCGGCACCGGCTGGGGTGGCGGACTCAAGTACAGCCGCTCGGGGTGGACCGGTTATGCCGACGCAATGTTCTATCACTACGGTTCGCTGTCGCGGTACGTAGAGACTTACTCAACCAGCGTCGTGCCGGTACCGGGACCCGCGCCCACGGTGCCCACGGGTCCCACGGTACCGTCCATTCCTCTTCCCTCCCTGCTCGATACGGTGGCGGCCCTGCCCGTCGTATCAAGTGCTTTGGTTCCCGTTCCGCCAATGCTTCCGGAATCGGTCCTCACGGTGGCCCCGGTGCTTACGACTTCCATCGTGACGATCGAGGAAGGGGCGCTGGACCGTCTATTCACGGCTGGAATAGAAAGGACCTTCACCCGGGTATCGTTGCGCCTGGACTGGACCGGCGCGAAGGACACGATCCTGTCCGGCACCACCAACAGCTACCGCGCCGGTATCGGCTACGCGATCTCCAATCATGTGAATGTCGATATCATGGCAGGCGTAACGGATTCCTATGTCGGTTCCGCATCATTTGGCGGCGTATCCATTGGGTTTGTCTTCTGAAAGGCGGTTGTTGATGTACAGCATCGTGCTGGCTGGCTGCCTGTTGATGCTGGGCGGCTGCGTTTCGCGCGGCCCCCTGATCGAATCCTCTGCAAGAGTCGTCGAACTGGACGACACCCCGTTCTTTCCCCAGACCGCTTTTCAGTGCGGACCTGCAGCACTGGCTACATTGCTCGGTGCATCGCGGGTTGCCGTCACGCCGGCAGAGCTCGCACCGCTGGTCTATCTACCCAGCCGACACGGCAGCCTGCAGATCGAGATGCAAGCCGCACCACGGCAATACGCGCGTATCAGCTATCGTATCGAACCCGAACTGGCAGCAATTCTCGCGGAGCTGGATGCGGGACGGCCGGTGCTGGTGCTGCACAACTATGGCCTGCCCTTCTGGCCGCGCTGGCACTACGCAGTCGTGGTGGGCTATGACGGCGCACGTGACCGGGTGGTGCTGCGCTCGGGCAAGGTGCGCAGGCAGGAGCTGTCCGCAGCAAACTTCATGCGGGCCTGGGACAACGCCGACCGCTGGGGCATGGTGCTGCTGCAGGCCGGCGAATTGCCCGTTGCCGCAGACAAGGACCGCTATCTTCAAACCGTAGCTGCGTTCGAGCGGGTGGCGAGCCCGCAGGATGCCCTGCTGGCATTCGAAGCCGCCACAAGGCGATGGCCTGATGAACCGGTTGCGTGGGTGGGCATGGGCACTGCCAACTACCGCAATGGTGACCTGCAGCGCGCCGCCGGAAACTACCGTGCGGCATTGCAGATCGACAGCGCCCAGAGTGGAGCGCGGAACAACCTGGCGATGACTTTGCTGGATCTTGGCTGCCCGCAGGCTGCGAAGGCGGAGATTGAGCGCATCAGTGCGGCGCAGCCGTCCGGTGGACTGGCTGAGGCCGTCGCAGACACCCGCAAGCAGATCGAAGCCCATGCAGGTACGGCGGACAAGGCGAGCTGCCCGGCGTATTAGCCACTGTCCTGCTCGCGACCGCCCATATTCTCCCCACAATTCCCGCCCAGCCTCGAGCACAAGGAAGCTGCCGTGTGGCAGCGCGGGAGGTGTGCGATGAAAATTCCCCTGGTCGCGATGACTTTACTGGCACTGGCGGCTTGCAGCGGTGGCGACGACGACATCGCGGGCTCCACGACGGGTGGCTCAACGACGCCTGTCACCAGTGCGCCAGCCGGTTCCACCGCGGGTGTGGACTGCAACTACAGCGGCACTTATCGCGGTACCTATGGATCATCGGGCGCGATGACGGCGACGTGGAACTGGACCTGCAATGCGGCGCGGCGCCTTCTGACCGGCACGGGGCTGCCGGATCATCCGGTGGGCAACTTTCCCAATGCCGGCAATCCCAACTTCATCACCATCCAGAGCATCAATGCGTCGATGACGCTGACTCCGACCCTCGCGGGTACCAATACGGCAGTCGGTGGACCGGGAGGCGCAAGCGTCTACGCGCGGAACAGCGTGAAGTTCGATCCCGGCACCGCGGGAACCTGTCCGGGGTCGGCTACCACGACCAGCGACTGCAACCTCGCCAGCCCATCGGGTGCATGGCGCATCGAGGCGCTCGGCCAGACCGCGTTCAACTTCGGCGTGGATTCCAACAATGCCCATGTGCAGCCCACGGGTGAATACCACTACCACGGCATGCCGGTCGCGTTGCTGGCCAACGCGGGCGCATCGGACAGCAACCGGAAGATGGTGCTGGTCGGATGGGCCGGCGATGGCTATCCGGTGTATGCGCGCTACTGCTACAGCAACGCAAACGATGCCACCACCGCGCTCAAGGTATGCACGGGCAGCTACGTGCTCGACACGACACCGGATGCCGGCCGGCCATCGACATCGCTGGCACCACTGGGCACTTTCGTGTCCGACTGGAACTATTCGGCAGGCCACGGCGACCTGGATGACTGCAACGGCAGGACCGGCGTAACGCCTGAATTTCCAAACGGCACTTACTACTACATGGCCACGGACACTTATC
>JAATEY010000314.1 GCA_015655465.1 Gammaproteobacteria bacterium | reverse complement strand
GAGCAGGAGGCATTGTTGTCCTTGGCCTTTCCCAAGAGCAGGGCGGAACGACCTTCGAAGTCGCGCAGGTTCACGTCATTGCCCAGCATGGCGCCAACCGGGGTGCCGCTGCGATCCAGTGCGAGCACGATCTCCGGCTCCGGGTTGTTCCAGCCGGAATCGGAGCGCACGCCGATGGGCGCGCCATGCCCCACGCTCGACAGCACTGGCGCCTTGGTGAACACCTCGGCATCGGGACCGATGGCGACTTCCAGATATTGGGACCACATGTTTTCCTGGACCAGCAGCTGCTTGAGCGCAGCAGCTTCATCGGAGCCGGGCTTGACCGCGCGCAGGCCTGAACCGATGTGCTGTTCGATGCTGTCCCGAATTGCCGCGGCTTTCAATGAATCTCCGCGGGCCCGTTCCTCGATCACACGCTCCAGTGCGGATACGGCGAAGGTGACGCCCGCTGCCTTGATGCACTGCAGATCGACCGGACTGAGCAGTGTACCGGGTGTTTCGGCCAGTGAACCGCAGTCGCGGCCGCGGGAAACCGCAAATGCACGGCGCTCAAGCAACAGCGAGACGGTGGGTGCGGCTGCAGACATGTCGTATACGCGTCCGGCCTTGACCAGGATGGGCGATGGACCATCGCCAAAATCGGCGCGCCCGGCAAAGAGTCCCTGCAGCCAGTCGCCGGGCATGTCACCTGCAAGGTTACGGACGGGCTCGGACATGCGCGCTCCCTGCAAGATTATGTAGCGCTAGCATGATTGTCCAATTCGCACCTGACCAACCGTCTGGTTACCGATCCAGGATCTTCATCATGGCCGGCGGATGACGTTCACCTTGCACGCGGGCCGCCAGGCCTTCCATTCGGTCGATTTGTCCGGCAGAAAGCTGCAGGTTGGCGGCGCCAAGATTGTCCATGAGATGCTCCCGGGTCTTCATGCCAGGTATTGTCAGCACGCGTGGCGAACGTGACAGCACCCAGGCAATCGCCACCTGCGCGGCGGTTGCGCCAAGCTCCGCAGCCACGTATTCAACGGCTGCAACCAGAGCGGCGTTCCCGTCAGCAGCGTCATCCTGAAAACGGGGATGTGTGCGACGGTGATCGTTGGCGGGCAGTTCCGCGGCCCGGCGGAAGTTGCCTGCCAGGAAGCCGCGACCCAGCGGGCTGTAGGCCACAAAACTGACGCCCAGCTCCTCGCACGCGGCCAGCATCCCGTCCTCCGGATCGCGTGACCAGATTGAATATTCACTCTGCACCGCAGCGATGGGCAACACTTTGCAGGCGCGGCGCAGCGTGGTCTCGCTGCATTCCGACAGGCCTGCGTGGCGGATCTTGCCGGCCTTGACCAGTTCGCCCAGCGCGCCGGTGGATTCCTCGATCGGCACCGACTTGTCGATGCGGTGCAGGTAGAACAGGTCGATGTAGTCCGTGCCCAGCCGTTGCAGGCTGGCGTCGCAGGAACTGCGGATGGTTTCCGGGCTGTTGTCCACCCGCACGCTGCCGTCGGTGTTGCGCGCGAGGCCGCACTTGGTGGCCAGGAAAAGTCGACCGCGCAGCGACCCGAGCGTGCGGCCGACGAATATTTCGTTCTCACCCAGCTGATAGCTGGCGGCGGTATCGAAATGATCGATGCCCGCTTCTGCAGCTGCCAGCAGGGTGGCACGAGCTTCATCATCATTGCGACTGCCATACCAGCCCACCAGTCCCATGCAGCCAAAGCCAATGGCGGAAACCTGCGTGGTCGAACCGCCGATGGGGCGGGGCGCGCTGACCGGCGAGCTGGCGGTGACAGTCATGCCCGCCACCTTACCGTAGCCCGGGGGCACGGCTGCGGTATTATCCGGAAATTATTCTTGACTGAAACAGGCTTGCTGCAATGATCATTGACTGCCACGGACACTACACCACGGCGCCGCAGGAACTGACCACTTTTCGCGATGCGCAGATCGCGGCGCTGAAGGATCCGGCCCAGACTCCATCGCGAGCCTCGCTGGCCATCAGTGACGACCAGATCCGCGACAGCCTCGAAAATGCGCAGCTGAAACTGCAGCGTGAACGTGGCACCGACGTCACCATTTTTTCGCCGCGCGCCTCCACCATGGCGCACCACATCGGCGTCGAGGCCACCAGCATCGAGTGGTCGCAGATCTGCAACGACCTGATCCACCGCGTGGTCGGCCTGTACCCGCGCAACTTCGTGGGTGTGTGCATGCTGCCGCAGTCGCCGGGCGTGCCGCCTGCCAACAGCGCCCGCGAGCTCGAACGCTGCGTGAAGGAGATGGGTTTCATCGGCGCCAACCTGAACCCGGATCCTTCCGGCGGCCACTGGACTGCGCCGCCGCTGACGGACAGGCACTGGTACCCGCTGTACGAAAAGCTCTGCGAGCTGGACGTGCCGGCCATGGTGCATGTGAGCTCGTCCTGCAACGCCAACTTCCACGCCACCGGCGCGCACTACATCAATGCGGATACCACTGCGTTCATGCAGCTGATCCAGGGCGATCTCTTCAAGGATTTCCCGACCCTGCGGCTGATCATTCCGCACGGCGGCGGCGCGGTTCCCTATCACTGGGGTCGTTACCGGGGACTGGCGCAGGACATGAAGCGGCCGCTGCTCGATACCCATGTGCTGAAGAACGTGTTCTTCGACACCTGCGTCTACCACCAGCCCGGCATCGACCTGCTGCTGAAGGTGATGCCGGTGGAGAACATCCTGTTCGGCTCGGAGATGGTCGGTGCGGTGCGCGGAATCGATCCCACCACCGGCCAGTACTACGACGATACCAAGCGCTACATCGAGAATTCAGCCATCGCAGCCGCGGACAAGCGGCGGATCTTTGAGGAAAACGCCTATCGGGTCTATCCTCGGCTGAGATCGCTGCTGGCCGCGGCGACAGTCTGATCTAAGGATCAGACGTACTTGAGCCCGAGTTCCGCGAGTTTCTCCCGGAACTTGTAGATGTCCATGCCCAGTTCGCCGGATGCCAGGCGCTTGCGCTTTTCCTCTTCCATGGCCACGCGCCTGGCAGCCGCTTCAGCCACCTGGGCTGCGTCGGCGCTGCGCACCACGCAGACACCATCGTCGTCGGCCACGATCACATCGCCGGGGTTGATGGCCTGCGCCGCGCAGATCACCGGCACATTCACCGAGCCCAGGCTGGCCTTGATGGTGCCCTGGGCATACACGCACTTGCTCCACACCGGGAAATCCATGTCCTTCAGCGTGGCAATGTCGCGCACACCGGCATCGATGACCAGTGCCTGCACGCCGCGCGCCTGCAGCGAAGTGGCCAGCAGGTCGCCGAAGTAACCGTCGCTGCAGGGTGAGGTGGGCGCCACCACCAGGATGTCGCCCGGTTTGCAGACTTCCACTGCCACATGGATCATCCAGTTGTCGCCGGGGGGTGCAGACACCGTCACCGCCGGACCTGCAATGGACTTGCCGGAAAAAATGGGACGCATGTAGGGCGCCAGCAGGCCAATGCGGCCCTGCGCCTCGTGGACGGTTGCCACGCCATAGGTGGCCAGCGCCTTGCTGACCGCAGCTTCGGGGCGCGGAATCTCGCGCACGCAGACATGCTTGCTCATGATGGTTCTCCTGCAGCATTTCCGTGGGTGATGCCGGGCATTCTAGCGCAGGCCGAACACCCGTTCGGCGTTGGTCTGGAAGAAGACCTTCTTGTCGGCGTCGGAAATCGTCATCGCGTCGCAGAAGCCGACTTCCTCCGGCATGTACTGGTAGGGGTAGTCCATCGCGTACAACACCCGATCGACGCCGAGCACCTTCTGGCAGAACTCGATCGCCGGCTGCCAGGCCACGCCGCTGTTGGTGACGAACACATTGTTGCGCAGGTAGTGGCTGACCGGATGCTTGAGCACCTTCATGAACGGGTAGCGACCCGAGCGCACGGTGGCGGTGTGCATGTCGTCCATGCGGTACAGCCAGAACGGCAGGGCTACGCCGGCCTGGCCGATAATGAACTGCAG
>JAATEY010000047.1 GCA_015655465.1 Gammaproteobacteria bacterium | reverse complement strand
GTTGCCGCGAAGCACGGCCAGTCCGCCATCCTGGCTGTATGCGTGCGCGACGGCGCGAACACAGCCAGCTGCACGATCCCTGTCCAGCGCGGCATACCGGTACGCCTGGGAGAACGCCTGCTGGCTGGGCACGCCGGCGGGACCTGCGCGATAGAACTCATCAACCTCCGTACTGCCGGTGCGCATCACATCCCACGCATCCAGGGCCGTGGCCAGCGAAGCACTGTGCACCGTGGGTACGGAGACGTCGAGAAGCGCGCCACGATCCAGCTCACCGAGAATCGCCATCACGCCGCCGGCGCGATGCACGTCTTCGAGGTGGTACGCGCCAGATGGTGCAACCTTGCAGAGAGTGGGCACCCGCCGGGACAGTCGGTCGACATCCTGCAGGGTGAAGTCGATGCCGCCTTCGTGGGCTGCGGCCAGCAGATGCAGCACGGTATTCGTGGACCCGCCCATCGCGATGTCCAGCGACATGGCGTTCCCGAATGCCGCCTTGCTGGCGATATTCCGTGGGAGCGCGGTGCTGTCGTCGTTGCGATAGAAGCGCGTGGCAAGCTCGACGATCTGCCGCCCGGCCTGCCGGAACAGGCGCTCGCGATCCGCATGCGTGGCCACCAGCGAACCATTGCCCGGCAACGCCAGCCCCAGCGCTTCGGTGAGGCAGTTCATCGAGTTGGCGGTGAACATCCCCGAACACGAGCCGCAGGTGGGACACGCGGACCGTTCGATCTTCTCCACATCTGCCGCAGACACCCGCGGATCCGCCGCGGCCACCATGGCGTCGATCAGGTCGAGCGCCACCGGCTTGTCGGCGAGGCGCGTGCGGCCGGCCTCCATCGGCCCGCCGGACACGAAGATCACCGGAATGTTCAGGCGCAGGGCGGCCATCAGCATGCCGGGCGTGATCTTGTCGCAGTTCGAGATGCAGACCAGCGCGTCGGCGGTGTGCGCGTTGCACATGAACTCGACACAGTCGGCAATGAGCTCACGCGAGGGCAGGCTGTAGAGCATGCCGTCGTGGCCCATCGCGATGCCGTCATCTACCGCGATGGTGTTGAACTCCTTGCCGACGCCACCCGCCTTTTCGATCTCCGAGATCACCAGCTGCCCCAGATCCTTCAGGTGCACATGGCCGGGGACGAACTGGGTAAAGGAGTTGGCGACCGCGATGATGGGCTTGCCGAAGTCGCCATCCTTCATGCCGGTGGCGCGCCACAGGGCGCGGGCCCCCGCCATGTTGCGGCCGGTGGTGCTGGTGCTGGAGCGCAGGGCGGGCATGGGTGAATCCTTGGGTACGGGTCGTGCTGCCCGGGGTACAGCCGATTCTGGGCAATCCCGTCTATACTGGAAAATACATATTTCTTTGCCCTGCTATAGCGAAACCAGATAGTGGATCTGCGGCAGCTCCGATACTTCATCGCCGTGGCCGGGGAGCGCAGCTTCTCGCGCGCGGCTGCACGGCTGCATGTTTCGCAGCCGCCGCTGTCGATGCATGTCAAGCGCCTGGAAGAACAGCTGGGCGTGCGGTTGTTCGACCGGAGCAACAGGGGCGTTACGCTTACGGCCGCCGGGCAGGTATTCCACGACGAGGTTCGAAGCATCCTGCGGCGGCTCGAACTGGCGGGACTCAATGCGCGCCAGGCTGGTCAGGGCGAGGCCGGCACGCTGTCCATCGGCTTCGTGCCGATTGCCGACTACAGCATTCTTCCGCCGGCACTGAAGCAGTTCCGCGAGCGGCATCCCCAGGTGGAAGTGCAGCTGCACGAACTGACAACCGATGCGCAGATCAGGGAAATCCGCGCAGGCCGGCTGGATGTCGGCATCGGCATCGGGCCGGTAGAAGAGGCAGACCTGAGGTTCGAGGCGCTGCGACGCGAAAGACTGCTGCTGGCCGCGCCCGCCGGACACCGGCTCATCAAGGGTGACGCCGTTCGCCTGAAGGCATTCGCGAATGAAAGCTTCATCATTCCCCCGCGCGAGCTCGCGCCGGGTCTGTATGACCTCATCGTCAGCGAATGCCGGGCAGCGGGCTTCACTCCGCGCATCGACCAGCACGCGCGCCAGATGCAGACGGTCATCGGCCTCGTGGCCAGCGGCATGGGCATCGCGCTGGTGCCGTCTTCCGTCAGGAATCTGAAACGCTCCGGCGTGCAATACCGCGCCCTGCGCGGCACTACAGCCAGCATCGAGCTGGGATTGCTGCGCGCGAGGGATGAAGACAGTCCGCTTGCCAACCGCTTTGCCGCCGTGCTCAGGAAGGCAGCTCGCTTACCTGCGCCGAGGGGCACCCCGGAGTGAGCAGCAGTCCAGGTCAGCCCATGAGTTGCGAAGGCAGCAGGCTGGTGATCGACAGCCACAGGCAGAAGAGCGCACTGGAAAATGGATCCATCGCCAGCATGTGTCGCCAGATATTCATCGTGCCGCTCTCTCCCACCTGCATTGCGGCGCTACGGCTGGCTGGTGGTGTCATCACCAGGGTCGAAAATCACCTCAATCGGCTGCCCGAAAACCGCGGCGATCCTGAACGCCAAAGGGAGACTCGGATCGTACTTGCCGGTCTCTATGGCGTTGATCGTTTGCCGGGAAACGTTCGTACGGTCTGCAAGCTCCGCCTGAGACCACTCCCGCTCGGCGCGCAGGATGCGCAAGCGGTTCTTCATCGGTACCGGGATGCGACAAGCAGCGAGCCGATTGCCCAGCCCACTGCCAGGGGCACTATCCCGAATATGATGGATATTTCGGGAGCACCGAATCGCTCGAGAAAAAAGTAGCCGACGCAAAACAGGTGGCCCGCACCGAAGCCCAGGGCGATGCCTTCAAGCTGGACTTTTCGCGTGAACTCATCTGCTTCGCGAAGAAAGCGCAGAAGCGCGCGTACCGTTGCGGCGCCCACGACGATGGGAATCATCGCCAGCATCCACGCCAACGGCCCTTGAAGTTCCGGAAAGGATTTGAGCGCAAATGTCACCGCGCAGAAGACCACGGCCCAGACGAAACACCACGCCGTAAAAATCCCGATGTTGCGTTGATCCGCTTCCGTCTGGCCGCGAATCATCAAGGCCGCTTGCCACCAGGAAATTCTGTTGCCGCGAGCAGTTTTTGATCCGTTCATGGTGTCAACCACCCTAATCTTTATG
>JAATEY010000210.1 GCA_015655465.1 Gammaproteobacteria bacterium | reverse complement strand
GGGGCAGGCGGCTGGCGAGGCGGTCCGCAGGCATGCCGCCGCGGTACGGCGACGTTCGGTACGACCGACGGATTGGGTGGGCCGACTGGGAGGCGATGAGTTCATCGTGCTGCTGCGGAACTGCGAGCCCGCGCGTGGCCGGGAGGTTGGCCAGCGGCTGCTGCAGGCGCTCAATCCGTTGCAGACGCCTTGGGAAGGCGCCGTCCACTCCACCGGCGCGAGCCTGGGTCTCGCCCAGTACAGCAAGGAATTTCACGACCCGGCGGACTGGACCAGGACTGCCGACGCAGCCTGCTACGAATCCAAGCACTCGGGGCGTGGAACATTGCGCGTGTGGCAATCCGCCAGCCAGCCAGGCAGCACCGCGGGAGGCAGGGTATTCCTGCCTCCCCGCGTTTGAGCCAGAAACCACGTTCAGGGAGCAGCCGGCGCAGCAGTGCGTGCGTTGTGCTTCTTGCGATGGATGGCACGACTGTCGCGACGCACCTCCGCGCGCAGCTTGCCGCGTTCGCCCTTTGTTACGTTTCCGTCAGCCTTGGCCGCAGCTTCGTCTGCAGCGAGCTTGTCTTCCCGGGCATCCAGCGTCTTCGTTTCACGCTTCGTCAGCGCACCGGAGGCGACGCCTGCATCGATGCGTTTCTCCTGATGCGCCTCGCGCCTGTCGATGCGTGGCGTAGCAGTGCCATCTGCGAAGGCTGCCAGCGACGTCAGCATCATGGCTCCAGCGATGAGAGTGCGATTGAACATGTGATTTCCTTTCCGTTGCTCACCGGCAAACAGTGCCGATTGCGTATCAACGGCTGAACCTGTCCGGCGTTGACACGGATCGTGACAGGGATCGCGACTGTTCCACGGAAGATGCTAGGCGATCACCTGTTTGACCACTTCGCCGTGAACGTCTGTGAGCCTGAAGTGGCGGCCCTGGTACTTGTAGGTCAACCGCGTGTGATCGATGCCCAGCAGGCGCAGGATCGTGGCATTCAGATCGTGCACGTGCACCAGATCCTTGGCGATGTTGTATGAGTAATCGTCGGTCTCGCCGAGCGTATATCCGGCCTTGACGCCGCCGCCAGCCATCCAGATGGTGTAGCACCGCGGGTGATGATCGCGGCCGTAGTTGGTCGCCGTCATCTTGCCCTGGCAGTAGACGGTGCGCCCGAACTCGCCGCCCCACACCACCAGCGTATCGTCCAGCAGCCCGCGTTCCTTCAGATCCTGAACCAGCCCGGCGGAGGCCTGATCGGTCTCCCTGGTGGCAGTGCGGATCGCGCCCGGGAGTCCGGCGTGGTGATCCCACTGGCGGTGATACAGCTGGATGAAGCGCACGCCGCGCTCCGCCAGGCGCCGCGCCATCAGGCAGTTCGCCGCGAAGGTTCCAGGCTTGCGCGCATCCTCGCCGTAGAGCTCGAAGGTGTGCGCAGGTTCCTTCGAAAGGTCCGTCAACTCCGGCACGGATGCCTGCATCCTGAAGGCCATCTCGTACTGCGCGATGCGCGTGAGGATCTCCGGGTTGTTGCTCTCGTCGTGCGCAATCTGGTCCATCTTTTCGAGGCTGGACAGGAATTGCGCCCGCTGCGTTCGATCGAATCCTTCCGGATTCGAGATATACAGAACCGGATCGGCGCCCGCCCGCAGCTTGACGCCCTGATACCTGCTCGGCAGGAAGCCCGTGCCCCACATCCGGTCCGACAATGCCTGGCCGCCGCCCGTGACCATGACGACAAACCCGGGCAGATTCTGGTTCTCGCTGCCAAGCCCGTAGCTCACCCATGACCCGAGACTCGGCCGGCCCGCGAGCTGGAAGCCGGTCTGCGCGAAGGTCACCGCAGGATCGTGGTTGATCTGCTCCGTGAACATCGACTTGATGAAGCAGAGGTTGTCGACCACCTTCGCCGTGTTGGGCAGCAGCTCGCTGACCCACGCGCGGGATTCGCCATGCTGTGCAAACTTGAACATGGAAGGCACCACCGGAAAGCTCGCCTGCGTGGCGCTCATGGCTGTGAGCCGCTGGCCCATGCGGATGGAGTCCGGCAGGTCCGTGCCGTGGTACTTCTCGAGCAGCGGCTTGTAGTCGAAGGTCTCCATCTGCGAGGGACCACCGCCCTGGAACAGATAGATGATGCGCTTTGCCTTCGGCGGAAAATGCGGCAAGCCAGGCAGGCCGATCGCAGCTTGCTGATCCGGAGTGCCGGCCAGCGCATTCTGGTTCAGCAGCTGGCCCAGGGCCATCATGCCGATGCTGGTGCCGGCCCGGTTCAGGAATGCGCGCCGGCTGAGCAGCCGTGCGTAGTTGCCGAATGGATCATCCATGACTAGTCCTTGGTGATCGTCTGACTGAGGTTGAGAATCAGGCTCGCCACGCTGGCATAGGCCGCAAGTTCAGGCACGTCCAGGCGCTCGTCCCGCGGGTGCTCTCCCTGGCTCACAAAGCGTAGCGCGTCATTGGGCTTGCCCTGGAAGATCGCCAGCTGCTCCTTGAACGCATCCAGCAGCACCGCAGCTTCCGCCGGCTTCGGCAGCCGCGCCGTCGCGCGCCGGAACGCATGCCCGATCCGCGCCGCGGGCGTTGCCCCACCCTCCTGCATCATGCGCTGCGCCAGCACCCGCGCCGCTTCCACGTACTGCGTGTTGTTCATCAGGTCCAGTGCCTGCAATGGCGTGTTCGTCATCTCCGACCGCACCACGCAGCTCTCGCGGCTCGACGCGTCGAAGTTCATCATCGTCGGCGGCGGTATGGTGCGCTTCCAGAACGTGTAGAGGCTGCGCCGATGCAGATCATCGCCGTGCCCCTGCACATAGTCTTCATAGGAATTGAGATCCCGCCACAGGCCTGCGGGCTGATAGGGATAGACCGAAGGGCCACCTGTTTTCTCCACCAGCAGGCCCGCGATCGCCAGTGCCTGGTCGCGGATCACCGCGGCGGAAAGCCGCACATTCGGCCCGCGCGCCAGCAGCCGGTTCGCCGGGTCCCGCTCCAGCATGGCCGCCGTCGCCGCCGATGCCTGCCGATACGTCGCGCTCAGCACGATCAGCTTCTGCAGTTTCTTGACGTTCCAGCCGCTCTCGCGGAACTCCACTGCCAGCCAGTCCAGCAGCTCCGGATGCGAGGGTGCTTCACCCTGCGAGCCGAAGTCTTCCGATGTGCGCACCAGCCCCGTGCCGAAGTACTGCTGCCAGAACCGGTTCACCGTTACCCGCGTCATCAGCGGGTTCTCCGCCGAGACCAGCCACTGGGCCAATCCCAGCCGGTTCGGCGCGTACTTGCCCGCCACCGCCTTCGGCACCAGGAACGCCGGCAACACCCGCTGCACCGGGTCGCCCGGCTTGTCGTATTCCCCCCGGTTCAGCACGAAGGTGGGCCGCGGCTCCGGCAGCTCCTGCATCACCATCACCGTCGGCAGGCTCTCGTAATATTTGTCGCGCGACTCCTGCGCCGTGCGCAGCCCCTGCCAGGCTGTCATGACCGGCGCCGGTGCTGCATGCTCCAGGAAGTAATCCCGCAGCTTGTCCGCCTGACCGGCAGTACGCGATGCCGCGGGCAAGGCTGCAATTGCCGACACCGGCATCGCATCCGCCAGCACTGCAACTTCGGCGGCCGACAGATCCCGGTTGTAGATCCGCACCTCGTCGATCGTCCCCTTGAAGCGGTTCTCCGCACCGCCGCCGCCACCAATCCGTACCGGCTGTCGCGCGAGCGGTCGCGGATTGTTCAGATCGTCGAGCAGGACTTCCCATTCCCACACTTCGCCGTCGACGTACAGCCTGACCCCTTCGGCATAACGCGAACCGTCGTACACCAGCGCGATGTGGTGCCATTCGTTCAGCGTGATGGTCTTCCTGCTCTGCAGCCGGATGCCTTCATCCAGCCACTTCGAGACGTAGTTGTATTGCACCCGTCCTTCGTTGAGGTTGAGGCCGTGACCCGTGGGCTCGAACACGTCCGCAGCCTTCGTCACGATGGCACCGGTCGCAGCCGTCGGATGGATCCACGCTGTCATCGAGTATTTGTCGTCGTAATAGCCGTAGCTGCCGAACCCGATGATGTCCTCGCCCTGGATGAAGCGCTTGCCGTCGAAGCTCGCCGCCTGGCCGACGCGACCTTGCGCAAACTGCGCCTCGCCGTTCTGCGCCGTCAGCGGCCCGGTTGGTGCCGATGGTGCCGGTGTAGGTGCCGGTGGTCCCGCGCGGCCCGCGGCTCGCGGCTGCGTCACTGCCACTGGCACGTCGAGATTGCCGTCCAGCGGGTAGTACGCCACCAGCCCGCGCGACGGTCCCCACGGCACCGGCGCACTCTTCGCTACCGTCGGTTCCCATGCTGTCTGTGCCGCGGCCAACGTCCCTTCCATCTGCGCAAACGCTGTCTTCGCCGCTGCCAGCGCGCCATCCAGTTGCTGGAGTCTGGGCCCCTGTTCGCGCGTTGGCGCCTTGATGAAGGGCGCCGAGTTTCCCTGGCGACGAGCCTTGCCGTTCTCGGGAATGTTGTTGAAGTACGAGTAGAGCTGGTAGAACTCCTTCTGCGTGAGCGGATCGTATTTGTGGTTGTGACAGCGCGCACAACCTGCCGTGAGCCCGAGGAACACCGTCGCCGTCGTATCCACCCGGTCGATCACATACTCGGCCGCAAATTCTTCCGGAATGATCCCGCCTTCCGAATTGCCCCGGTGGTTGCGATTGAACCCGCTTGCGATCACCTGGTCCCGCGTCGCGTTCGGCAGCATGTCGCCCGCCAGCTGCTCGACCGTGAACTGGTCGAAGGGCATGTTGCGGTTGAACGCATCGATCACCCAGTCACGCCACCGCCACATGTGCCGCTCGCCGTCGCTCTGGTAGCCGTTGCTGTCGGCATAGCGCGCCGCCTCCAGCCATGGATACGCCATCCGCTCGCCATACCGCGGCGACGCCAGCAGCCGGTCCACCACTGCTTCATACGCCTGCGGCGATTTGTCCGCCTTGAATGCGTCAACCTCCGCCGACGTCGGCGGCAACCCCACCAGGTCCAGGCTCACCCGCCGCAGCCACGTCGCCCGATCTGCCTCCGGAGATGGCGACAGCCCTTCCTGTTTCAATCGCGCCAGCACAAAGGCGTCAATCGGATTCCGCACCCAGGCTGCCGGCGCCCCCGCTGGCATGGCCGGCCGCCGCGGTCGCTCAAACGCCCAGTGTCCCTGCCACTTCGCGCCCTGCGCGATCCACTGTTGCAGCAGCTCCACTTCGCGCGCAGTCAGCGGCTCCGCGTCCTTCGGCATCCGGATCTCCGGATCCTGCACGGTCACCAGCCCGACCAGATCGCTGGCATGCGGGTCGCCCGCCACAATCGCGCGCCCCCCCGACCACAGCTCCGCCTTCGCCACTTCTTCCACGTCCAGCCGCAGCCCTCCTTTCTGCGCCGCCGGTCCGTGGCACTTGTAGCACTTGTCCGACAGGATCGGCCGGATGTCCCGGTTGAACTGCACCTGCGTCGGCAACGCGACTTCGTCACCCGCCGCCCGCGCGCTGCGTTGCGCGGCCCGCAGCACATGCGTGCCGCCCAGCAGCGCTACCGCGACGCCAGCCAGCGCTGCAACCTTGGTCCACCGGACGCGAAAAATCATGCCCTGCCTCATAGCCACGAAAACAACCGTTACCCCGGCGCTCACCAGGTTTGGCGCCCGCGGGTTTCATTACGCCCCAATTCTGATCCCGGCGATAGTGCGCCGGCGTGGAGTCCGCCGTGGACATCGAAACGGCTGAAGTTCATGTCCATTTCGGCACCGTGCCGCGCCGGGGATTCGCTAGCCGGAAGCCGGTTTTCGGGATGGTCCCCGGCATGGTCAGGAATCGTCCCGAACAGATCGCTAACATGAGCCGATATCTCACCATGGAATATGAAACATGCGCTCATCCCTGCTGACGTCGCTCTGTTTCGGCCTGCTGGTCGCCGCCACTGTCGCTCACGGCGATACCGTCAGCTACGAGGCTGATCCCAACTGGCTGAAGCTGCCCGAGGGCCGCACCGAGATTGGCAGCATGCACGGCGACATCGCCGTGAGTGCCGCGGGTGAGGTGTACATGAGCGTCGAGGGGACGGTGCGCCAGCGCTACGCCATCCTCGGCCCGAACCCCGGCATCCAGGTGTACTCGCTGGAGGGGAAGTACCTGCGCAATGTTCCCGACGCGCCCTTCGACCTGCACGGGTTCCTGATTCGCCAGGAGCCGGCCGGTGAGTTCATCTACGGCGTGCGCCTGGCAGGCGGCGCGACCGCGGCGGACCAGACGCGCGCCGACATCGACAAGCAGGCCATCGTGAAGATGACGCTCGACGGCAGGATGGTGATGAGCATCCCGGCCTCGAGCATTCCGGACGAGTTCAAGAGCAAGTCGCGGGATGGCAGGGCGTACATGCGACTGTCGGGCATTGCCGTCGCGCCCAACGGCGACATCTACGTGACCGACGGCTATTCCAGCGACTACCTCCACCGCTTCAGCAAGGACGGCAAGTACATCGCGTCGTTCGGCGGCAAGCAGCCGCCCTATGGCTTCAACCAGCTGCACAAGATCGCCATCGACACGCGGTTCGAACCGGCGCGCCTCATCGGCACCGATCGGCAGAACGGACGGCTCGTGCATTTCGCGCTCGACGGCAAGTTGCTGGGCGTGATCGCCAGCGATCTGAAGCGACCCTCCTCGCTGGCCATCCGCGGTGACTACCTGGCCGTCGGCGAGCTGGCAGGTGGCCGGATCATCCTTCTCGACAAGGAGGGCAAAATCGTCACGCAGATGGGCACCAATACGGTGGCCGAGGGTGTGGGTGTCAACACGACGCCGCCGGAGAAGTGGCGGCCTGGAGAGGTGACTGCTCCGCACGGCCTGGCGTTCACCGCGCAGGGCGATCTGCTGGCTTCCGAGTTCAACCTGTTCGGGCGTGTGCACCGGTTCGTGCGGCAGGCCAGCAGTACCGCTGCGAGATGAAGTCCGCCGGGCTTACATCGAAGATGCGCCAGCCTATTCGTCTGCCACTGCAGCCGGCGGTCGCCCCACGTACGAAGAACCGAACCCGGACGGCGTGGCTGGCCTGTCCGGGTTCGGTACTGCGATAGACGCGTCGAGATGATT
>JAATEY010000125.1 GCA_015655465.1 Gammaproteobacteria bacterium | reverse complement strand
GGCATTGCGGAGACTGCCCTGCCGCCGCCGCCCGACTTCGGCATTGCCGAAACCATCGGCATCTTCGACGACACGCCCAATGTTTATTTCAAGCTCACCGAGGTCAACCTCGACAACCTCCATGACACCGGGGGTTCGCCCGTCCAGCTGGTCCGGCGGCTGGCCGACCGCTTCGGGGCGGGGCGGCTGGTGTGGGGTTCGGATGTCGGACAGAGCCTGCGCTGGTCGTTCGCGGAAAAGGCCGTGATGGCACGGGAAGCCGCCAGTCTGCTCGACCCGGCGGAGCAGGCGCAGTTTCTGCATGACAACGCATCCCGGATGTACACGGGTGGTGTATTTTGGGGACGGTAATTGATCCTTCCGGGTCAATACGCCGTGTGCCCGGGTGCATAATTTCAGGCGCATGATTTCGGGCAGCCAGCCTGGGCCGAAGATGCCTGGCGGCTTGAGAAGGGGTTACTCGTGTTGCAACGTCGCAGCTTTCTCGCTTCGTCAGTGGCCACTGCGGCCGCGCTGTCGCTGCCCGACATCGCGTCCGGCGCGATCAGGCGCTTCGGCAAGCCGCGTCCGGCGAAGAATGCCGATCACGCCGTCATCTACCGCAACGAAGCGGAGTTCTGCTCCTGGCCCTTCACGATGGGGTTCTTCGAGACTGCAAGTTCGCTGATCGTCAATTTCCAGCGCGCGAAAGCCAACTACGGCGATGTCGACAGCCTGAACCACAACGTGGTGGGGCGGGGCGGTTCCACGCTGTGCTCTGCCCGCTCGTTCGACCGCGGCCTTAGCTGGGACAAGGAACCCCTGCAGGAACACACGGGCAACACCCTGGCGGCGCACGACGGCAGCGCCGAGAGCATCCTGGATCTCGGCCCCCTGGATTTCCAGCACAAGGACACCCTGCTCTGGACGCAGTCCTCGAACTTCGGCACGCCGAACGGCCGGCCCTATGTGCGCATTTCGAAGGATGCCGGCCGCAACTGGTCCCGCTCGTACCGCCTGCCGCTGGAGGGGCAGCCCTCTGCCTGCACCAATTCATCGCAGATGGTGCGCTCCGACGGTCGCAGCATGCTGATGCTCACGACGGTCTCCGCCGACGGCTGGACGCGCCGCCCGATGGCCTTGCTCAGCACGCCGGACCAGTCGACCTGGCGTTTCCTGTCCTTCGTTACGCCGAAGGAAGATCCCTACGGCGCGACGGATGGAGACTGGGCGAAGCTCGCTTCCTCCTTCGCCTTCGGCGGACACCGCTGGTTTTATCCGCGCACGGTGGAACTGAAGAGCGGCCGCATCCTGTGCACGCTGCGCTGCCAGCGCAGTCCGCAGGGCGACATGTGGAGCGAGATGTATTACAGCGACGACGGTGGCCTCACCTGGGGTTTCCGTTCGCGCATCAACGATTTCGGCGCACCGACCAGCCTCGTGTACATGAAGGATGGTCGCCTGGTGGCCGTGTACGGTTATCGCCTGCCGCCCTACGGCGTGCGCGCCGCGGTCAGCGAGGACGAGGGGCTGACGTGGAACCCGGAAGTCATCCTCCGCGATGATGGCGGCAGCTGGGATCTCGGCTATCCGCAGGCCATCGAAAGCACGAAAGGCAAAGTGATGGCTGCCTATTACTTCAACAGCAAAAACGACAAGATCCAGGCGGATGGCGGCGTGCGCCACATCGCCCGAACCATTTTCACTCCAGACTGAGGGGATCCCATGATCAAGCGCCGTACATTCATTGCTTCCACGGTTGCCGCTGCCGCAGCCGCCGCGCTGCCGCGTCACAGCTTCGCCGCCGCGCCGCCGCTGGGCATCAAGCTGTTCGATACGCATTGCCACTTCTACACCTACGAACCGGACAAATACTTTTTCGACGGCGCGGGCTCCCGCTATGGCAAGGAGAAGATGATCGCCAAGGCCAAGGCGAATCCCATGAACGCGGAAGCCGTGTTCAGGTTCTGGGACTCGATTGGAGTCGAGCAGGGCACCGCCGTGCAGTACAACAGCACCTACGGCACCGACAACACCTACATGCTCGAGGTGTGCAAGGCGAATCCGAAGCGGGTGGCGCCGGTGGTCATCCTGGCACCCACCGATGCGAAGACTCCGGAAACACTGATCAAGTGGGCGAAGGAAGAGCGCCTGACCGCCATTCGCTGGACCGGCGGTGGTGGCGCCGTACCGCCCTACCTGTCCCCCGCATCGGAACCCTCCTGGGCCGTATGCAACGACCTCGGCCTGACTGTGGTGCTGATGCCGCTGGGCGGCGCGGCGGCGGTGCTGGCACAGGTGGCGACGTTCGCGGACAAATATCCGAACGTGAAGATTGCGATGGACCACATCGGCTTCCCGCGTCCCGAAGTGCTGCCGGAAACCTTCGGTCTGACACCGGAGCACTATGCGCTGGCCAAGCACAAGAACGTCTACTACAAGCTCACCAACTTCCTGGTCTCGGAGATGGAAGCCGGCGCCAAGACAGCCAACAAGCCGATGGTCGAACTCAAGCCTTTCGTGGAGCACATGGTCAAGACTTTCGGCGCGGACCACCTGTGCTGGGGCTCGGACTTCGGCAACGTGGAAGTCGACGGCGTGCAGTACACGAAGAACATGATCGCCGCCACGTCAGGGCTGTCCGCCAAGGAACGGTCGGCGTTCTTCTACGACACGGCCAAGGTGGTGTTCGTGCCGGGCGGTCGGGGCAAGGCTCGCGCGTAGCGCGCGCCTTGCGAAGGCCTGGTCCTTGCGGTCAATAGCGCGGCGATCTCGGTTATTCCTGGTATTGGCGATCACGTCTTCCCAGAGGTTCCGATGAAGTTCATTCGGCTGCTTGTTATCGCCTGCTTCGCCGCAGTGGCCGCGTGCTCAAGGCCAGTCCCGGAGGCCAAACCCGAACCACGCAAGTACCTGCTCGAACGCGTGGACGACGCGGCGGTGGTGCAGGCCTATGCCGATGGATTCCTGGCATTGCCGCTCAGGGAAAAGACGCTCGTCTGGCATCTCTACAATGCTGCCATCGCCGGGCGTGACATCTACTACGACCAGAACTCGGCCCACGGGCTCGAGATGCGGGAGATCCTCGAGGGCATCCTGACGCACGCCGACAAGGTGCCGCCGGAGACGCTGACCGAGCTGCGCCGCTACACGAAGCTTTTCTGGATCAACAGCGGGCCGTACAACAATTTGACCTCGCGCAAGTTCGTCCTGAATGTCACCGCCGCGGCACTTGCACAGGCGGTCACGTCTGCAGCGGCGTCCGGCGCTACGCTCCCCTTGCTGCCGGGCGAGACGGCCGAACAGATGCTCGCCCGCTTGAGCCCGATGTTTCTCGACCCGACGGTCGAACCGTCGGATACCGCGAAGACGCCACCAGCCGGCCAGGACATCCTGTCCGCCAGCCACAACAACCTGTATTCCGGCGTGACGCTGCGGGATCTCGCCGGCTTCAAGGAGCGCTACCCGCTCAACTCGCGGCTGGTGAAGACGCCCGGCGGACTCCGGGAAGAGGTGTATCGCGTCGGTGGGCGCTACAGCGAGCAGTTGACCGAGGTCGTCAGGCATCTCGAGGCGGCCAGGGCGTTTGCCACGCCGCAGATGGCCAGGGCGCTCGATGCGCTCATCGCCTGGTATCGCAGCGGTGAAGCAGCCGACCGACGCGCGTACGACATCGCGTGGGTGGAAGACAAGGCATCGCCAGTCGATACCATCAACGGTTTCACCGAGGTCTATCTCGACGCGCGTGGCGCGAAGGGGTCATGGGAAGCGCTGGTGTTCTACGTCAACCAGGACAAGACCGCCGCAATCCGCCGCATCGCTGCCGACGCGCAATGGTTCGAGGACCGGATGCCATGGGATCCGAAGTATCGCAAGGCGGGCGTGAAGGGCATCACTGCGAATGCCATCGACGTGGTCGTTGAAACCGGGGAGTCCGGCCCGAAGACGCCGGTGGGCATCAATCTGCCAAACGACGAGTATGTGCGCGAGCACCATGGCAGCAAGTCCGTGTCGCTGTCGAACATCAGCGAGGCCTACGAGAAGTCTTCCGATCCCGGCATGCGCACGGAGTTTTCGTGGACCCCCGAAGAAGCGGCACGAACGGCCAAATGGGGCGCGCTGGCTGGCGATTTGACGACCAACATGCACGAGGTCATTGGCCACGCATCCGGGAAGCTGGCGGAGCGGCTCAATGGCAAGGCCGATGTGGTTCTCGGGGAGTATTACTCGGCCCTCGAAGAGGGCCGGGCGGATCTGGTCGGGCTGTATTTCCTCGCCGATCCGAAGATGGTGGAGCTCGGACTCATGTCGGCCGCTGACCAGGGTGACAGCGTACTGGCCGAGTACGAGAGTTACGCGCGCAATGTGCTGGTCCAGTTGCGTCGCGTGCGGCAGGGCACGCAGCTCGAGGAAGATCACATGCGCAATCGCCAGATGATCGTGAACTGGCTGATGGCGAATACGCAGGCGATCGAAAAACGCGCGCGGGACGGCAAGACCTTTTACGTGATGGTGGATGCCAGCGCCTTCCGCGCGGG
>JAATEY010000317.1 GCA_015655465.1 Gammaproteobacteria bacterium | reverse complement strand
GCCGCCCAACCCGCAGCACCCGCCCCGACGGCTGGAGGCATGCCCCGCGACCGCTACATGCAATACGTCGCCTGGTTCAATGCCAACGACCCGCGCTTCCTCGATTTCTACCACCCGAACGTGGTGCTGGAGCTGGGCAACGCCACGCTGGAAGGCAGCAAGGCCATCCGCGATTTCTACTCGGAAGTGAAGGCGCATATCCACGAGAAGGTGGAAGTGACGCACTACATCGCCGATACCACCGGCATTGCCGCGGAGCTGCCGACGGAGTTCAAGGTCTACAGGGACTGGCCGGAACCCAATTACTTCAAGCGGCCGCTGAAGGCCGGTGAAGTGTTCCGGGTGGTGAGCTTCGGGCTCTACTGGATCGACAACGGCCTGTTCCGCCGCATCAAGGCAGCGCGCTACAAGCTGGTAAACGACTGGAAGATGGAGGGCTGACTACTCGCCGGGCGGCTTCGGCGCGTTCGGATACCAGTAGCGCGTGTGGCAGGCCTCGCAGACTTCATCCAGCGTGCCGCCAGCCGTCGAATAGGCTTCCACATCGCGCTTGTCGATGGCAGCAACCATCGCGCCACCTGCAGCCTTCAATGCGGCGGCAAATCCGGCGAATGCGGCGCGGTCCTTCTCGATCGCGGCCTGCGCCTGTGCAGGCGTCAAATCTCCTGCACCCGGAGGATCCTTGAGCTTCTGGTCAGGGTGCGCGACAACGCGCCCCGGTGTCACCAGCAGATCCGCCGCTTCCATCAGCCCGGTCGCCTTCAGGCGCACCGCGGCCCACTCGGCATCGGTGCTGGGCGCCAGGTCTTTCGAGCCGGTGGTGGTGCTGACGGTGCCGACTGCATTCCAGAGGGTTTCTGCATTCGAGGCGATGGGGTCGAGCATCAGATCCAGGATGCTTGCATCGGCCCTGGGTCCGCCGGGTGATGCTGCGGCAGTTGTCGCGGGTGCCGCGGCGGGTGCGCTGGCTTCCCTGGAAGAGCAGCCACCCAGCAAGGCGAACACCGCTGTGGCACCGATCGCAGCCGACAGTCCGATGACGGGCATCGACATGGCTCTTCCCCTATACCGTTTTCTGTTAGCGGCGAAGTATACGCAGGATGTCTTCGAGCTCGGTACGTAGTTGCCGCACGATCTGCTGGCTCTGGCTGGTGTCGGTGCGCGCTTCTTCACCTTCCAATTTTTGACGTGCACCACCGATGGTGAAGCCCTGTTCGTACAGCAGGCTGCGGATCTGGCGGATGACGATCACATCCTGGCGCTGGTAGTAGCGGCGATTGCCGCGCCGCTTCACGGGCTTGAGCTGCGGGAACTCCTGTTCCCAGTAACGCAGCACATGCGGCTTCACGCCGCACAGCTCGCTGACCTCACCGATGGTGAAGTAACGCTTGCCGGGGATGGCCGGCAGTTCGTTATTGTTCCGGGGTTCCAGCATATGCTTCCACGCGCGCCTTGAGTTTCTGCCCCGGTCGGAATGTCACGACACGCCGGGCGCTGATGGGAATTTCTTCGCCTGTTTTCGGATTGCGACCCGGACGCTGGTTCTTGTCGCGCAGATCGAAATTGCCGAACCCCGAAAGCTTCACCTGCGAACCGGTGGAGAGCGCACCGCGCACCTCTTCGAAAAACAGATCAACCAGTTCGCGCGCCTCGCGTTTGTTGAGACCCAGCTGGTCGAACAATGCTTCGGCAATTTCGGCTTTGGTCAGGGCCATTCTAGTTCCGTATTTTCGCGGCCAGCTGCGCACTCAGGTCGGCTGCTACGGAGGCCATCAGGGCATCCGCTTCGTCGTCCTTCAGGGTCTTATTATTATCCTGAAAAATCAACCCCAAAGCGATGCTTTTTCGAGTTGTTTCTATGCCGGCGCCCTGATAGAGATCGAACACACGCAGATCGCGCAGCTGACTCCCTGCGGCAACACTAACACGACTCAAGATCGCGCTTAAAGGCGTCTCGGCCGGCACGGTTATGGACAGGTCACGGCGTACCTGCGGGAAGCGGGAAATGGCCGCAAGCTGCGGCAGCGGGGCTTGCAAGGCCTGCGTTATGTCCAGCTCGAACAGCATGCAGGGGCCTGCCAGGCCCAGGCTGGCGACCAGGGAGGGGTGCAGTTCACCCAGCCAACCAATTTCCTGGCCGTCGCGCAACACGCTGGCGCTGCGTCCGGGGTGCAGGCAGGACAGCGACGCCGGCTGCCACTCGAATTGCACACCGGCGCCGGCCAGGGCCAGCAGCGCAGTGAAATCCGCCTTGAGGTCGAAGAAATCCACCGGCTCGCGTCCCGCGGCCCATTGCTCCGGCACACGGGGACCGAAGGCGATGCCACCGACCCGCAGCAATTCGCGCACTGTGCCGCCCTGCTGCAGGAACACCGTGCCGCGTTCGAACAGGCGCACGCGATCCTGCTGGCGACTGAGGTTTTCCATCGCGACTTTCAACAGCCCCGGCCACAGCGACACACGCATCACGGCGAGGTCCGCGGCAATGGGGTTTGCCAGTCGCAGTGCCTGCTGCGCGGGGAACAGGCTGCCTTGCAGCGCCGGGTCGACGAAGGCGTAGTTGATTGCTTCCTGATAGCCACGTGCCGTCAGTGCATCGAGCAGTGCGCGCTCGTCGATGACTGCCTCGCTGCGCCGGGCAAAGCGCTGCGGCAGCCGCTTGGGAGATTCCTGCACGGCATCGAAGCCGACGATGCGCAGCACTTCTTCGATCAGGTCGGCCTCGATGGAAATATCGAAGCGCCAGGAAGGCGGCGTCACCATCCAGCCCTGCGGATCTGCGGCAACCAGCATGCCCAACTGCATGAGGCTCTGCTGCACACGCACGTCGGCAATGTCCGCACCGGTGAGCATGGCGAGCCGCTGGCGACGCAGCAGCACGGGGGAGCGCGCCGGCAGCGCGGCTGCATTGGCCACCTCGGCTACTGCGCTGGCCTCACCGCCGCACAGCGTCAGCAGCAACGCCGTGGCGCGCTGCATGGCGGCTGCCTGGCCCTGGGGATCCACACCGCGTTCGAAGCGCTGGCTGGCATCGGTCTGGATGCCGTAACGGCGGCCGCGACCGGCGATGGCGTCGGGCGCGAAGAACGCCACTTCCAGCAGCACATCGGTTACGTCAGCGGTAATCGAGGTGCCCTGCCCGCCCATGATGCCCGCCATGCCGACTGGACCACTGTCGTCGGCGATCAGCAGCACATCCGGTGCGAGTTCGACGATGCGCTCATCGAGCAGCTGGAGCTTTTCACCAGCGCGTGCCATGCGCACCGTAAGTGCACCCTGGATGCGCTGCGCGTCGTAGGCGTGCATCGGCTGACCGAGTTCGATCAGCACGTAGTTCGTGACATCGACCACCGGGTTGATGCTGCGCAGGCCGGCGCGCCGCAGGCGTTCCTGCATCCACAGAGGCGTGGCGCCGCGATTGTTCAGGCCGGCGATACGGCGAGTCAGGAAGCGCGGTGATGCGTCGGGAGCCTGCACCACTGCAGCAGCCGCCGAACTGGTGGATGGGTCGATGTTTGCAGCAGCGGGTGCCTTCAATGCGCTGCCGGAAAGCGCCGCAATCTCGCGTGCCACACCCAGCACCGACATGGAGTCGCCGCGGTTCGCATAGACCTTGAGCTCGAGCACCGCATCATCGAGCGTCAGGTAGTCGCGCATGCTCACGCCAACCGGCGCATCGGAAGGCAGTTCCAGCAGCCCGCTGGATGTTGCAGCCAGCCCGAGTTCCCTGGCCGAGCACAACATGCCCGCCGATTCCACGCCGCGCAGCCTGGCCGCCTTGATCTTGAGATCACCCGGCAACACGGCGCCCACCTGCGCCAGCGGCACCTTGATGCCGGCACGTGCATTGGCCGCACCACAGACGATCTGCAGCGGAGCACCACCTGCATTGACCTGGCAGATGCGCAGCTTGTCCGCTTCAGGGTGCGCGGCAATGGAAGCGATTTCCGCAACCACCACGCCCGAGAATGGCGGCGCCGCAGGCTCCGTGCCTTCGACTTCAAATCCGGAAGCGGTGAGCCGACGCGCCAGCTCCGGCGCATCCCAGCTGAAATCAACCCATTCCTTCAGCCAGGACACCGGCAGCTTCATGACCAGCCACCGCGAAACTGCTTCAGGAAGCGCAGGTCGTTCTCGAAGAACAGCCGCAGGTCGTTCACGCCGTAGCGCAGCATGGCCAGGCGATCAATGCCCATGCCGAAGGCATAGGCCGTGTACTTCTCCGCATCGACACCGCAGGCCGCCAGCACATCCGGATGCACCATGCCGCAGCCCAGCACCTCGATCCAGCCGGTGTGCTTGCACAGCCGGCAACCCGAACCACCGCACTCGACGCAGGTGATGTCCACCTCGGCCGATGGTTCGGTGAATGGAAAATACGAAGG
>JAATEY010000066.1 GCA_015655465.1 Gammaproteobacteria bacterium | reverse complement strand
GCTGGTCTTGTAGTGGGTGGCGATGCTGTTGAAGTAGTCGCTCCGCTCGCGACCATGTTCCAGCCCTGCTCGCGTTTGGTGGTGGTCAGCGGTCTTTCAGCAACTGCTCCAGCACGTGCACCGGATCAAACGTGTGCTCCCTGGACATTTCACCCAGCAGCTTGTCCTTCAGCGCATTGCCGTAATGCAGGCGCAGCTCACCCAGCGCCCGGGGCGGCGCAATGACAAACAGTTGCTGGATGCTACCCGTGGCAATCTCGTGGTTCAGCCATTTTGCCACGGCCTTCTCGAAGCTGGTTTCGTGGCGATCCTTGTCCTGATGCTGGCCGGCGCCGGCTGTGCCATGCACGTCCGGCCGTTGCAGTTCGATGAGCTTCAGTTGCTGCTCGTCGCCAGTGTTGCGGAACAGCCGCAGCTTCTGCCCATCGGTTACGACAATGGTCGCGTGTTGAGGAAGCTGCATGTTGTGGCGCCTGTTTCGAGATGAGCTTCATGCTAGGCGCTCTCCACCAACATATCCATCGGGGTTTGCAGCCGAAGCTCGTCATGCCTTTCCCGGCGCAAATCCGCGGATTGCGACTTTTCACATATGTATGGCATCGCACAGTCAATTTCCGGACGCATCGATAATATTCACTGCGACTTCTACGAAAAGCGATTGCGAACTGAACATGCTTCTGGGAATTGAGCTGGAAGAATCACTCATGCCCATTAGTCGGAATAAAACCAGGACGTCCGCTGGCGATCCCGCCAAATTGGCCCAGGCTTTGGAGAAAAGCGAGGATGTGCGAGCAAAGGTAGAAGCGTGCGCAGACGATCTTGGCGCGACCAATGAATTGGTGAAGCTGGGAATGGCCGCTGGTGTAACCACGCTCTCGGCCCCGGCGGCACTGGCCGAGAGCGAAAAGATCGAAACCAAGGTCCAGGAGTGTGCCGAGGACCTGCATGAAGTCAACCAAAGCCTGGCTCAGGGAATCGCCGATCTGCAGCAGACAGAGACGGTGCTGGTCAAGTCCCGGGAGGCGTTGGCAGAAACCGAACTGGCCCTGGCTGTCGCAAAGAAAGAGGAGAAGAAGGCAACGCTGCGGGCGATGCATGACGCGACGACGGGTCTTCCAAATCGCGGCCTGTTCGATGACCGGCTGGCGCATGCGATTTCCATAGCCGAGCGCCATCATTGGGCGCCCGCGGTACTTTTCCTTGACCTGGATCGGTTCAAGAGCATCAACGACACGCATGGGCATGCTGCGGGGGACGCGGTCTTGAAGGAGGTGGCAAGACGCCTGTTGCAACGCGCGCGCGATGAGGACACGGTGTGTCGCACTGGCGGTGATGAATTCCTGTATCTGCTGCTGGACCCACAGGGCCGGGCGAATATCGAGCGAATTGCGCGCGAAATCCTGATGAAGATTGCTCAGCCTGTTGACCTCGGTCATGTGCAAATTGTCATTGAGGCGAGCATTGGCATCGCTGTATATCCGGACAATGGCGCCACTGGTGACGAACTGATAAAGAATGCCGATGCGGCAATGTACTGCGCCAAGAAACGCATGAGCGGTTGTGAGTTCTCGATGCTGTCACCGCCGTGACCTGGGACCCGTCGATTCGCGACCTGCGCCATTCGGAGCAAGGGACTGCACTGACAAGCGTTGCCGGCATCGGCCTACGCCCTCTTGGGCGTGAAAGGGTAATCCTGTTGGGCACGCCAGACCGTAACCCTTTTCAGGAGAATTCTCATGGGCCAGAAAGCCGATCCCGGGCAGGTTGAAGAATTGTTGCTGCAGGCGCTCGAGACCGAGCGCGGCGGAATCCGGATCTATACGGCGGCCATCGAGGCAGCCCGGAACGATGACCTTCGCAAGGAATGGCAGGAGTACCTGTCGCAGACGCTCAACCACGAATCGGTGCTCACTGGCGTGTTCGAGGAGCTGGCTCTGGACACCGAGAAGCAAAGCCCCGGCCGGCAGGTGGTGGCGCATATCGGAAAATCCCTCGTACTGGCCATCGAAATGGCGATGAAGAACGCCTCGCCCGTTGCTGCCGAACTGGTGGCTTCGGAATGCGTGGTGCTCGCCGAGACCAAGGACCATCACAACTGGGAGTTGATAGGGCGCGTCGCGAAGAACGGCGGTCCCTTCAGCAAGGCGCTGATGCGAGCTTATGAAGAGGTGGAGCAGGAAGAGGATCACCACCTGTATCACACGGCTGGGTGGAGTCGCGAACTGTGGATCGATTCCCTGGGCCTGCCGTCGGTTCTGCCTCCTCCCGAAGAGGTGAAGGACGTGGAAACTGCGATTGGCGCCGCGCGTGCAGAACATGCACGCGAGCGGATGGTCTGACGTGGCCAGGCAACGCAAGCAACCGGATGGAATGACCGGAGCAGGTGGAGAGCGCCAGGACCAGGCAGGCGGCAGGCAACCGCCCCTGACCACGGCACAGGGCATCACGGTGCCGGACAACCAGAACTCCCTGCGTTCAGGCCCGCGCGGACCCACGCTGCTCGAGGACTTCATTCTCCGCGAGAAGATCACGCATTTCGACCACGAGCGGATTCCCGAGCGGATCGTGCATGCGCGCGGCAGCGGCGCCCATGGCTACTTCGAACTCACCAGATCCCTGTCGAAATACACCACTGCAGGAATCCTGACTGACCGGGAGCGGCGCACACCCGTGTTCGCCCGCTTCTCAACGGTTGCCGGTGGCGCCGGCTCCGTCGACACACCGCGCGATGTGCGCGGCTTTGCCGTGAAGTTCTATACGCAGGAAGGCAACTGGGATCTGGTGGGCAACAACATCCCGGTGTTTTTCATCCAGGACGCGATGAAGTTCCCGGACTTGATCCACGCGGTGAAAATGGAGCCGGACCGCGGTTTTCCGCAGGCGGGCAGCGCGCATGACACATTCTGGGACTTCGTCTAGCTGATGCCCGAGTCGATGCACATGATCATGTTGGCTGTGATCGACCGCACGATTCTCCGCAGCCTGCTC
>JAATEY010000381.1 GCA_015655465.1 Gammaproteobacteria bacterium | reverse complement strand
AGGATCTGGAAGGCGCCAACGAAGACCAGACCGTGGGCATCCGCCTGCTGGCCCGGTCACTCGAAGAGCCGCTGCGTCAGATCGTGGAGAATGCGGGCGAAGACGCCGCTGTGGTCCTGAACGCCGTCCGGGCGGGCAAGGGCGCATACGGCTACAACGCTGCGACTGGCGAGTATGGCGACATGCTGGAACAGGGCATCCTGGATCCGACCAAGGTCACGCGTCTGGCACTGCAGAATGCTGCTTCGGTGGCGGGCCTGCTGCTGACGACGGAAGTGATGATTGCCGATACGCCGAAGGATGAAGCCGAACACGCGCATGGTGGCGGTGGCGGCATGGGCGGGATGGGGATGTAAGCGATCTGCTTAACTGCTCCATCGATTTATACGTTAGGGCCCGGCAGAAATGCCGGGCCCCTTTTCTTGATTGCACCCAGCTCCATCGGTGCGCACAGAGCGATGTACTTCGCCATGGTCTCACGCGACCAGAATCTTCTTGAGCATCTCATCCATGGTCAGCACTGCAATCGAACCGGGAGCCGCAGGTCTGAAATATCGGATCTCTTGGACGTTCGCCGGCTCGCCGTTGAGGAGTACGTCGAACATCTCGAGAAAAGCTCCATCAGCAAGCTCGATAATGTCTCCTCCGCTGGTTTTCGGCTTTCCCGGTTCCGGGATCCTGGAGGCCCAATCTGAGTGATCTCCAATCAGCGCGGAACGCTGGCTACCAATCGACAGCATCAGCGCTTGGCGCGTGGAGATCCTCTCTGGCGGAAGGGCAAATCTGTTGACCCGCGTAGCGGGAGAGATATAGCCATATTCCTGCGTCGGTAATGAAACGCCGTGTTTGGAGCGGACCTCCACCTTCAAGAGAGTGAAATCGTCAGGCGATCTCGAAATGGTCACATGGAAGTTCTCCGATTCCCAGCGTCCGAGCCAGTTGAGCTTTTCGGTATTCGATTTAGGAGCCAAAGTTCGAACGGCCGGACCGCCCTGCGTGAATGGCTGAGGATTGGATGCCACGATCCCAAAGAAGATGGAGTAATCCCAACTGCTGTATCCGGTGGGATCTTCTCGGGAAAACTGGAGTTCATACTCTGTGTAGTTTGATTGGTTCGGGGCCGGCAGTGGGAAATCGACGTACCCAGACCACTGAACCAGTTCATCGTTTTCGTCAAGATCCACGAAAAAGTCGACGGCCTTCGGCCACCCCGCGACAATTCCTGCGGCAACGTCAGCTCCAGGTACCGGGAGCAGACCTACGATCGTGGCGACAGTTGTCGAGATTTTCTTTGCGTCGTCGCGATTCTTGGCCCACTGGTCATTGTTGTCGATATCCCAGGCCAGTACGGAAAGTCCGATTCGCAACGTGTTCGAATATCCATCGTACAAGGTGTTCGGCCAGTATCGAATCTGTTCGTTACGCGTGATCGTGTGTGCTGGCATCACGAACACGTTTGGTTCACCGTCGATGATCGTTGCGCCCGCTACACCGAAGTGATCCTTTCCTTCAATTGTTTCGCGATCGCGGCAAGAAACTCTGGAGATGAACACGTTTACAAATGGCATAGCACTACTCCTCGAACGTTCCAGTCGAAAGCAGTAATCTCACGATCTCAAGCAAACACGATATCGGCTTCCAATTTGAGCCAGCCATGGTCATCGCTGGCCTTCAACCGTCGAGCGACGAGCTCGGTCCCCGTATCCTCATCGCTGGCGTGGCTCGTGTCCTTCTTCCACCGCCACGCCACCAGCCGGACTTCGGGTTCGCCGCCATCCGCATTGTCCCATTCAAGGGTCGTAATCATGTTTGGAAAGATGCAGCAACCTGAATTCAAGTACCGGGCCCAAGTGGCACGTGTATCCGGATTCGAAGGGGCGATAAGCGGTGTGTGTGTGTGTCCCAGCAGAACCCAGGGGCCTCCCGGGATTCCCGGTCCCGGAAGGCCAAAGACGCGACGGAAAGACTCGAACAACTCAACTTCATCGAGCGAGCCCAGACTACTATCGGCACCGAAGGGGCCCACCTGATCCAAGACGTCGTCACGCTCTCTTTTGTGATAATTCGGCTCGGACCACACGGTGTTTCGCTTGTCTTCGTCCGGTACACCGAAACTCGAAGGGATGAGCGGCAAATCCCGCATGCCCCCGGCAAGCGACGTGGTCATTCGTCCCAGGAAGCGGCACGCGCTGTAGTTCCACGTATCAGCTTGGTGCCCATGCGCAATAAGGGCTACGCCGCTGCGCGTGCCGGGCACGTCCAGAACGATGTAGTCCGCCACTTTGGCAGTTGGCAAGAGATCAGCGATGCGTTTCTGCATTTCCGGTCGAGAATTGATGTCGTCGTGATTGCCAATGGTCCGGAAGTAGCGGTTGGGGGTGAAGTACGCGCGGATGCGCGCGTACGTCTTTATGTGGGTCGCAAAGATGCGCTTCTGGTGCGCGAGCGCCGCGGTCAGAAGTCCGTCGTCCAGGAATTTGATATCAAGTGCAGGCGAGGGCAACATGGATGCCATGTCGTACACCACTCCCCACCACGAGCCCCCGCTCAGCCAGAAATCTTCGACATCTCCGTTCTCGATCAGTGACCATGTCCTACCGGCAGCCGGTTCGAAGGCGCCGTAGTGGTCGAGCACCCGATCGAAGAGTAGTCGGCTGTCGTTCAGAAATCCCGCTTCCTGCTCGTCTTTGTCGGACCAGCGATGTATGTCGGAAACGATTACATAGCGGCTACGCGCAGGCAGGCGCAGGACTTGGAACATCTCGCCATAGCGTTTGCTGCCGCGCAGAATGGCCTCTGCGACGGTGCCGGGTTCGTGGCCGAATTCCTGTCGTACCAGATTGCACACCAGTACCCCTAACGCCACGGCTGGCAAGAAGAAGCAAAGTGCCGCGGCGGCAAGAATCAGTTTCAGTCCGCCCCAAATCGCCGGGATGAAATCGTTCACTATCCAGTCGCCGACGTCCGTCAGGGCCTCTACGGCCCATTTGCCTACTGCCTCAACCATGTCAAGGAAGCTCAGCGCCACGCCTTTTGCAAAATCGACGATGGCCCCCAGTCCGGCTCCGACCTTGTCGACCAAATTGCCGATCACCTTGCCGATGTCGTCAACGGCTTGGGCCAAGTGCTTTGCAGCCTTCACTAGCGTTTTGCCGAAGTCGTCGAGCTTCTCAATGGCTTCGTCGCCCAATTCCGCCAGGGCTTCAATTCCATCTTTCAGGGCCCCATAGACAGATTCAGCGGTACTGAGGGCCGCATCAAGTTCCTTTTCGGCGAGGCTCTTGGCGGCGTCGACGATATCGTCTGCGACACCGACTGTCTCTTCGTACAGATCGTCTACAAAGCCCAGCATCTTCTTCCCCCTCCGGAAGGTGAAGCAAACGTCCTATCGCGCCGCCTTGGCGCCGGCCTTGCCAAGGACCTCTGCTTCCAGCAAACGGAAAGCCTGGTCTTCCGTAAAGCCGGCGGTCACGAATGCATCGTACTTGGCCTTCTGCATCTGGGCGTTCTTGGCGAGAATGTCCAGGTACTGCGCGTCAGCTGAAACGAAGCCCACCATCTGCGCACCCAGCGCCAGCTTGTCGGCTAGTCGTCCCTGCAGTTCAGGGCCTCGCACGAGTTCGGCTGCTGAATGGCGGGCGGCATCATCGAACGCCGCGCTAAATTGCTCTTGTAGCGCCTTGTGTACAGATGCTGACAACGCTTGGCGGGATTCGCCGGAGATCTCGTCCTCGCGAACATTCAATCGCAATGCGGACGTAACGGTGGCTCGTTCTGTGGCTCGTGCCAACAAAGTCGCAGGAATTTCGATTGGCATTTCTACTCCTTGAATCCAATTGTCTCGAAATTTGAAGTGAGGCCGTTCAGTTAATCTGCTGGAGCATCAGCGGTGCCGTAATTCCGGTGTAAGAGCGGGCCGGTGACTACTTCCGAATCGCGATAATCCCACTCCCTCATAGTCGCGTCTACACGGCAATCAGAAAGTCGACGAATTGCGCAGAGCAGCAACGTGTATCCAATTCGCAGACGCTCTTGCCACTCGTCAGTAACGAACTTGATTGTGTTCAAGTATCGCGCTGGCTGAGTGGGATGACGTATTGGCGCCAAGCAGCGTGCCGCCAGGCCCATAGAGGAGTGGGTATCACAACGTCTCCAGGTGCATTTCCCAGGCGCGATACATGAGTTGCTGATCCCGACCATAATTCCCACAGATAGTAGAGTTCGTGGTCTACCCGGGCATTATAAACTGGGGGAATCTGCCTGCTGGTCCGGTTGATCGAAGAGCCGCTGCGTCAGATCTTGAGAACGCGGGCAAAGACGCCGCCGTAGTCCTGAACGCC
Organism: Gammaproteobacteria bacterium; assembly: GCA_015655465.1. Lineage (GTDB taxonomy): Bacteria > Pseudomonadota > Gammaproteobacteria > Steroidobacterales > Steroidobacteraceae > ZC4RG30. The sequence continues at coordinate 3,906 of JAATEY010000381.1, read as the reverse complement.
GTCAAGGCGGGCAGGGGCGCATGCGGTTGCAACGCTGCGACTGGCGAGTATGGCGACATGCTGGAACAGGGCATCCTGGATCCGACCAAGGTCACGAGTCTGGCGCTGCAGAATGCCGCTTCGGTGGCGGTGGCGGTGGCATGGGCGAAATGGGGATGTAAGTCACGCGCTTACTTGACCATCGTTCGATACGAAGAGGGCCGGCAGAGATGCTTGCCCTTTTTGTCTGGTGCACGGAATCTGTTTCTGTCAGAACGCATGTCCTTTCGTCTGACCCGATTTCACGGTGTATTCGCTTCACCCAGCCGGCTGCGGGCGAGGATGGCGCCAGCACGCATCAATAGCTGCGCTTGGTTTAGGATCCCTCGCTTCCCCAGTTTCCGGTTTCACGGAGCAAGCAATACTGGAAACCGTGTAAATGTCGTGAATCTCAGGAATTCCGGCTCTCACGGCCCACCAGGTCGTCGTGCAGGGATTCCAGCCGCCATAGTAGTGGCAGGAGCCTGCGCCCGGCGTCGTGCTGGCATAGCCTGTATGCGAGCAGCGAGACGACGACATACCCGACATAGAGACCCCACAGAACGGGACCTGGAAGATAGCTGCCAATCCGTTCGTGCTGCCCGAGTATGGAGGTCACGACGATGACCAGAAACATCGGCAGGATGAACCAGTAGCCCACGTTGCGGAGCAACGCAATCTGTCTTTCGAGCATGATGATTTCCTGCCCAAGACGCTCTCGCAGCGTCCAGTTGTCACGTGCTGCCAGGCGCCGCTTACCGAGGAGCATGACGGTCACACCGACCGCGCAGGCGACGTTCAGAATGACGGTCACTCGTGCACTGACGCTGGGGGCGTCATCCGCGACCCACTTGAAGAATACGGCGCCTCCAGCCAGAGCCACCAGCGGAAAGATCATCCAGAAATCCCGCATCCATATGTCACGACGGACGCGCGCGACTTCGGATCGAAGATCGCCGATCCCTGGTGTATGTGCCAAGGGAGATATTTCAGCCATCCACGGTTTTTTCAGGTCATCCAGTATCATTTCCGTCACCTCTCAGCCCACATAGGTATCGTTGAACTTCTGCTTCAGCCGATTGATCCTCACGTTGATCGCGTTGTCGCTGATGCCCAGAACGCTGCTCATCTCGTCGGCCGCAAGACCATCGAGGTACATCATCAGGATCGACGCGTCGATCTCGCCCAGCCCCGCCACGAAGTCTGACAGCACATCGTCCGGGTTCAGACCTGGCAAGGTGGCCTGGATGGGCGCTGACTTCGTCGTAAGGCTGGCACGCAGCTCGCGGTCCCTGATTGACGTCTTCACGCTCGTCATGGCTGCATTGAGCGCGACCCGGTAGATCCACGTCTCGATCTTCGCCTCTCCGCGAAAACCCGGCAGACTGCGCCACAAGCGCACCAGAATCTCCTGGACGAGATCGTCCACGGCCGTCGGATGAGCATAGCGCCGGGCAATCTGGCGGATCCGGCCTGCGTGTTCACGTACTAACTGCTCGAAGTCGATTTGCATTCCTTGTCCGCAGGACGGGACCAGGTATTGGTCAGTGTCAGGCCGCGAAACTTACTACCGGACAAGAATTTCGCTCTGCAGGAAGCTCCTTGAAAGTTTCGCCCCCGGCGGCTGACCACTACTCCTGAGGGCCGTCATGGCGCCCATTTCCGACCTGTGAAGGAGAAGGCGATGATCTACGAATACAAGTCGGTAGTGCTGCCGTTCAAAGTCGGCATGTTCCGTCAGGGGCTACCGGACATTGCAGCCGGTTTGAACGCGGAGGGCCGCGAAGGCTGGCGTCTCAGGCAGCTGGTGCTTCCATCAAGCAGCTGGGGCACGTCCGACTCCATGGTCGCAGTTCTGGAGCGCGAGCTCGCCGGTGAAACATGAAAGGGTGTGCCCGCTGACTCCTGTCCGCCGCGATGGCGCCAGAATGACCGGCACCGCGCGGCAGACCTGGAAGGCCAGCGTTACGCAGCGTTCTTCGGCGGAATGTTCGCGTTGCGGCGAAAGAGATTGTTCGGGTCGTACTTCGTCTTCACGTCCACGAGCCGCTGATAGTTCGAGCCGTAGTTCGACTGCAGCCGGCGCGCCGTGTCGTCTGCGGCGATGGCGTTCACGTAGAAGCCCTGCGTGTGTTTCTCGAGCGCAGTGAAGTTCTCGATGGTCCAGCGCGATGCGACTTCCGCCGCAATCTTGTCCGTCGGGTTCCAGCCCGAGCGCAGCAGCAGGCTGTGCGTGGCATCGCGATGCGTAAACGCTGTCGCAGTGGTGGGCACCCGCCCCACGGCACCGCCATGAGGGACGAAGTTCACCTGGGTGCCGACGAGCTTCGTGCGCTCCATGAGCGCGGCGATATCGTCGATGAGCGCGTCGGAAATGCCCCGAACGAAGCCCGCTTTCTCGTAGACGGCGCTACCCCATGGTGCGTTGACGTCGAAGCTCTTCTGCAGATCGACATAGGGCGCCGCCTTCGCCTCGTCGATGATCGGCTTGAGGCGCCGTAGCGGCTCGAGATCGCGCTCCGCGCGCTTCCTGTCGCCGTGGAACGCATCGATGATGATCATCTGCCCTTCGGGCACCGTCACGATCAGGAAATCGAGGTGCATGTCCTCCGATGCCGTGGCCGTGAAGTCCCGGTAGAACTTCATCAGCTCACGCATGCGGCTGCCCGGAAAGCCGATAGCGCCGCCGTACATGATCGTGTCGACGGGATGCAGCTGGAATTCGAACGAGGTCACGACGCCGAAGTTGCCGCCGCCGCCGCGCACGCCCCAGAAAAGGTCCACGTTTTCCTTCGCACTGGCATGCCGCAGCTGGCCGTCCGCGTTGATGATGTCGACCGCGCGCAGATTGTCGCAGGCCAGCGCGTACCTGCGGCACAGGCGGCCGAAGCCGCCGCCGAGCGTGAGGCCCGCCACGCCCGTGTGCGAAACCGTGCCCGCCGTGGTCGCAAGACCGAAGAATTGCGTCTCGCGATCGAACTGTCCGAGCGGTGTGCCAGGCTCGACGCGCGCGGTACGGGCAACGGGATCGACACGCACGGATTGCATCGGCGAGAGATCTATCTGCATACCACCGTCGCACACCGACTGCCCGGATATGCTGTGGCCGCCGCCGCGCACCGCAAGCAGGAGGTCATGCTCGCGCGCGAAGTTCACCGCCTGCACGATGTCGGACGCGCCCACGCATCGCGCGACGAGCGCGGGATAGCGATCGAACGAGCCGTTCCAGACGCGGCGCGACACGTCGTAGCCCACGTCGCCTCGCAGCAGCAGCTGGCCGCGCAGACCCGCGCTTAACGCTGCGATGTCGCTGCCGCGCAGGACGAGTTGCTGGCCTTTGCGCCCGATGGCGGGAAGGTCGGCAGATGCTGCCCCGGACGAAGGGCTCTCCGCTGCCAGGGCGAATCGCCGCGGAAGAGCATTCGCAACCGCGACGCCTGCTGCCAAGCCGATGAAATTCCTGCGCCTCATGAAACTCTCCCTGCTTCCGATGGCTTGTTGTTTGGATGCACTTATAAGATGTGGCAATGCGATAGGCAAATATTCACGGGGATTCCGCCGGACATCAAGACTTGTTCCGCGATGTTGGCCAAGGTGTGGTACGCATCCGGCGCCTGCCGGTTTGTGCCGGCGATGTCGAACGAGGCCACTGAACGGTTTGCAGCCACCAGCGACTACGATTCCCCAAAAACTATCGCTTCCCAAGTAGCCCGGAACGACCGATGACCGCACGTTCGCTCTTGACCGGAGTCGGATCCGAAAATCCGGTGAATGCTTCACCCAGCCCAGCATCACCCATGGCATAGCTGCGCTTCTTGCGCAGGCCTGCGAGGCCTTCCTGCCAGCTCAGCAGCATGCGCTTGCCGATCTCCGTGAAGCCACGGTGTT
>JAATEY010000010.1 GCA_015655465.1 Gammaproteobacteria bacterium | reverse complement strand
CGCCGCGGCGGCGTGATTAGCGGCGGCTGCGGCTCGCGCGTGGATGCGCCTGGTCGTAAATATGGGCCAGGTGCTGGAAATCAAGGTGGGTGTAGACCTGCGTGGTGCTGATGTCCGCGTGTCCGAGCAGCTCCTGCACGCCGCGCAGGTCGTGGCTGGATTCCAGCAGGTGGGTGGCGAAGGAATGCCGGAACAGGTGGGGATGCAGGCGGACCGGCAGGCCCTGCTGGCGCGCGATCTGCGCCAGCCGCAGCTGGATGGCACGCGGCCCGAGGCGGCGACCGTTCTGGCCGAGGAACACGGCCGTGTCGCCGTTCTTCAGGAACTCCGGACGCAGGGCCAGCCAGCGCCTGATCGCCGCCACAGCCAGGGCTCCGACGGGCACGATGCGGGTCTTGTTGCCTTTGCCGGTGACGCGCACCGTGTGGTCGGCCAGGTCCAGCGCCGCAAGGTCGAGGCCGATCAGCTCCGCCAGCCGCAGCCCGGAGGAATACAGCAGTTCCATGATGGCGAGGTCGCGAGTGGCCAGACGCGGATCGCCCACCACCTGTGCCGGCGCGACAGGTTCGAGCACGCGCGCCATCTGGTCGGCGTCGAGGGTGTGGGGCAGTCGCTTGCCCACCCTGGGCGCCTGCACATCCATGGCCGGGTTGCTGGCGCACAGCCCTTCGCGTTGCAGGTAACGGAAGAACGAACGGATGGCTGACAGACGGCGCTGGATGCTGCGCGGTCCAAGGCCTCCTGCGTGACTGCGCGCGGCGAAGCTGCGCACATGTCCATGGTCGAGTTGGCCCCACTCTTCGAGAGCCTGCTGGTCGCACCAATCGGCAAGCGCCCTGAGGTCGCGTTGATAGCCGGCGCCGGTGTGGGCGGACAGGCGTCGCTCCTGCGCCAGATGGCGCAGGAACTGTTCGCGCGCTTCAGTCGCGCGCGAGTGCATCGCTGATCAGTTCACCCAGGCGAGCCAGGAAGTCGGTGCTCATGCCGGGATGAAAACGTTCGCGATTCAGGCTGCCCAGCACCAGCAGTCCCTGCGGGGCGTGGCCCGTGAGAGGCACCAGTGCCACCGAGCCCACGCTGCCGCTGTCGGGTCCGAAGATGAAGTCGCGCTGCGAATCGCGGATCTGCCCGCAACGCGGCTTGCCGGTGGCCAGCAGGTTCTCGAAGCCCGACAGGTTCTGGTCGTTCGCAGCCACCGGGCGCACGAAGCGCAGATCGGCCGTGTCGCTGCCGGCATTGAACAGCAGCAGCACGGTCTGGGTGGTGTCGAATTCCTCGCGAAAGCCGCGCTCGATCTGCGTCAGGATTTCGCGCCGCGTGGGCGCCCGCACCAGCCGGCGGGTGAACTGGTGGATCTTCGCCGCCAGGCCTTCATTGCTGCGGGCGATGCCCACGAGTTCGGCCAGGCGGACATCTGCCGCATGGTTCTTTTCGCGCAGCACCTCGATCTGCCGCTCGATCAGCGACACGGCGCCGCCACTGGCATGTGGCAGGCGCAGGCTGGCGAGCAGCTCCGGATTGCGCTGGAAGAAATCCGGATGGGCGCGCAGCCAGCTGGCGATGTCGTCGTCTGCCGGAGTGGTATCCAGTTGCGCAGTGGAAGTCGTCATGAAATGCAGTGCTCCGCAGGAAGGATCAGGATTGGATCTGGAGATCGAAATGGCCGCTGAAAGATACTTCAGCGGGACCTTCGAGCCAAAGTGTGTGGCCGGGTCCGGGCCAGTGGATGGTGAGCGAGCCGCCGGGCAGGTCGACCCGCACGCTGCTGGCATCCAGCAGGCCCTCGCGCACGCCGGTGGCCACCGCGGCGCAGGCGCCGGTGCCGCAGGCCTGGGTTTCGCCCACGCCGCGCTCGAATACACGCAGGCGGATGTGATCGCGCGCCAGGATCTGCCGGAAGCCCACGTTTACATGGCGCGCAAAGCGCGGATGTGATTCCAGTGCGGCGCCCAGGCTGTCGACCGGTGCGGTAGCGACATCGGCCACCTCGAGCACGGCATGCGGATTGCCCATCGAGGCGATGGCAAATTCCGCCTGCTGGCCCTGCATGTCGAGCAGGTAGCGCGGACCTGGCTGCCCGGCCGCATCAAACGCCACCGCCTGCGGCGAGAAATCAGGTTCGCCCATGTCGACCGCCACTTCTCCGGGCGCGCCCAGTTCCGCAAGGATGCGGCCGGCGGGGCTTTCGAGCTGCAACCGGCCGTTGCGCGCCAGGCCGCGGCGACGCAGCAGCTCGGCGAGGCAGCGCACGCCATTGCCGCATTGTTCCACTTCGCCGCCGTTGGCATTGAAGATGCGGTAGTAGGCCAGCGTGTCGTCGTTGCGCGGCGGCTCCAGCACCAGCGCCTGGTCGAAGCCGATGCCGCGATGACGATCGGCGAGCTGGCGCCATTGTGCCGGCGACAGCGTGAGTCCATCGCGCGCCGGCGCGTCGAGCACGATGAAATCGTTGCCGAGGCCGTGCATCTTGGTGAACTCGAAGCGCATCCTGCAAGGATACACCGGTGGCGCAGGCTACAAGCGCGTCTTCAGCTCGGTGACCAGGCGGCGGCTGACCTGCATGGGTTCACTGACGCCGCGCAACCGGATCAGGTGATGGCCGTCGGCCGTGCGTTCCACCGCTTCGATGAAGCTGCGATTCACCAGTGCGCTGCGGTGGATGCGCAGGAAGCGCTCGCCGAACTCCGCTTCCAGCGTGCGCAGCGAGTCGTCGATGAGGTCTTCGCCACCGGTGTGGTGCACGGTGGTGTATTTCTGCTCGGCGACCAGCCGGATGACATCCTCCAGCCGCAGCAGCTTGATGCCGTCGCGCAGGCGTACCGAGAGATGCGTGCGTGGCGTCTGTCCGGCCACGCTGTCCAGCTGCCGCAGCGTCAGCCGCTGCGCGCGCTCCGTGGCGGCAGCGAGTTTTTCCTTGCGCACGGGCTTCAGCAGATAGCCTACGGCCTCGGCCTCGAACGCTTCCATGGCGTGCTCGTCATGCGCCGTGGTGAAGATGATGGCGGGTGGTTCGTCGAGACTGCCGAGATGCTGCGCCAGTTCCAGCCCGGACATGCCCGGCATGCGCACATCGAGATACAGCAGGTCGGGGTCCAGCTCATCGATGCGCTGCAGCGCCTCGGCAGCGTTGCGGGCTTCGCCGACCACTTCCACCTGGCCCAGCTCACGCAGCAATGCGGTCAGGCGTGCGCGCGCCGGCTGCTCGTCGTCGACCACCAGCGCCCGCAGGCTCATTGCATCAGCTCCGGTGAGACATGGATTTCGGGGAAGCGCAGTTCAACCACGTACTCGTTTGCTTCGCGGCCGGCCGTCACTTCGGCGCGTGCGCCGAACAGCAGGCCCAGCCGCTCGCGGATGTTGTCGAGCGCGATGCCGTGTCCCGCCCTTGCCATGGGATTGTCCGGTGGCATGGGGTTGCGGACCCGCAGCAGCACGATGCCATCGACGCTGCTGCCCTCGACGATGACTTCGCCGCCGCCATCCAGGTGTTCCACGCCGTGCCCGATGGCGTTCTCCATCAGTGGTTGCACGGTGAGTGCCGGGATCAGTGCGCGCATGGGCAGATCGTTCACATCCCAGCGCACCCGCAGCCGGTCACCCATGCGCAGCTGCTCGATGCGCTGGTAGATACGCGCCGATTCCAGTTCTTCCTTCAGGCTGATCAGGCTGCGTTTCTCGCTGAGACTGGCGCGGAACAGGTCGGCCAGATCCTGCACGGCTTCTTCGGCGCGGGCCGGATCGCTGCGCGTCAGCGCTGCAATGGTATTCATGCTGTTGTAGAGAAAGTGCGGGCGGATGCGCGCCTGCAGCACGTTGACGCGCGAGCGTGCCTGGCTTTCCACGTTCAGGCGCCACTGCTGTGCAACGTAGAAATAGCGCAGCGCCAGGGTGCTTACGATCAGCCCGATGAGCATGTTGCGAGCCAGGAACAGCAGCAGAGTCTCCGGCGCCACGCCCAGCATGCTGTCGGGATTCAGCACATTGCTGGACATGATCCAGAAGGCGATGGCGGAGATGGCTGCAACCAGCGTCAGGATGATGCCCAGTACCATCAGCGAGCCGATGGCAGCGCGGCGGGCGGCGATGACCTGTCGCGCAGCGCAGAGCAGGCCGGAACCGGACAGGCCCGTCCACACCAGGAACAGCACATTGCGCGCGAGGTCGGTCCAGAACGCCGCAGTGAAGCCGGCGCTGGAAAGCGCCAGCAGCAGCGCGGTCAGCGAGACGATCAGCAGCACCACCAGCACGGCGCGCGATGCGCAGAAATCAGGAAGCAGCAGGCGCAGTGCTGTGGGAGCAGGCATGGGAAGTCATTCGCCGTCGATCCGGCGAAGGGGGATGGGTCAGGACCCGCAGGCCAGGTCGCGGATGCTGCGCGCCTGGAGGCGCGTTGCATCGATCTCGGCGTCGGTCATGTAGACCTGGTTGCCCTTGCTGTCCGTCCTGGAGATGCTAAGAGCCCGCACGTACCTGTCGTAATCCGCCTTGGCCTTTTCGCACAGCTTTGCTTTCTCGGTGGCGGCTTCCTGGCGCACTTCCTGTGCAACTTCCTTGCTCACGGGCAGGGGCAGGGCATCGCTGGTAGCGGCCGATGGAACCGGGGCCGACACAGGCATCGGCGCCGGCGTTCCCGGCAGTGCAGTTGCGCGGCGGTTGCCGCGCACCAGTTCGGCGCCCGGCTGCGGCTGATCGGAGTAGTGCCAGGTGCCGATGGCATCCTTCCAGCGATACACCTCGCCGGCGGCGAATGCAGCGGGTCCCAGCAGGGCGACAACGGCGATGGCGAATATCTTGCGCATGGTGCTCTCCGCAGAAAGTATCGCTGCCACAGCGCATGTGCCTTGTGATGTAGATCACAGTCACGGCAGCGGGTGGCCTGGGCTTTGCGATTGTCGGGATAGTCTCCACAAAATAAAAAGCCCCGGCAACCTTGTGGGCAGCCGGGGCTCTGATCAACCTCTCAGGCGCAGATCAGTCGTAGGCACGTTCGCCGTGCTCCGCGAGGTCCAGACCTTCGCGCTCGACTTCCTCGGTCGGGCGCAGGCCGATCGTGTACTTGATCAGCGTGAAGGCTATCGCGGACACCAGGCCAGACCAGACCAGCGTGATACCCACGCCCTGGGCCTGGATGCCGAGCTGCGTGCCGATGTTCTGGAAAGTGCCGACGCCACCCAGGGAGGCGTGGCCCAGGATCGCGCAGGACAGCGCACCGATGATGCCGCCGACACAGTGGACGCCGAAGACGTCCAGCGAATCGTCATAGCCGAGCATCTTCTTGAGACCGGCGCAGGCCCAGAGGCAGACCAGCCCGACCACGATGCCGAGGATGATCGCGCCGCCCGGACCCACCACGCCGCAGGACGGGGTGATGGCGACCAGACCGGCGATGGCGCCCGAGGCCGCACCCAGCATTGTCGGCTTGCCCTTGAAGATCCACTCGCCCAGCGTCCAGGCGCAGGCCGCGGCTGCCGTGCACACATAGGTGTTCAGGAACACCAGGCCGGCGAAGTTGTTGGCTTCGAGGCCGGAACCCACGTTGAAGCCGAACCAGCCGGCCCACAGCAGCGAGGCGCCGATCATCACGTAAGGCACATTGTGCGGCGCCATGGCAATTTTGCCGTAGCCCGTACGCTTGCCGACGATCAGCGCGCCGACCAGACCCGCGATACCGGCGTTGATGTGCACCACGGTGCCGCCGGCGTAGTCCAGGGCGCCCAGCTTGAACCGGTAGCCTTCGGTGTACCACACCATGCGCGCGATCGGCAGGTAGGAGAAGGTGAACCAGATGACTGCCCAGATCAGCACCGCCGAGAACTTGGTGCGCT
>JAATEY010000090.1 GCA_015655465.1 Gammaproteobacteria bacterium | reverse complement strand
GATTTGCACGGGGCAGGTGGGTTGTAGTTCCTATCCGCTGACAGCCATGGCAAGGCACGCAGGCATCACACTCGAGCCTGAGGTGTGGACCACGCATGGCTACGACATTCCGCTGCTGGTGAACATGCAGCCGGCTGGCAAGTACCTGGGTGAACGCTTCCATCGTGCGGGCGGTGTGCCGGCTGTGATGTGGGAACTGCAGCAGGCGGGAAGGTTGCGCGGTGATTGCCTGACGGTGACGGGCCATTCGGTGGCCCAGAACATCGTGGGGCGCGAATCACATGACCGCGAAATGATCACGCCCTATGCCGCACCGCTTCGGAAGAACGCAGGGTTTCTGACGCTGCGCGGCAACCTGTTCGACTTCGGCATCATGAAGACCTCGGTGATCTCCGGGGAATTCCGCCAACGCTATCTGAGTCGTCCCGAAGCACCCGGCGCTTTCGAAGCGCGGGCCATCGTGTTCGATGGCTCGGATGACTACCATCACCGCATCAACGATCCAGCTTTGAGCATCGATGAGCACTGCATCCTGGTGATCCGCGGTTCCGGGCCCATCGGCTGGCCCGGTGCCGCGGAGGTGGTGAACATGCAGCCACCGGATGCGCTGATCCGTCGCGGCGTGATGTGGCTGCCCACTCTTGGCGACGGCCGCCAGTCCGGCACCTCGGACAGTCCCTCGATATTGAACGCCTCACCAGAGAGCGCGGTGGGTGGGGGACTTGCCTGGCTGCGCACCGGCGATCTCATCCGCATCGATCTGAACAGGGGCAGCTGCGATGCATTGGTCGAGCCGGCGGAGATCGAGCGCCGCAAGCGTGAAATGCCACCGCCGGTTCCGGCCAGCAACACGCCGTGGGAAGAGCTGTACCGGATGCACACCGGCCAGCTGGCAGAGGGGGCCACCTTGGAGTTTGCGCTGAAATACCGCCAGATCTCGCGCAAGGCGCCCCATCATAACCACTAAGGCATTCTGCACATTCAGTCCCGAGCTGTCGCCACGCAGGTACCGGCTCTTGCCTCAAGGTTTGCGTCTTCCGCATAATGGAAAGGAAGTCATAGGGGAGTGACTGATGCACAGGGCGGGCGAGGGATTGCCGAACAACTGGCGGACCACCGCCACATTCAGAAGCTGCGTACTCGCGCTGTCATTGCTGCTTCCTGGCCCAGTGTTCGCCGCCGGCTTGACCTGCCCACAGCCAGTCGCATCGAATGTCCCTGGTTCGGAGAAGCAGAGCGCACTGGATGAGCTGGACGAAGTTGTCGTCAACGGCGGGAAGGCCACTGACAGTACCGCGGATCTGCGTGCCTGGCTGAAGCGGCTGGTGGGGCAATACACCTACGAGGGCCATGTCGACCTGTGCGGCAAGGGCAATGCCGTCGACCAGCGGCCCGTCACGGGCAAGGCCGATTGCATCGGTTTCGGTGCAGCGCCCAACGTGCAGTGCGCGATCAATGTGCGCTGGCCGGAGGTGCGAGGAGACAACGGCTCGCCCCTGATGGGCGGCGTATCCAACCTCTCTCCGGCGATGGTGGTCTATGGCCTTGAAGGCCAATGGTTATCCCGCAATCAAACCCACAAATGGGGCGTCATGTTTCTGCAGGTGGACAACAAAGGCGTCGCAGAACGGGCCTCCGGCGTGCTCGTGGGCGATACGTTGACGTCCAGGGCGCCCTGCGTCGGTATGCCAGGGAGCTGCCGGAAGATCACGCGGATCACGGCCAAGCCAGACAGCAACGACATTTCCATGCTGGTCGACTTCGAAATCGACCACCAGCAGGTGCTGCGCCATGTATTCGTGCTGCACCGCGTGTCGAACATCCAGAAGGGCGAGCGAACCGGAGCATCGTCGCCGTGAATCGCATGCGCGAATGGTGTGCGCTGCTGGTGTGCGCCGCCATGGTGGCGAGTGGCGCACTGCATGCGCAGGCGCGCGGGCCGGTGTCGCAGGAACCGCGGAGCAGCGAGAAGCAGCCGGTGAAGCAGGAGAGGGTGTTCGACGAAGCCACATGCGCCGGAAGACGGGGCGGGGAGGTCTCGCATACGCTCTGTGCTGCGCAAATCCGGGCGCTCGATGCCATGGGTGCGAGGGAGGGCACGCCAAACAAGCAGGAGGTAGTGCTCGACGCAGCCGCGCGCGCGAGGAAGATCGCCGAAATGGAGGTCTGGCTCAGGCGTCTGGTCGGGCGGTTTCGCATCGATGGGACTTACATGAATACAGGCGGGCTCAGCAAAGTCAGCGGTACGGCAGATTGTGTTGGCATCGGCGATGGCCCCGGCGTGCATTGCGTGATCAGTGCAACATGGAAAGCGCCTAAGGAGAGTCACTCACTCGAAAATAGTCGCGAGCTCGACAACGCCCTGTACAGCGCCATGCAGACACTGGTGATTCTCTATGGGATGGATCCTGAGGCAATGCGAATCCGCGCCGCGTGGGCGGATGACCATGTACGGGGGATGTCAGGTCTATTGACTGATGATGCGGTGTTGTTCTCGACGGAAT
>JAATEY010000136.1 GCA_015655465.1 Gammaproteobacteria bacterium | reverse complement strand
TGCTGTTATTACTCGCGCGCGTTTGTCGATGCGATGCGCACGCTCACGTCTAAGGTGATGATCTTGCCGATATCCGGCAGCGTGGCCTTCGCCGCCACCTTCGAACGGTTGGCATCGCTGCCGCCTTCGATGGCAAAGGTTTCCTTGCCGGTGAGACCCAGCGACTGTGCGTTCTGGCACGGCAGGTACTGCAGCGGCAGCACGCCCATGCCGATCAAGTTCGAACGATGGATGCGCTCGCAGCTCTCGGCGATGACCGCCTTCACGCCCAGCAACATGGTGCCCGTGGCCGCCCAGTCGCGGGATGAACCCGTCCCGTATTCCTTGCCCGCCAGGATGATCAGCTGCGTGCCGGCGGCCTTGTATTTCATCGCCGCATCGAAGATCGACATCTGTTCGCCGGTGGGCAGGTATTGCGTGATGCCGCCTTCGGTGCCCGGCAGCAGCAGGTTGCGCAGCCGGATGTTGGCGAAGGTGCCGCGCATCATCACTTCATGATTGCCGCGCCGCGCGCCGTACTGGTTGAAGTCGGCGGGCTGCACGCCCTGTTCCATGAGATATCTGGCTGCCGGGCTGGTCTTCGCGATGTTGCCCGCGGGCGAAATATGGTCGGTGGTGACGGAGTCGCCCAGCAGCGCCAGCGCGCGGGCTTCGCGGATGTCGCCGGAACCAGCAGGCGTCATGGTCATGCCGTCGAAGTAGGGCGGGTTCTTCACGTAGGTGGACTTCTCGTCCCAGGAGTAGATCTGGCCGGCCGGCACCTTGATCGCGCGCCAGCGTTCATCGCCATCGAACACACCGGCGTAGCTGCGCTTGAACATCTCGGAAGTGATGTGCCTGTGCACGTAGTCGGCGACTTCGTGTGCGCTGGGCCAGATGTCCTTCAGGAATACGGGCTGGCCGTTGCTGCCTGTGCCCAGTGGCTCGGTGTTGAGATCCACGTTGAGTGAACCGGCCAGTGCGTAAGCCACCACCAGCGGCGGCGAGGCCAGGTAGTTCTGCTTCACCTCCGGATGCACGCGGCCATCGAAGTTGCGATTGCCCGACAGCACCGAGCAGCCGATGACATCGCCAGCCTTCACGCCGGCGGAGATCTCGGGCTTCAGCGGACCGGAGTTGCCGATGCAGGTGGTGCAGCCATAGCCCACCAGGTTGAAGCCGATGCCTGCCAGTTCGTCGAGCAGGCCGGCGTCGGCGAGATAGTCGGTGACCACGCGCGAGCCCGGCGCCAGCGAAGTCTTGACCCAGGGCTTGCGCGTCACACCGAGCTTGCGGGCATTGCGCGCCACAAGGCCTGCCGCCATCAGCACGTAGGGGTTCGAGGTGTTGGTGCAGCTGGTGATCGCGGCAATCAGCACGTCGCCGTCCTTCACGTTGAAGGACTCGCCGTCGAGCGTGACCGGTCCCGAGCCGGTAGCGGTGGGATTCTTGCGGGAGCGCTCTTCCGCCTGTCTGGCAGCGTGTTTCTGGTACGTGGCCTTCGCGACGCGCAGCGGCACACGATCCTGCGGACGGCTCGGGCCGGCGAGGCTGGGTTCCACCGTGCCCAGGTCCAGTTCGAGCACGTCGGTGTAGGTAGCGGCCTGCTGGCCATTGGTGCGCCACATGCCCTGCGCCCTGGCATAGGCTTCAACCAGGGCGATCTGGTCCGCCGGGCGCCCGGACAGCTTGAGATAGCGGATGGTCTCTTCATCGATGGGGAAGATCGCGCAGGTGCTGCCGAACTCCGGTGACATGTTGCCGATGGTGGCGCGGTCGGCCAGCGGCAGATTGGCCAGGCCATCGCCGAAGAATTCCACGAACTTGTCGACCACGCCTTTCTTGCGCAGCATTTCGGTGACGGTGAGCACCAGGTCGGTGGCGGTGGCGCCGGCCGGCAGCTGGCCGTTCAACCCGAAGCCGATGACCTGCGGGATCAGCATGGTGACCGGCTGGCCGAGCATGGCGGCTTCGGCTTCGATGCCGCCCACGCCCCAGCCCAGCACGCCCAGGCCGTTGATCATGGTGGTGTGCGAATCGGTGCCCACCACGGTGTCGGGATAGGCTTCAGGCGGAGTGCCTTCCTTCGCGAACACCACGCGACCCAGGAACTCCAGGTTCACCTGGTGCACGATGCCGGTATTGGGCGGTACCACCTTGAAGTTGCGGAATGCGCTCTGGCCCCAGCGCAGGAACGAATAGCGCTCGCCATTGCGCTCGAATTCGATGCGATTGTTGTTGGCGAGCGAATCCACGGTGCCGTATTCGTCCACCTGCACCGAGTGGTCGATGACCAGCTCGGCCGGTGCCAGCGGATTGACCTTTTCGGGATTGCCACCCAGGCGGGCAATGGCTTCGCGCATGGCAGCGAGGTCCACCACGCAGGGCACGCCGGTGAAGTCCTGCATGATCACCCGTGCCGGGGTGAACGAGATTTCATAGTTCGGAGCGGCGGCGGCATCCCAGTCCAGCAGCGCCTCGATGTCCTTGCGGGTGACATTGACGCCATCTTCAAAGCGCAGCAGGTTCTCGAGCGGGATCTTGAGCGAGTAGGGCAGGCGCGCAACCTTGTCCTGCGGCAGCGCCGCGAAACTCCAGATCGTGTGCTGCGTGCCGTTCACGCTCAGGGTGGAACGGGCCTTGAAGCTGTCGGTCATGGAAAACCTCCGCAAAACGATTCCGGATTATATATCGGTTTGCACGATCACCCCGCCGCCAAGGCAGCGCGAGCCCTGATAAATCACTGCCGACTGGCCAGGTGTGACCGCACGCTGTGGTGCCGCGGGCGTGATGATCACGCCGCCGTCATCCTGCTGTGCGGCACGAGCTGGTTGGTCCTCCTGACGGTATCGCAGCCGAACTGTGATGTCGGTGTCCGCCGGTGGTGGCGTGGTGATGAGCCAGTTGACGGCAGTGGTGCGCAGCTGCCGGCTGAGCAGGGAAGGATGGTTTTCGCCCTGGGCCACGACCAGCGTGTTGTCGTCGGGCCGCTTCGCCGCCACGTACCAGGGCTGCTCACCTGCGCCGCGCACGCCGCCAATGCCGATGCCGCCGCGCTGGCCCAGCGTGTAGAACGGCAGGCCGACATGCTCGCCAACCAGCTCGCCATCCGGCGTGCGGATCGGCCCGGGCGTGTGTTCGATGTACTGCTCCAGGAACTGCCGGAAGGGCCGCTCGCCAATGAAGCAGATGCCGGTGCTGTCGCGCTTGTCGAACACCGGCAGGCCGGCAGCGCGGGCCAACCCGCGGACTTGTTCCTTGTGCAGTCCGCCCAGCGGCATCAGGGCATGCGCGAGCCGGTCGCGATGCACGGCATGCAGGAAGTACGACTGGTCCTTGCCAGGGTCGATGCCCTTGTGCAGTTCCGGGCCATCGGCACCAGCCTCGATGCGCGCATAGTGACCGGTGGCGAGTCTGTGTGCGCCCAGACGCAGCGCGTGTTGCAGGCAGTCGCCGAACTTGATCTCGCGGTTGCACAGCACATCGGGATTGGGCGTCAGGCCCGCGCGATAGGAAGCGAGGAAGCCGGTGAAGACACGCTGCCGGTATTCCTGCGACAGATCCACGCGGTGCAGCGCAATGCCAAGCTCCTGTGCGACCCGGCGGGCGTCCTGGAAATCTTCGGCAGCGGTGCAGTATCCCTGCTCGTCCTCCTCCCAGTTGTGCATGAACAGGCCCTGCACCTCGTGACCGGCGCGCAGCAGCAACAGCGCCGTGACTGCCGAGTCGACGCCGCCAGACAGCCCGACGATGATGCGCCCCTGCATCAGATGCTCGGCGCGACCGCCTGCACCGCCATGTAGGTCAGGGCGTCGAGCCCGAAGCGACGGCCGGCGAGATGGTCGTCGATGCATTGCAGCACCAGCGGGCTGCGCAGCCGCGCGGTCTGCGCGGCAAGCGCCTCACGGCTCATCCAGTGTGCGGCCAGGATGCCGTGGTCGAGCCTGCGGCGCGCATCGTGCGTGCGCGCCTCGCCGCTGAGAGCCACCCGCAGGATGGAGCGGCCATTGAGCGGATTGCGCCAGAGATACATGCCCAGCAGATGCCGGGGCACGAACTGCCAGGCGGTTTCTTCCAGCGTCTCGCGGATCACGGCTTCGAGTATGGATTCGCCGTCTTCCACATGGCCGGCGGGCTGGTTGAACACGATGCAGTCGCCGATCCGTTCCTCCACCACGAGGAAGCGGCCGTCTTCACGCTGCGCGATGGCAGCAACCGTCAGGTCGGGGCGCCAGGTCATTCGCGCAGTATAGGGGAGCGCAGGTCCTGGAGGTCGTAGCCTCGTTCAGTACTTCGGAACGCTGGCGATCCACATCTCGTCGAATTCCTGCAGGTACAGCTTGGCAATGGGCGGTTGCTCGAAGCCGGCAACGCCTTCCCAGCTGGTGACCTGTGCACGATAGACGATGGCCTTGCTGTCCGCGATCAAGAGGCCGCTGGTGCGGGCGGCGAACTGCGGATTGACGGTGCGGATTTCGATATGCCCCGACAGGCGCCGCCGCATGGCAGCGAGCTTGTTGGGGGAGGTATAGGGAATCGGCCGATGCGTCAGCAGCCGTACCTTGGCAAAGCTGTGACTGAGCAGGAAGCGCTTGATCAGCTCCAGGAACGCCGACTGTTCATACAGCTGCGGTTCCAGATCCAGGGTGTAGATGGACAGCAGGCGTTGCGCGCCAGCGATGGCACGGCGCGTGGCGGAACGAACATCATCGAGGGTGGTCAATACCTGCAGCGGTTCCGGTGCAGCCAGATTGGCATTCGTCCCGCGCCCCAGTACGTCGACGGGAGGCACAAATCCCGTGGGCTGGCCTGCGAAGTAGTACTGGGGACCGCTCATGGCTTCATCTTAGGAATCCCGGCCACCGCCAGATTGTGGACTGGTTCACGGTTTGCCCCTTGGCGCGAGGTGGCTGATACCACGGTGTGCACTGGTTCACAGAACGGCTGTCGTTATGTAAATACAGCAATGCGCCGCCGAAATCCCGCTGCCCGGGCTGGCGCGAACAGGCGCCTACGCGGGCGGCAGTGCCGAAAGTGCGGCTGCCAGACCCACGTAGTTCGCTGGTGTCAATTCCAGCAGGGCCTTGCGACGCGCCTCGGGCAGCGGCAGCGCGCGAATCAGTTCCGCCAGCAGCTCGCGCGTCAGTGGCTTGCCGCGGGAATGTTCCTTGAGCAGTTCGTAGCCGTCCGGAACTCCTTCCGCGCGCAGTACGGTCTGCACGGCCTCCGCCAGCACTTCCCAGGCATCGTCCAGATCCGCAGACAATCGTGGCGGATTGGGCGCGATCTTGCCGAGGCCGCGCAGTGCGGCGCGCCAGGCGATCAGGCAGTGACCCAGTGCCACGCCGACATTGCGCAGCACGGTGGAGTCGGTAAGGTCCCGCTGCCAGCGCGACACCGGCAGCTTCTCGGAGAAATGCCGCAACAGGGCGTTGGCGACGCCAAGGTTGCCTTCGGCATTCTCGAAGTCGATGGGGTTGATCTTGTGCGGCATGGTGGACGAGCCTACTTCACCAGCCACGGCGCGCTGCCGCAGATAGCCCAGTGACACATAGCCCCAGATGTCGCGGCACATGTCGATGCCGATGACATTGATGGCCGCCAGTGCATCGCAGTATTCGCCGATCCAGTCATGCGGTTCGATCTGCGTGGTGTGCCCGTTCCACTTGAGATCACAGCGCCGCACGAACTGCCGCGAGATGTCGATCCAGTCGAGCCCGGGGAATGCGACCACATGCGCATTGAAATTGCCGACTGCTCCATTCCATTTGCCCAGCACTTCCACGCGCGCCAGCCGGTGGCGCGCGCGCTGCAGGCGCGCATGGATGTTGGCGAACTCCTTGCCGAGAGTGGTGGGCGAGGCGGTCTGGCCATGCGTGCGCGCCAGCATGGGCAGTGCGGCATTGGTGGCGGCGATGTCGGCGACGGACTCGAGCAGCGCGTCGAGTGCGGGCAGCAGCTGTTCGGCGCGGGCGCGCGCCAGCAGCCGTGCATAGCTCAGGTTGTTGATGTCTTCGGAGGTGCAGCCGAAATGCACCAGTTCCAGCTGCGCAGCGGTGGCGCCGGCAGCCTTGATCTCGTCGCGCACGAAGTATTCGACGGCCTTGACATCGTGATTGATGCGCTTCTCGATGGCCTTGACCGTGGCCGGACTGGTCTCTCCTGGATCGACCACGAGCTGTTCGAGTCGCGTACGCATGGCCGGCGCGAAACTGGCGACCGGATGATCGCGCAGCACCTCCCCCAGCTGCAGCGTCCACAACGCCTCGACGCGGATGCGTTCGCGCACCAGCCCGCCTTCGGACAGCAGCTGTGCGAGACCAACGGTAGCCGCGCGATAGCGTCCGTCTACAGGGGAAAGGGCGGTGAGGCTTGCGTCCATGGTGTTGGCGGCCGCTGCGGGCGGTCCGAATGTTAGGATGCGCGCATCATAACTGATGCTGCTGAAGGCGGAGCTACACGCATGGCAACCACGGATTTCCGGATCGAGCGCGACAGCATGGGCGAACTGCAGGTGCCCATGGATGCCCTGTGGGGCGCGCAGACGCAGCGCGCCGTGCAGAACTTTCCGATCAGCGGCCGGCCGTTGCCGCGTGCATTCATTCGCGCCGTGGCGCTGATCAAGGCCGCGGCGGCGCGCGCCAATGCATCGCTCGGCCTGCTGGACGCAGCCATTGCGGAGGTAATCGTCGCAGCGGCCGATGACGTGGCTGCAGGCGGATACGACGCGCAGTTCCCCGTCGACGTGTTCCAGACTGGTTCCGGCACCAGTACCAACATGAATGCCAACGAGGTCATTGCCCGCCTCGCGGCGCAGCGCCTGGGGCGACCGGTGCACGCCAATGACGAAGTGAACATGGGGCAGAGCAGCAACGATGTCATTCCCACCGCCATTCACGTGAGTGCGGCGCTGCTGTGGCGCGAATCGCTGCTGCCGTCGCTGCAGCATCTGGCCGGTGTGCTGCGCAACAAGGAGGCGCAGGTGGGTCACATCGTCAAGACCGGACGCACGCATCTGATGGATGCGATGCCGGTGACCTTCGGCCAGGAGATCGGCGCCTGGCGCACACAGGTTGAAAAGGGCATCGAGCGGGTGACTGCTGTTGAAGCTCGGCTGCTGCAGCTGGCGCAGGGCGGCACCGCTGTAGGCACAGGCATCAATGCACATCCGGAATTCGCCGCGAGGTTCTGCGCGGAGCTGTCGCGCGCGACACAGCTGCCCTTCCGGCCCAATACCAGCCTGTTCGAGGGCATCGCGACCCAGGACACCGCGGTGGAGCTTTCCGGCCAGCTCAAGACCGTTGCCGTCAGCCTCATGAAGATCGCCAACGACCTGCGCTGGATGAACAGCGGACCGCTGGCCGGCCTGGGCGAGATCGCACTGCAGGCCTTGCAGCCGGGCAGCAGCATCATGCCGGGCAAGGTCAATCCGGTCATACCGGAGGCCACCGCGATGGTCGCGGCCCAGGTGATCGGCAACGATGCCACGATCACCGTGGCCGGCCAGTCGGGCAACTTCCAGCTCAACGTCATGCTGCCCGTCATCGCCTACAACCTGCTCGAAAGCATCCGGCTGCTCGCGAACGTATCGCGTGCGCTCGCGGATCGCGCCATCGC
>JAATEY010000201.1 GCA_015655465.1 Gammaproteobacteria bacterium | reverse complement strand
TTGAGCAGCAGGTGCTCGCGCTCCCAGGAGCTGATCACCTGCAGGAACACTTCGTATTCCGCAGTCTTCACGATGGAAAACGCAGCCACGAACGGCTCGCCCAGCAACTGGATCAGGGGTTCGCACTCGGCAAGGCGGCGCAGCGCACTGTCCAGCGCCCGTGGCAAGGCGAACGGCAGATCGTGCGCAGAGCCTGCGATGGGTGTAGTGGGCTTCAGGTTCTCGATCATGCCGAGGTAGCCGCAGGCCAGCGACGCCGCGATGGCAAGGTAGGGATTCGCATCGGCACCGCCAACACGATTCTCGACGCGGCGATTCTCCGGACCGGACACGGGCACCCGCAGCCCCGCCGTGCGATTGTCGTAGCCCCACTGCACGTTGATCGGTGCCAGCGCCGCGCGCGTGATGCGGCGATATGAATTCACATTCGGCGCGAACAGCGACATCGCGGCCGGCAGGTATTTCTGCAGTCCCGCGATGTGTGCGAAGAACAGCTGCGAGGGCGTGCCATCGGCATTGCTGAAAATGTTCTGGCGGGTCTTCCGGTCGAGGATGCTCTGGTGGATGTGCATGGCGCTGCCGGGCTCCTTGGCATGCGGCTTGGCCATGAACGTGGTGTACATCTTGTGGCGCAGCGCCGCCTCGCGCGCGGTGCGCTTGAACAGGAAGGCCTGGTCGGCGAGGTCGAGCGGATCGCCGTGAAGCAGGTTGATCTCCATCTGCGCCGGGCCATCTTCATGGATCAGCGTGTCGATCTCGATGTCCTGCGCCTCGCAGAAGGCATAGATGTCGTCGAACAGCGGATCGAACTCGTTGACGGCGGCGATGCTGTAGCTCTGGCGGCCCGGTTCGGCGCGCCCCGAGCGCCCCACCGGCGGCTTCAGCGGATAGTCGGCGTCGATGTTCGGCTCGATGAGATAGAACTCGAGTTCCGGCGCGATCACCGGCTCCCAGCCGCGCTCCGCGTACAGCTCCAGCACATGCCGCAGCACATGCCGTGGTGCCATGGTCACGCGCCGGCCATCGGAGTAGAAGCAGTCGTGGATGACCTGCGCCGTAGGCTCGGCCGCCCAGGGTACCACCCGCACCGTGCGGGTATCTGCCTTGAGCACGATGTCGATCTCTGCCGGGCTCATGGCACCCGATGTATCGCTGGGATAGTCGCCGGTCACGGTCTGCAGGAAGATGCTCTCCGGCAGGCGCATGCCCTCGTCCGCCGCGAACTTCTGCGCGGGCATGATCTTGCCGCGCGCGATGCCGGCCATGTCGGGAATGATGCCCTCGACCTCGGAGATGCCGCGTTCGCGGAAAAACTGATGGATATCGTTCGTCATGAAATCACCTGTTCGTATCCTGTGCGGCACGCTCGCGCGCCGCATCGCCAAAAGCCTTGAACAGCGCAGCGGAAAACGGATTCTCCTGCGCCTTCCATTCCGGGTGCCATTGCACCGCCAGCGCGAAGCGTCGCGCGTCGCGCACGCGAAAGCCTTCGATGAGCCCATCGTCGGCGCGCGCTTCCTCGATGAGTCCTGCACCCAGCGCGCGCACACCCTGGTGATGCAGCGAGTTCACCATGATGCGTTCGCAGCCACCGATGCCGGCGAGCGCCCCGCCCGTGGCGAGCGTGACGGCATGCGCCGGCCCGTACTGCACATCCAGCGGCGCGCCGTGGTCTTCGTGATGCACCGCCTGGCCTGGCACTTCATGCACGTGCTGCCAGAGCGTGCCGCCAAAGGCGACATTCATCTCCTGGAAGCCGCGGCAGATGCCCAGCACCGGCACACCGGCGGCAATGGCGCGGGGTATCAACGCCAGCGTGGTGGCATCGCGCTCCGGATCGTGCAGCGTGCCGGGCCGGCTCGCATCGCCGCCATAGCGCTGTGGCTCGACATTGGACGGACTGCCGGTGAACAGCAGGCCGTCGAGCTCGTCGACCAGCGCAGGCAAACCAAGCTCATCACCCAGCGAAGGAATCAGCAGCGGCAAGGCATTGGCCCCGCGCAGCACCGCGGTGATGTATTTCTCGCCCACGGCGTGAAACGGATGCTGACCCAGCATGCGCCGGTCGGCGGGGATTCCAATGACGGGTCTGCGGGCAGACATGGCTGCTGGGATGTCTAATATGTTCAACGGCGGCACCGCCAGAACGGGCAGTACCATCGGGAATCATTACACCACAAGGCACCCCTCACGTGCCGGCCATTCCTGCGGAATGCCGCGCAAGTCATAGAAAATACTCGGGAAATTGAACATGTTGTCGGAACTTGCCGCTTACCTTGCGACCCGGCCCGGGTTGCGGTTCATCGACCTGCTGCTGCATGACATCCACGGCGTGGATCGTGGCAAGCGGGTGGACATCGCCAGCGCCCGCAGCACCTTCGCCAACGGCCTGCTGCTGCCCGGCTCCATGTTCGGGATGGATGTGTCCGGCGGCACGGTGCAGGCGACGGGCCTGGGCTTTGACGAAGGCGATGCCGACCGCCCCTGCCTGCCCGTTGCGGGCACGCTGGTCGATGTGCCCTGGCTCGATCATGGCGTGGCACAGGCGCAGGTGACCATGCACGAGCGCGACGGCCGGCCTTTTGCCGGTGATCCACGTCATCTGCTGCAGCGGGTGCTGGGGCAGTTTGCAGCGCTGGGCCTGACGCCGGTGGTCGCGGTGGAACTGGAGTTCTATCTCATCGACAGCCAGCGCACCGCATCGAGCCTGCCACAGCCGCCGCTGTCGCCACTGACCGGTCGGCGTGAATACCGCACGCAGATCAATTCCATGATCGATCTCGATGAATACTCGGGCGTGCTGGCTGCGATTGATCGGGCCTGCCACGCGCAGGCCGTGCCATCCACCAGCGCACTGGCGGAATACGGCCCCGGCCAGTTCGAAGTGAACCTGCAGCACATCGACGATGCGCTCACTGCCTGCGACCAGGCCGTGCGCTTCAAGCGCATCGTGAAATGCGTGGCGCGTCACCAGGGCATGGATGCCACCTTCCTGCCCAAGCCCTATGCCGACATGGCCGGCAGCGGCCTGCATGTGCATGTGAGCCTGAATGACGCGCAGGGGCGCAATGTGTTTGCCGCGGAGCATCCACTGGGCAGCGAGCTGATGCAGCAGGCCGCAGCCGGCATGCTGGCAACCATGGCCGATGGCATGGCGATCTTCGCGCCACTGGCCAACTCCTGGCGACGCTTCCGCCCCGAGGCCTATGTGCCACTCACCGCCGACTGGTCGGTGAACAACCGCGGCGCCGCGCTGCGGGTGCCGGTGAGCGATGCCGGCAACCGGCGCCTGGAGCACAGGGTTGCCGGTGCCGAGGCCAATCCCTATCTGGTGATGAGCTGGATCCTGGGCGGATTGCTGAAAGGCCTGGCCGGGCAGCGCATGCCGCAGGCGCCACTGGAGGGCAATGCCTACACCGGCACGCAGCAGCTGGGCGAAGCCCTGCCCCGTTACTGGCCCACCGCTCTCGATCGCTTCGACCAGAGCAGCTTCGCCCGGGAATTGCTGGGGCCGGAGCTGCATCGGCTGTATGCGATGGTGAAGCGGCATGAACTGGACGAGTTCAACACGCATGTCACGCCGCAGGAATGCGCAGTCTATCTGCCTGCACTGTAAGCGCTGATACTTGCGCGCATGACTGCTGCGATCGATCCGCGTCCCTGGTACTGGGCTTCACTGCCCGAGGAGCCGCTGCGCCTGCCGCTCGCAGGTTCCGCAAGCTGCGATGTAGGCATAGTAGGCGGAGGCATTGCGGGACTCTCCGCCGCGCTGCATCTGGCGCAGCGCGGCTATCGGGTCACCCTGCTCGAAGCCGAACGCATCGGCTGGGGTGCGTCAGGCCGCAGCGGCGCGCAGGCCATTTTCGGCGTTGCGGCGGGCCAGGACAAACTCACCGCCCTGCTGGGCGCTGCGAACGCCCGGCGGATCTGGGACATGTCGGTGGAAGCATTGACCCTGATGCGCGAGCTGATCGCGCAGCACCGGATCGATTGCGACTACGTCAGCGGCCAGATGCATGTGGCCATCAAGCCGCGGCAGATGGCTGAACTGCAGCATTGGGAACAGGAACTGCACGAAGTGTACGGCTATCGCAGCGTGCAGTTTCAGGATCGAACCGCCACGCGCAGACTGGTGGCCAGCCACCGCTACATCGGCGGCCTGCTGGACACCAACAGCGGCCATCTGCATCCACTGAAATACGTGCGCGGGCTCGCTGCCGCAGCCGAACGACATGGCTGCACGCTGCATGAAGGCAGTCGCGTATTGCGCCACGAGCGGCGCGACGGCACGCTGCACCTGGTCACCGCGCAAGGTGTCCTGCAATGTCGCCACATCGTATTCGCCGGCAACGCATGGCTCGGTAACACGGTGCCAAAGCTCGCGCGCCGCATCATGCCCGTGAGCACGTACATCGTCGCCACAGAACCGCTGGGTGAAGCTACTGCGCGCTCCCTGTTGCCCGACAACACCGCCGTCACCGACATCAACTGGGTGCTGGACTACTTCCGCCGCAGCAGCGATCACCGCCTGCTCTTCGGAGGACGTGTGAGTTATTCAGGCCTCGACCCATTCAACACAGCCCAAGCCACGCGGCAGCGAATGCTGAACGTCTTCCCGCAATTAAAGGACACGCGCATAGAACACGCTTGGGGCGGGTATGTGGATATCACCATGAACCGCGCCCCCGATTTCGGGCGACTGGAGCCGGATGTGTACTACCTGCATGGATTTTCCGGCCACGGTATCGCGCTGACCGGCCTCGCCGGCAAGCTCGTGGCAGAAACCATTGCCGGAGCTGCGGAGCGCTTCGACGTGCTTGCAAGCATCCCGCATCGGGAGTTTCCGGGCGGACCGCTGCGGCGACCGGCACTGGTGCTGGCGATGCTCTATTTCAGGCTGCGCGACCTTCTGCCTTAGCTGATCCTGCAGATCCACTGCTCTGTTTCCGGGCGATTTGCCCAGATTCTTCCGCCGAGATCCCGCACGAATTCACATCCCAATGACTCACGCGCGGCGGCATCATAAGTTCACGCGCCGCGTGAACGCGCTCATCGCGGACATTCGCCCGTCGATTGAAGCGCGCGTCGACCGCTTGGCCGCACTGTCCATCGGTGGCGGGAATGCGGAGTTCGTATCGCTGCGTGGGATGGAGGAGCGCACGAACCTACCCATTGTTGGACTTCGCAGCGGCTCAATGCCATTCGAGCCCGAACTCATTCCACTGATTGGGCTGTTGTGGATCCTGGCGCTCGCGCGTGACTGCGAGTCACAGGCCCTTCAACAACTCATTCTTCGGATCGAACTCCTGATCGGTGACAAACCGGTACCTGAAGATGCAACCCAGACCGATCTGTGCCGTGAACTCGATGGTGACGCAGCCTGCCTGCTCTCGCGCGGGCCCGGACACAAAGCGTGTGTCTCACGCAATCCGCCAGATTCTTCCGGCATGGCCTGATGGACTGGCAAAAGATCAAACATCTGATGACCAACATGTTAGCATCACGCATCATGCGCACCACCATCGACATCGACGATCCCATCCTGCGCGATCTCAAGCGCCTGCAGCAACAGCAGGGCAAATCGCTCGGCAGGCTGGTTTCCGATCTGCTGGCGCAATCCCTGCAGGCCCACCGCGTGGCGGATTCGAAAGAGCCCGTCTTCAAATGGGTTGCCAGACCCATGGGGGTCCGCATCGACCTGGCGGACAAGCACGCACTGCTCGACGCCATGGATGAACCGCGCCGATGAGCTTCGCCATCGACGTCAACATCCTGCTGTACGCGTCCGATACCGGGAGTCCGCTGCAACCGAAGGCGCAGACCTTCCTTGAGCAATGTGTGCGGCAACGCGAGGTGTTCTGCCTCGCCTGGATCACGCTGATGGGCTACCTGCGCATGGCGACACATCCGGGCATCTTCGCGCGCCCGCTGTCGCCGGATGAAGCCATATTCAGAAGGCTTTCCGGCAAGGCAATCTTACCAATGTCGTGCAGGCGGGCGGCTATAGTGAGCCTTTCTCCAAAGGCAGTCTCTCCAGCACAAAGCGCCTCTTGTAGACGGCGCACCAGAGCCGTCAC
>JAATEY010000199.1 GCA_015655465.1 Gammaproteobacteria bacterium | reverse complement strand
TCGGGGTCAGCTCCAACAACGCCATCGAGAAGGTGAAGTTCATCAACGCCAAGCCGGTGTACTTCCCGCCGATGGAGCGCAAGTGGGGCAACGACCTTGCAGCCAGCACGGCCTGGAAGACTGCGGCGATCCGCGACAGGGACGGCTCGCTTGGCGCTGGTCCCGATTCCTACGTACTCATCAATGACGGCGTCTACGACAGCATCGCAGCCGACGCACAGGCCTGTGAGATCAAGCCCACCTGGAACGCTGCGCTGTGCAAGGGCGATGTCGGGCGCCTGAATATCGGCGGCGCCCCGAGAGCCGCTGGTGCTGGTCCCGGCGCACCCGCACCCGCTGCGCGAGCCGGCGGTGCGCCTGCTCAGGCGCCAGTCGTGCTCAGCCGCAATGGCAGGGACTACAACGTGACAGGCACCAACGTGCGAGCTGGTACCGAGATCAAAGTGACCACCGAAAGGCCGAGCGTCTCCCTCTCCCTGTCGGAACTGGATGCCGGCTCGTGGGTGATCTTCCAGCTGCCGGGATTCACCACTGCCGCCTCGGGTGCGGCGCAGGACAGCCTGGATGCGCTGCGCAAGGCCAGCGCCACCTCGTACTACAAGGACAAGGATGCACTGTGGGTCAAGGTGGTCTCCCCTGACAACGGTACCTTCGGCCTTGGTGGTGGAGCCAGCCTCCAGGTCAGCCGGTAAACTGAAACCTGTCGTTCGAGCAAGAGCCTCCGGTGTAAGGCCGGGGGCTTTTTTTTGACTAGATGTATAGTCCGGCCATACCGGGCACTTAAGTCACGGCGACGAACGCGAGGTACATCATGGGTCTGATTCAGGCGCTGTCTGGTTCGATCGGCGGCATGCTCGCTGACCAGTGGAAGGACTTCTACACGGTACCCTCAGGCTTGCCGGGCACCGCAGCGCTTTTCGCAGCCGTGCCGCAGGGCACGAATGCCGGGCGCGGGTCGAACACGAAGGGCTCCTCGAACATCATCACGAACGGCTCGAAGATCGTCGTGCCCGAAGGTTATGGGCTGCTCCTGTTCCAGGACGGCGCCATCACCGGCTTCGCATCCCAACCGGGCGGCTACATCTGGCAATCGAACGACCTCAACTCGAAGTCGATCTTCGCTGGCGACGACCTTGTGGGCTCGTTGATCAGGCAAAGCTGGGAGCGCTTCAAGTTCGGCGGCCAGCCCGGCTCGCAACAGTCGGCGTTCTTCGTCGCGCTGAAGGAGCTGCCAGACAACCGCTTTGGCACGCAGTCCGAGATTTACTGGGACGACGGCTTCCTCAAGACGCAGGTTGGCGCAGTGACGCGTGGCTCGTACACGCTGAAAATCGTCGACCCCATCCTGTTCGTGAAGAACTTCGTGCCGGCTGCGTACCTGCAGCCGGGCAAGGTGTTCGACTTCACCGACATGGACAACGCGGCGGCCGGCCAGCTTTTCAACGAAGTGGTCGGTTCGCTGGCGCCCGCGTTCAGCCTCTACACGAACGATCCGGGCAAGGGCAACCGCATCACGAAGCTGCAGCAGGATTCGCTCGGCTTCGCGCAAAGCCTGTCGCAGGCGGTGGAGAATGGCTACCAGTGGCGCACCGATCGCGGCCTTGCGATCGGCAAGGTGTCGATCGTCTCCATCGAGTACGACGCGAACACGCGGGAGCTGCTGAAGACCGTGCAGCGCGCCGACGCGCTCACCGGATCGCGCGGCAACTCGAACCTCCAGGCCAGCATCGCGCAGGGCATCCAGTCGGCAGGCGAGAACGGCGGTGCGGCTGGCCTCGTGGGCATCGGCATGGCGGGCGGCATGATGGGCGTGGGCGGCATGCAGCAACCCGCGCCCGCGGCCGACGATCCGGTCGCCAGGCTCAAGAAGGCGAAGGAGATGCTCGACCTCGGGCTGATCACGCAGTCCGACTACGATGCGCTGAAGGCCAGGGCATTGGGACTGTAGGCGCGCGACGGAGATGCCGGACGCGAGCAACCCGCCAAAGTTCACGGGCCCCGGATCCCCGCAGGATGTGCCGCCGCGGCCCGGCGAACTGGGCGTCGACCCGTACAATCTTCCGCCGCCGGTCCGCGACGAACTGCTGAAGCCGGATCCGGCCGCCATCGACACGGCGGCCAGGGAGCTGAAGGACGGCGCCAACCGATGTCCGCAGTGCGGCGCGACTGACTTCCGCCACAAGCCTGGCACTGACCTGCTCATCTGCGCGTTCTGCCGCAATGAGTGGCAGGCCGAGCGCGTCGAGGAGCAGTTCGGTCTCGGCCAGGGACAGGACCAGCTCGAGGGCACGATCATCGCCTCGGGCGCGCGCGACATCGCGGCCGACGAAGCCGTGCTGCGTACGTTCAAGTGCAGCGGCTGCGGCGCCGAGGTGACTGTCAACACCGAAAGCGAAATGACGGCGCGCTGCCACTGGTGCCGCAACGTATTCGGTGTCAACGAACAGGTGGCGAACGGCGCCGTGCCTGATGCGGTGCTGCCTTTCCACATCAGGAAGGACGACGCGATTGCGCGCATCCGCCAGTTCGTCGACAAGCGCAGGTTCTTCGCGCTGAAGGCTTTCAAGGAGGAGTTCACGCCCGGGAACGTCATCCCCGTCTACCTGCCGTACATGATCATCGACGGCAAGGCGAGCGCAGACGTTGCCGGCAAGGGTGAGATCGAGACGCGTCGTTACACCCGCGGCACGGGCAACAACAAGGCGACGTACTACGACGCCGACGTGTACGCAGTCGATCGCCACGTGGACTTCACGGTGGACGACCTCCCGCTCGAATCATCGAGCGAACGCGCCAACCTGGACACGGGCGCCAACACGAACAACATCATCAACACCATCCTGCCATTCGACACGAAGAACGCGGTGAAGTGGAACGCGTCGTACCTCCGGGACTGCTCGTCCGAGAAGCGCGACCTCAACGTGGCGAACCTGCAACCGCGGCTCGTGGACGGACTGCTGTCGATAGCACGGGCGCAGGTCGAGAACTCGGTGAGCCGCTACGGCCGCGGCGTGCGCTGGGAGAAGGAAGGTCTCGTCGTGCACGGCACGCGCTGGGTATCGATGTCCCTGCCCGTGTGGCTGTACTCGTATCATCAGCCGAACGGGGGCCGCGGCCTGCTGCACTACATCGCAGTGAACGGCCGCACCGGCGAGACGATGGGCAGCGTACCGGTGCAGCGATGGAAGCTGTTCCTGGTCGCGCTCACCGTTGGCACGTTCCTGGAAACCATCGCACTCTGGATCCTGGCGCACACATCATGAGCGACGACGGCGGCAGCCTGGCTCTGCTTCTGCTCGGCCCCGGCGGCGGCATCGCCCTGTACTGGGCCCTGTACCGCTACTACCGCAACACCGACAAGTCGCACGCATTCGAGCGCGAGACGAAAATCGACGCGAAGCCCGTGACCGGCTCCGACCTCAAGGTCGGCACCAACAATGGCACGCGGGACTCGCGCATCGCGGGGGACAACGTGAGCGCCTACCGCAGGCGCGTGGCGCGGGTGGGCAACGACAGCGGGTGAGTCCGCTGGGCGGCGTTGACAGAATCTGCCTGGCGCGGCTAGCCTTGATTCCGCGCTACTGGGTGCATCGGCTGAAAGCCGAAAGGGCGAAGCCCGCCAGCTGAATCAATCAGCTTCGGAGTGTACCCATGCCTTCCATCGAAACTTATCGCAAGCGTGCGAAGCAGCTGGTCCGCTGGCATCGCGAGCGCAATTATTCCATCGGCGCGAAACTGCGGTTGCTGCCGCGCTACGCACAGATCACCGATGCCGCAGCGCTTGCGATGCAGTTGCCGCTGACGCTGGCGCAGGAGATCGTGGCCGTCGAGGCTGGCTTCGGCAACTGGAACGGGTTGAAGGCCAGTACGGCGAGCAGTTCTGGCAGCGCCGCAATTGCTGCGCAGGATGAGTCCGCGCAGAACAGATCAACTGCGCCGCAGGAGTTGTCAGCGGCCGTCCCTATCCTCTTCGTGCGCAATGTGACGGCTGCGGCGCAGTTCTATCGGGACAAGCTGGGCTTTCACATCGACTTCCTGCACGGCCAGCCGCCGTTCTATGGTTCGGTGTCGCGCGATCTGGCCTGTCTGCATCTGCGCTTCGTGCATGAGCCCAACTTCACGGCGCTGGCAGCCCGCGAGGGCTCGCTGATTCTCGCAGGCATCGAGGTGACGGATGTGAAGGCGCTGTTCGAGGAATTCGAAGCACGTGGGGCGGAGTTTCCGCAGCGGCTGGCGCGGCAGATATGGGGCGGCATCGATTTCCACGTACGCGACCCTGACGGCAATGTCATCTCGTTCGTGCAGTATCTGCCGGTCGCCGGTACGGATTCGAAGGAATGATGCGGAGGGGCCCACCACCGGGAATTGATATGGCGGGGAGGATGGGGCGGCGCCGACTGAGTGCTCTCCGCTCCGGGCCGGTGCAATCATCACCGGACCTGCGCCACAATTGCTCCAATCCGGAGGGCGAGGCGATTCTGCACATCCCGCTGTGTCACTTCGCAGTGCGCGGCCTGTTCTGCCGCTGGCATGCGGCTTGCTCCTTCGATCGCGCATGAGTACGCCCACTTTCCCGGTCGTTGCGGCCGATCCTTACCCCTGGCCTTACGATGGCGAATTCTCGCCGGGCGATACCGCACTCATCATCATCGACATGCAGATCGATTTCTGCGGGCTGGGCGGCTACGTTGACAAGATGGGTTACGATCTGTCGCTGACACGCGCGCCGATCGAGCCAATCCGCCAGTTGCTGGCGCGCGCACGGCAGGTCGGCATGCACGTCATTCACACCCGCGAGGGCCACCGGCCGGATCTGTCGGATCTGCCGGCGAACAAGCGCTGGCGGTCGCGCCGCATCGGCGCCGGCATCGGCGACGAAGGCCCGTGCGGCCGCGTCCTGACGCGTGGCGAGCCGGGCTGGAAGATCATCCCCGAACTCGCCCCCGCGCCGGGGGAAGTCGTCATCGACAAGCCCGGCAAAGGCAGTTTCTGCGCCACCGACCTGGAACTGATCCTGCGCACCCGTGGCATCGCCAATATCCTACTGGCGGGGATCACGACAGATGTCTGCGTCCATACGACGATGCGCGAGGCAAACGACCGAGGCTTCGAGTGCCTGCTGTTGGAGGATTGCTGCGGCGCCACCGACCCCGGCAACCATGCAGCCGCGGTGAAGATGGTCAAGATGCAGGG
>JAATEY010000375.1 GCA_015655465.1 Gammaproteobacteria bacterium | reverse complement strand
TGTCGGAAGCCGAGATGCAGGCGATCGCGCGTGAACTGAACAACGGCGATACCGCATTCGTGCTGCCGGCCAGCGCGGCGGATCACGATATCGGCGTCAGGTTCTTCACGCCGCGCAAGGAAGCGCCGTTCGTCGGGCACGCGACGCTCGCGGCACATGCGGTGCTTGCGCAGTCGTTGCCGCAGGCGCTGCGGCGTCAGAAAGGCAGGACGGGCATCGTGGAAGTGCAGGCACTGCCGGACGGCGGCTTCTCCATCCGCCAGTCCGCCCCGCCGCTGGGCAGGACGCTGGCATCCGCGGAGCTTGAACAGGTGCTGTCATTGCTGGGTCTGGCGCGCGAGCAGCTGGATGCGGACTGCCCTGCACGCATCGCGGGCACCGCCAGCACACGTCTGCTGCTCGGTGTCCGCGAGGCCCAGGCGCTCGACGCAATGCAACCGCAGCTGGCCGCGCTCGGCGCGCTGTCGCCACAGCTGGGCGCACAGGGCTACTTCGTATTCACGCGCAGTTCGCGAGTGCAGGGCTGCTCCACTGAAGCGCGCATGTTCTGTCCTGCGCTCGGCATCGATGAAGACCCGGTGAGCGGCAATGCCCACGCCATGCTGGGCGTGTATCTGGTCGAGCATGCGTTGCTGCGGGCAGATGGAGCCGTCGCGCGATTTGTCGGCGCCCAGGGCATGCATGTCGGGCGGCCCGGGCGCGTGGAGGTTGCTGTGGAACTGGATGCCGCCGGCAAACCTGCGGCAGCAGCCATCGCAGGTCAGGCCGTGGTGGTGTTCGAAGCCGAACTCAGACTCTGACCAGCTTCGCCGCGTATTCGCGCGCTTTCACCCGATAGGCCTCGCAGCCACGCGTCATGCGTTCCATGTCGCGCGGCTCGATCTGACGGATGATTCGCCCCGGCGCGCCCATCACCACGGAGCCCGGCGGAATCTCGGTGTTGGGCGTGATCAAGGCGCCAGCGCCGATCAGGCTGCCGGCACCGATGCGCGCACCATCCAGCACCATCGCACGGTTGCCGATGAGCGCACCATCACCGACGTGGCAGCCGTGCAGCAGGACACCGTGCCCGATGGTGACATTCGCACCCACCACCACCGGCACGCCGGGATCGACATGGATGATGCTGCCATCCTGCACATTGGTGCCGGCACCGATGTGAATCCAGTCGTTGTCGCCGCGCAGCACTGCACCAAACCAGATGCTCGCCTCGCTGCCCAGGCTGACCGAGCCAATGACATCCGCACTCGGTGCGATGTAGTAGACACCGTCGGTCTGCAGGCTGCGTTCGCCATAGGAATAGATCATCGCGATGTGCTCCAGGAATTGCAGTGCATCCGCCCGCCGGAGCCTAATGCCCCGGCACCAGGTCATTCAATTCAGTCGAACCGCTCACCGCGGGCGCCTGATCGAGCAGGCCCCGCAGGATGATATTGGGAACCAGTGTATCGCGCGCATCACCTTTGCCCGCCCAGTACAACACTGCGAGATCCCGGCGCGGCACCAGCCACAGCCGCAAATCCGTACCCAGGTCGAACCAGTAGACATCACGCGCTGCCGGTGGCTCATCGCCCGCCCATGGCAACTGCTTGCGGAGCCAGACTGGATGACGTTGCCCCGCGGAGTCTGCGGCGAGCAGCTGCCTGATCCAGTCGGGGGATACGACGCGATTACCCTGATAGTTGCCTTGTTGCAGGAACAGGTCCGCGAGGCGCATCCAGTCGGCAAGGCGCGCCACCACGCAGCAGTCCAGGCGCAGCTGCGAATCGTCCACGCCCCACAGCGCTGCATCCGCGGCGCCCAGCGGCAACCACAGGCGAGCCGAAATCGTGTTTGCGATGCTGCCGTCCAGGTCCTGCAACAGCACTGCTGGCGGCGGCGCCAGCGTGAAGCGCCGCCGCGCAGCAGCAGACCATGGATTGCGCCAGGCTTCGCCGGGTCGGGTTGCATCGCGAATGGCGGCAATTGCGACCCGTGGTTCCAGTCGGCCCGCATCCACCAGCGCGCCCAGCGACAGCGCCAGCAATGCGGGTGACAGTTCGCCACCCTCCACCTCCGTGCTGCCGCTGCGACCCGCTGCGAAGTATTCATGCACACTGTGCCCATGGCGGTGCACCAGCAGTGCCTGCGCACCCTGTTTACGCGCCGTGTCTGCTGCCAGCTGCACGGCCTCCGCGGCAATCAGCTCGGATTCCGCAGTGGCTCGGGGCAGCTCACTCGCACCACCGGGCAAGCGCATTCGCGGCATGACCAGACGGGCCGCTGTTTCCGCACCGCCCCCCAGCATCGCCGTCGCGTAGCGCCGCCAGAAGCCGGCGCCACCCGCCACGCGCAGTGTTGCCGCCACGACCAGCACTGCCAGCGCCACCCACAATCGCTTCTTCATGTACGTAGCTTACCTGCGTAGGTCGCCCGCCCCCGCGACAGCATCAGTTCATGTGAGGCATTGCGCGGCCACTCGCTGCGGTAATGCGTGGCCATCACCACTGTGACGCCGGCTTCGATCCGGCCCTCGAGCCAGGCGAGCAGTTCGGCGCGCAGCACCCCATTGAGCCCGGTGAATGCCTCGTCCAGCAGCAGCAGGCGCGGCCGCGTAACCAGCGCGCGCGCAAACAGGATGCGGCGCACCTGCCCATAGGACATCTGCGCCAGCGTCAGTTCCGCAAATGGCTCCATCTGCAGTGCGCGCATTGCCGTACGCGCGCGCCGACACTCTGCGGACGTGGCGCGGAAGTTCAGGCCGATGCTCGAATGCAGTCCCGATACGACGGTGTCCAGCACCGTGTGATCGCGCGGGTAGTCGCTCTGCAGATGCGGCGCAACCAGTCCGGTACGCGCGCGGAACTGGTCCAGCGGCACACCGGGCACGATGCCCGCCCTGCGAATGAGGCCCCCACTTGCCACGGCGTGATCGCCGTACAGGGTGCGCAGCAGCGTCGACTTGCCCGAACCATTCGCACCATGCACCACCCAGCACTCGCCGCGCCCGATGGTCAGGTCCAGTTCCTGCAGCACGCGTTTCTCTTCGATCCACACAGTAGCGTTGCGCAGCATGATGTACGGGCGCATTGCCCTGACCGGCGTGCGAACCTGCGGACTCGTGCCGCGCGGTTTCACGACCCCCAGCCTGGTCTCTTCCACCCGCACCGCAGAGAGTGCCTCACGCAGTCGCGGGCGCGTCAAGACACCGGCGAAACGCACGCTCCCGGCCTCCAGCCACAGCAGGTGCGTCGCACCAGGAGGAATGTCCTCGTCGCGATGCGCCGAACAGATCCA
>JAATEY010000141.1 GCA_015655465.1 Gammaproteobacteria bacterium | reverse complement strand
GTCGTGCCGCTCATCGACCTCGATCTCGTGCAGCAACGTGTCCGGCACCGCAAACTCTGGTCCCGACAGCGCTTCGTCCGACTCGTCCTCGTCGGCGCGACCCCAGTCACCGAAGAAGCTCCAGCGCCTGCGATAGCGGGCGAGGTGGTTCAGGGACATGTTGGTTGCCACCGTCTTCAACCAGCCCGGTGTGGTCGGGTTGTCATGCAACTCGTCAAAACGCTCATAAGCCTTCAGGAATACGTTCTGGGAGATGTCTTCGGCCTGCGCGTCATCGCCCAGCAGCCGCGCTGCCGTTGAAAACACCATGTCCTGGTACTCACGCATGAAGCTTGCAAATTCCGCTGCCTGCCTGCTCTCCGGAACTTGCATCTACACAGAGCCCTGCCACCTTGTCTGACATACCCCGCAGCCGGGACGAAAGTTGCAGCCCGGGGTGCCAGCAGGGAAAGCGGGCGGCATTCTGGCCCTGAAACCGGCAGCCGACGGAGATGGGGTCATGGAGTGCGAACGGTCGAGTATTGGCCGGGGACCATCATAGCGTCAGCCTGCCGTCAGGCTCTCCGTTCATGCTCTCTCCCCAACTCCCGAAGACGGGCGTTCATCTGAACGGCCTGTTGCATCCGGGATGACTGGAGGAGACTGGAAATGAATCAATCAGGAAGGGTCCCGGTCCGCCGCGCCATGGGATGTGTGGCATTGACCGCCTGCGCCCTGGGCGCCGCCTGTGACCGGAGGCTGGATTTCCCGCTGGTGCGCTATGACGTTCGCCTTGAAGCAGACGCGGTCAATGTGGACAAGTGCGACGGGACGGTCGATGTCGCGTTCGATCCGGTGCACGTCGCACCGCAGGTGGAGGGCAATCTCTACCAGATGACAGCGTTCACCTATACGGCCGCGCTGGTCGGCAAGCCCGTCGAAGATGGTCCGCGAAATTACGAATGCTGGTACGACTACAGGAGTCCTGCATTGTCGCCGGGAACGTGGAAGATCACCGGCGAGTTTCCGGATGGCTCGAAGAGTTGCCTTCGCGATGTCGGTGGTGGGCAGTCGCCAACCGGCGTGGCAATCGATCAGCAACAAGGATGCGTCGAGCCGGGGAAGTCAGGCGCCAATGGTGAATTGGGCGGTTCGTAACACATCGCAGGCGCGTCGTCAGCTTCCCGTCAGAAACGCGCCGCATACTGGCTGCATTGACGACTCGCCTGATGATCCATCCCCCGTCGCTTGACCGCGACATTGACCCGCTCGATCGATGCAAACCGGTCCAGCGGGTTTTTTTTGCCGACGTCAACCTGGAGTTGAGGCGATGTTACGTCGCGGCACCGGCTGTCAGCTTCAAGTCAGCATGGGCCTTCAGTATTGCGGTCACCGACGCAACTCCCCGTGGTGATCGCCATGAAGTCCATCCCTGCATTGACGGCCGTACTCACACTGAATCTCGCGATACATGGTGCGGCCGCGGCGCCAGCGGCAACGGGTGGTTCCGCGGCGAACGCCGGGAAACCCTCGAGTCCCGCGCAGGATTTCATCCTCTCCGGGAAGGAAACAGTAAGTCCACCTTCCCACAGGGGCCTTCATTCCTATGAGGTCTGCGTTCGGCCAGTCCCGAACGCCGGCCCTCTGAAGGCGATTGTCGACGGCCGCTCGTTCAGTATTCCGGTGGGAAAATGCCGCGTGCTGACCGGCCGGGAATTGACGTTCGTTTCGTTGCACGAACTCGCCGATCGGATGCACATTGCATTCACGTACCAGGCATTGCCCCGGGACAGGCGCCGACCAGCAGGTGCAGGAGCAGCTGAAGATCCCTCATCGTGATGGCAACGTCAGCTCTGCGTCAGCTTTCTCCTGCATCGTCCTGCCACGCCAACAGAAAGGACAACACCATGACACGTATCGCGCGCCACAGTTCATTCTCCCAGGTGCAGTGTGATTGCCACGCGTCGCTGGGCAAGGCGACAGATCACCCCTCGCGCAAGATTGTTCCCGGATGCGTCTCCATGGCGATTGCCGGCATCATGCTCACCAGTACTGTCGCGGCACAAGCGGCCACCGGGGAGGGCAGTGGCAAGGCTGAAGATGTTCTGGAAGAAGTCGTCGTCACCGCGCAGTTCCACCGCGAAAACCTGCAGCAGACACCGCTCGCCATCACTGCGATCACGGGCGAGGCGCTCGAGGCGCGCGGTGCGACGAACCTCGCGGATGTCGCGTCGCAGGCGCCAAACGTCATTCTGCAGCAGAACGGTGCGGGTGCCGGCAACTCCATGCGCGCGCAGATCCGCGGCGTGGGACAGACCGACCTTGACCCGGCCGTCGATCCAGGTGTCGGCATCTACATCGACGATGTGTACTTCGCCACGTTGACCGGTTCGGACTTCGCGCTGCTCGACCTGGACCGCGTCGAAGTCCTGCGCGGCCCGCAGGGCACGCTGTCCGGCATGAACTCGCTCGGCGGTTCGGTCAAGCTGTATTCGAAGAAAGCCACGGGCAAGGACGACGGGTACCTCGAGGGCACCTACGGCAGCTTCGGTCGCGTCGAGCTGCGCGGCAGCGGCGATTTCACGCTCGTTCCCGACAGCCTGTTCTTCCGTCTCTCGGGTGTCTCGCGCCAGAACAGAGGCTATGTATCGATGATCGACTACGCCTGCTCGCACCCGCAGGATCCCTATGTGATCGCGGGCGCGTACCCGCGCGGCAACTTCACTTCGGACTGCAGGACCGGCACGGAAGGCGGTACCAGCTACACGGCGCTGCGTGCTTCGCTCCGCTGGTTACCCTCCGATGCCGTGGAAGTGAACTGGATAACCGACGCGACGCGGGACAATTCCGAAACAACGGCCACGACGCTGCTGGATACGCCGACTTCCATCTTTTCCGGCAACAGCACGGTGGCCTGGATGGGGGCGCCCTACGACAGCCGCTTCATGCCGTCCAGTCCCTATGTCAGCTACGCGAACTTTCTTGATCCGGGCGTTACCTACGTGCCGATCGATACCGCGGGCACCGCCGGGACAAAGCTGGGTGCGTTCTACGCCAATCCCAACAACACCCTGAATGCCTACGGCACCTCCATCACGGTCGACTGGAAGCTGGCCGACGACCTGGTACTGAAGTCCATCTCTGCGTATCGGCATTACAACAGCCAGTTCGGCGACGACAACAGTGCCTCGCCTGTTCCCCTGGTGCTGGAAGAGGCCCGCTTTACCCACAGGCAAGTCAGCGAAGAACTGCGATTGAACGGCGCCTGGGGCTCGCTGCTGACCTACACCCTTGGCGGTATCTACTTCGACTACACGACCTACTACGCTGCGCGCGAGGACGATCCATTCCTCGCTCTCTTTTACGGCGGACCCGCAACACCAACCTTCGACTTCCTGCAGAACGATCCGACTCACACGAAGACAAAGGCTGCCTTCTTCAATGGCGCATGGCACCTTGCGGATGAGCTGACCCTGAATACCGGCATCCGCTATACCTCCGAGGACAAGACCTACACCTACCACCGCCTGAACATCGACGGCGCAACCCCGTATCTGGTGTTGAGCAACCCGGCCGATCCCCTGAACGGACGGGTGGGTGAGTTCAATGGTTCCCATGTGGACTACCGGCTCGACCTGGACTACCAGTGGACGCCCACGCTGATGTCATACGCCGGGTACTCCACCGGATTCAAGGGCGGCGGCGTCACGCCGCGGCCCTACTACCCCGAGCAGGTCATCGGCTTCGGTCCCGAGACGCTCCAGTCGTACGAGCTTGGTCTGAAGAGTGAGTGGCTCGACCACAGCCTGCGCGCGAACCTCGCCGTCTTCCATCAGCAGTACGACAACTACCAGGCGTTTGCCACGGCCGCGACCTGCGTGGATGCCAGCGGCAACCTGCTTCCACCGCAGTACGCCAATCCCTGCGGTGAGTACCAGAACGTGGCGAATGCCGTCGGCAAGGGAGCGGAGGCAGAGGTTGACTACCTGCTGGGAGGCCTTTCCATCGACACCTCGCTCAGCTACCTTGACCAGCACTTCACTTCCTCGAAGTCGACGTCGGTAGCCGAGGGCCAGGTTCCGCCGGGTATCGGCAAGGTCAGGGCCAGCGCGGGCGTACAGTACAAGCTCAATCTGGGTGGCCTTGGCTCGCTGACTCCCCGCGTGGATCTCGCTTACTCGCCGCATTCCTGCGGTGACCTTGCCTGCGATGCCAACGTCGACAATCCGGCCTACACGCTCGCCAATGCGCGCCTGAGTTACGACTCCGGCGACAGGAAGTGGAGCGCGGCCCTGCAGGTAACGAACCTGACCGACAAGGTCTACTATCTGTCGCGCGTCAACACCGGCGCAGGCTACCTCGATGGACAGATCGCGCCGCCGCGTCAGTGGGCGATAACCCTGCGTCGCGAGTTCTGATACTCAGGAGGTTGATGTGGGCAGCCTCGATATGGATCACCGGTGGGGCGTACGCCGTTCACTCAATCTCCGGGTGCAACTGGTGGGGCGTGCCGGGTTGGCGGTCAGCGGCCTGGTTACGGACATCAGTTTGAGCGGGGCGTTCGTTCGCACCGAACTGCTGCTGCCGGTGCAGATGCAGGTTCAGGTCGTGCTGGTCGATCAGCCGCGAAGCAGTGCAAGGCCGGTTGATCTGGTGGCCTATGTGATCCGTCACGGCCGCAATGGCATTGGCCTGGAATGGTGGAACCTTGCACCCGCGGTGCTGCATCGGATCCTTGCCCTGCCGCAGCCGGGTTCGTCTCGCCCGCGTGAACGCCATGCTCAAGCGGGTATGCTCAACGGATGAGAATTCTCGTCATCGAGGATGATCCAGTCATTGCCGATGCCATCGGTCGCGCCCTCGGGCGCGACGGCCATGCCGTGGATCATGTGGAGTCCGCCGAGCGGGCGAAAGCGGCATTGCATGCAGAGGCTTTCGATCTGGTGGTGCTGGACATCGGCCTGCCGCGGCAGGACGGGCTGCAACTGCTGCGTGAACTGCGGCGCCGGGGCAACAAGGTACCGGTGCTGATGCTTACTGCGCGGGATGGTCTGCATGACCGCGTATCGGCGCTGGACACTGGTGCCGACGATTACCTGACGAAGCCGTTCCAGGTGCCGGAGTTGCAGGCGCGCTGCCGCGCCCTGCTGCGCCGGGCCAGCGGCGTTGCCAGCTCCGAACTTGTGCTCGGCGCGCTCGCGCTGAACATTTCGCGCAAGGAAGTCACGGTTCGCGGCGAGCCGCTGGAACTGACCCAGCGGGAGTGGTCCAT
This sequence comes from Gammaproteobacteria bacterium, assembly GCA_015655465.1. Taxonomy (GTDB): domain Bacteria; phylum Pseudomonadota; class Gammaproteobacteria; order Steroidobacterales; family Steroidobacteraceae; genus ZC4RG30. The sequence continues at coordinate 7,949 of JAATEY010000141.1, read as the reverse complement.
TCTCGAGTGCCTGGCATTGAACGCGGGTCACATCGTGTCGAAGGACAAACTGCTGTCGGTGATTTCCAGCTGGAGCGATGAAGTCACCCCCAATGCCGTCGAGGTGTATGTGTCCCGATTGCGTGCCAAGCTGCAGGGTGCGGTCGTCATCCACGCCATTCGCGGCCTCGGATATCGCCTCGATGAAACGAAGTCCTGATCGAAATGCGTCGATTCGCCGGCGGCTGCTGGGGTTGCTGGTGGTGCCGGTTGCCCTGGTCCTGGTTGCCGGCACGCTGGCGGATCTTTACGTCGCCGACAAACCTGTTCACGCCGCCTTTGACCGCGCCCTGTCGGATGCCGCGCTGGCGCTGTCGCTGAACGTGCAGGTGAATGACCAGGGCCACATCGATGTGCATGTGTCGCGGGAAATACTGAATGTTCTGAAGACCGATACGCTGGACAACATCTACTTCCAGATTGCTTCTGCCAATGGGGAGGTCCTGGCGGGTGACCCGGATCTGCCGCAGGTGATGGTGCCGGACACAGGCACCAGATCGCTGACCACCCGCTTTCATGGCAGACCCGTTCGCCTGGTGACCTACAGGAGTCGCATACGCAATATCACCGTGCTGACTTCCGTTGCCGAGACGCTGAACAAGCGCGATCAGACCATTGCACGAGTACTGACGACGGCGCTGCTGACCGATCTGCTGGTGCTGGTCCTGGTGGTGGCCTGCGTCTGGATTGGCGTACGCCGCGCGCTCCGACCCGTGGACAACATTGCCGCGCAGCTCGACAGCCGCACGGCAACGGATCTGGCCCCGCTGGTGGCTGTCGATGTGCCACATGAGCTGCGCGGTCTGATCGACAGGCTGAACTCGCTGCTGCACACGATAGACCAGAGCAGTCGTGCCGAAAGGCGATTCCTGGACGATGCAGCCCATCAATTGCGCTCGCCGTTGTCTGGAGTGCTGGCGCAGCTGGACCTGCTGCTGGAGGACGAAGCGGATCCAGCCAAGCGGACGCATCTGCTGTCGACGCAGGAAGCCGCGACGCGCCTGGCCCGGACAACCCAGCAACTGCTCGTACTCGCCAAGTCGGAGCATCGGGCGTACACCTACGGCGAAAGCAGCATCGTCGATCTTGTCAGCCTTGCGGCGCCCTCCATTTCAGGTTTCGTGCAGCGCGCAAGTGGTGCCGGAATCGACCTGGGTGCCGACCTGCATCCGGCAGCTGTCGTCGGGAGCTCGTGGCTGCTTGCCGAGGCCCTCGGCAACCTGATCGACAATGCGCTGACGTATACGCCACGAGGCGGTGTCGTAACCGTGCGTACGGGAGAGCAGGATGGCGCCGCGTATCTTGAGGTCGAGGATTCCGGTGCCGGAATTCCGCTGGAAGAGCGGGAGCTCGTGCTGACCCGTTTTTATCGTGGCGCACAGTCGCAAGGCATTGGCAGCGGCCTGGGTCTCGCCATCGTCGCCGATGTCGCGCAGCATCACGATGCGAAGGTAACGATCGATTCCGGCGAAGGTCGGCGCGGCACAAGAATCCGGCTGGAATTTCCGGCTGTTCACTGACCCGGGGCCGATCACTTCACGCTGTAGCCACGGCCCGCAAGGCAGGCAGTCAGCGCACGAACATAGTCTGCCCGGGCCGATTCTGCGGGCTTGTTGTCCTGCGGCGGGTTGGTCGGATCATAGGACGTCTGGCTCACCGCCCAGCGGTGACATTCGTAGCGATCGGTGGCCTGCTGTGCCTCGGTCTGGCCGTTTTTCGGGTAGACGAACGGCTCGATGGAAGCAGCACTGGCCGCCGCTGGCGCAGCGGAGGGCGTCCCGGCCGGAGGTTGAGCCACGACGTAGCCGTTCAACTCCGGCCGCCAGAGGTAGTAGGCATCGTTGGCATAGTAGTAGGGAATGCCCCCGAACCACAGCGTGGCATAGACGCCGGGCAGGAAGGGAACAACGGCACCCAGAGGCGGAGCGATGACCACATAGCGTGTGCCCTGCGGCCGGTACCATTCACCGCCGCGATAGAAGTACGGACTGCCACGATGCTGGACCTCGATGGCTTCGCGGGGCAGGGTGCGATACACCTCACCGCGGTGCGCATAGCGATGCGTGTTGTTGCCGTCGGCCTCGACACGACCAGCCATCGCAACCAGCAGGATTGCCACACCGGCAAGGGTCGAAGGGAATCTGAAGCGCGCAATGTTCATGGCAATTCTCCTCTATTTTACGGTGTATCCACGGCCTTCCAGGCAGGCGCTCATGGCGCGGCGGAAGCTGTCCGCCTGCTGTTCACCCTGCGCTGCCGCGCGGGCATCGCTCTGGTCGAGGCGCTGTTGAATCTGTCCGGCTCGCTCCTGCCTGCTGGCATCGGAGGCCGCGCCCAGCATGGCACCTGCAATGGCACCGATGAGCGCATCTCCACCAGCGCTGCGGGGATTCGACACTGCGGCACCGACGAAGGCACCGGTGAGCGCCCCGGATACCGCGCCCGCACCGGGCGGTGCGACAGGCACGATGGCGACCCGCTGATGGGGCGCGACATGAGGTTGTGCGGGATCAAACCCGGATTGCCGGGTTGCCCAGCGATAACATTCGTAGCGATCGCGGTCCTGCTGCTCAGCGGATTGCCCGGCGGCAGGATAGAACAGCACCTGCGTTGACGGCGGCGGCGGTAGCGGGGCGGGCGCCTCGAAGGCCGCGTCCCGATGGCCCGGCGGTGCGGTGACGCAAGCCGCAAGGCCGAGTGTGCCGAGGCCTGCCGCAGCCCAGGCTGTTGCGCGGCGGCGAGGAGTCATGCTCGCCTCTTTGCCAGCACGGCAATACGTGCCGTGGTGATTGCAGCGCGCGTCGTGCAGCGGAGCGAATTGCGGTTCATCTGAGCCTCCGGATCGGTGATCTTCCTGGCGGTCGACACCAGTTGAGACACCGCCCCAGCGGGCCGGTTCGGAACTTTAATTGCAGCGACGTCAGCGTCGTGTCAGGAATCCGGTGCAGGCTGGACTGTTTTGCCCAGCGGAATCCTGACAAGTGTTTCCCGGTCCCTCAGGCGAACCTGTCCAGGCCGTTCACCAGGCGCGCGGTCAGTCGTGGCTGCCTGAGCTGATCGAGCCACCAGGCAAGCGCACGCCCTTCGTGATCGCCCCGCCATGCCACGTACAGCGTGTTGGGTTCGCGTGGGTCCGCCATCCGCTTCTCCACCAGCGCGCCGCTTTTCAGCAGCGAACGTACGCGTTCCCGCGGCAGCCAGCCGACGCCCAGGCCTTCGCGCTGGGCGTGGATCTTCGCAAGCATGCCGGGTACCGCCAGTGCCGCTTGTCCGCCCAGCACGCCATAACTGCGGACATCGGGCCGGCGTGACGAGTCGGCGACCATGATCGCACGATGTGCCGCAACAGCCTCTGGCTCCAGAGGCTCCTTTGCCCTGGCCAGCGGATGCCCAGGTGCAACGGCGAATACCCATTCGATTACGCCAAGTTCGAACCACCGCAGTTTTGCAATCACCGGCGGCTCGTTGGTCGCGCCGACTACCAGGTCGGCGCGACCATCGCGCAGCGCTTCCCATGTTCCGCCCAGCATTTCATGCGTGATGCGCAACGTCACGCCGGATTGCAGACGGTCGAATGCCTTGATCACCGGCAGCAGGGTCTCGAATTCCATTATCTCGTCGGTGACGATGCACAGCCGGTCTTCCCAGCCGCCGGCGATCTGCTTCACCCTCCGGGTAAGCCGCGACACATCCAGCGTCAGTCGCGCTGCCTCCAGCGCCAGCAGTTGTCCCGCGGGCGTCAGCCGCAGGCGATAGCGGCTACGGTCAAACAACAGCGCATCAAAGCGGCTCTCCAGCTGTCGCGCGGCATGCGACACCGTCGATGGTGCCTTGCCCAGCCGTGCTGCTGCCTTCGACAGGCTGCCGCTCTCGCGGATGGCCTCGAGCAGGGCCAGATCTTCGGTCGATAACATGTTCGATACCTTCGAACGAGTCCATGCGCTGGATGGTACGGCAATGGCCGGAAATCCGCACAGGATAAGCACAACGGTAATTCAACCGGATTCGAAGGAGATTTCCACATGTCACGCCTTGCCAACAAAGTTGCCATAGTCACCGGAGCCAGTTCCGGTATCGGTCGCGCCACTGCAAAACTGTTTGCCGCCGAGGGCGCCAGGGTGATCGTCGGCGCGCGTCGCGAAGCCGAACTGCTCAGCCTGGTGGACGAGATCCACGCTGCAGGTGGGACGGCCGTTGCGCTTGCAGGCGACGTCCGCTCCGAGGGTTATGCAAAGGCCCTGGTGGCCCTGGCCGTCGAACGCTTCGGGCGGCTCGACATCGCATTCAACAATGCCGGCACACTGGGCGAAGCCGGCGCCAGCACCGGCGTCAGTGAAGCTGGCTGGAGCGACGCACTTGCCATCAACCTGACCGGGTCGTTTCTGGGCGCCAAGCATCAGATCGCACAGATGCTGAAGGATGGCGGCGGTTCGGTGATCTTCACTTCGACCTTTGTCGGCCACACGTTCGCGTTCCCGGGTGTCGCTGCCTACGCGGCCAGCAAGTCGGGGCTGATCGGCCTTACGCAGGCGCTGGCGGCCGAATTTGGTCCACGGGGGGTGCGCGTCAACTCGATCCTGCCCGGAGCGGTCGACACCGCGATGTACCGCGACATGAACAGCACGCCCGAGTCGCAGGCGTTCGTGACCAACCTGCATGCGCTGAAGCGTGTGGCTGCGCCCGAGGAACTGGCCCGCTCGGTGCTCTACCTGGCGTCGGATGATTCGGCCTTCGTTACGGGCACGGCGTCGCTGGTCGACGGTGGTGCGTCCATCACGCGCACCTGATTCGCAGGTCAAATGCGGGCCGGTAGCCCCTGGCCTGCAAGCTGTGCAGAAACCGCCAGCGCACGCTCCGGCCCGCGCTGACGGAACGCGCGTGGAGAAAGTCCGGTGAGTCGGGAGAAGAAGCGCGTGAAATAGGCCGGATCGGCGAACCCGATGGCATACGCGATCTCGCTCACCGGATTGTCGGTGTAGTGCAACTGGCGCTTGGCTTCCAGCAGCAACCGGGCATGGATCAAATGCACGGGCGACTGGCCGGTAAGCGCGAGACAGGCTGTGCGCAGCCGGGTTTCGGAGATGTTGAGCAGGGTGGCATAGTCGGGGACCGAAAGGCTGTTGCGGAAACGCCGTTCGATCAGTTCACTGAAGCGCGCCACCAGTCGGCGGCGCCGGCCCGTCACTGCATCAGATGCATCGGGCAGGTTCTGCGCCAGACGCAATACATTCGCGAGGACCACTTCAAGCCAGCCCTGTACGGCCAGTTCGTGCCCACTGTCGGAGCGATGAAACTCCCGTGCCAGCATCCGGACGCCCTGGGCGAGATCCGTCGCGCGCAGCGCAGCGCCATGAAACTCCAGTGTGACCGGTCTCGCAAACAATGCGCCGACGCCAGCGTCGCGCTGCACGAGATCTTTTTGCAGTTCGTCGGAAATCGAGATGACATGTCCGGTAGTGCCGGGTTCGAACTCGAAACCGTGTACCGATCCGGCCGGGATGACGATCATTGCCGGTGGACGGTATTGCGCCCGCGCGCCTTCGGCCTGAACCACGCCGCGACCGCGCAGTACGAAAATCATCTGGTGCAGCACATGGTGCATGTGCGGATCTATTTTCCAGCGGTGCTTTGCACTGCGCGCCTCGATGGTCTCGACGTGCAGCATGCGGCCGGCGATGCGGCGTGGTGGCTCGCCGTAGAGCAGATATGTCTGGATCCGTCGCGCAGTGCTCTTTCTGGCCACGTCCGATCTTAGGGAGCGTGCGGGAAAAAAGTCCACGTGAGAAAAGTCCAGGTTCTGGCAGCCTAATGACAGGTTTCGGCCGCCAGGCCGGGGGAAAATCCGGCAGCGCCCACCCGGGCCGAGGAATGCGGCTGTCATGAGAAATATCCCTGTTCGCGCGCCACGGCGCGCCTCCCTGTCCATGTGTCTTGCAGCGCTGGCTGGTCCCGCCTTCACAGGTGTTGTGGCCGCCCAGAGCCCGGTCAAGTCTTGCGACACCGCCGGCATTGGCGCCGCTGCGCTGACTGCCGATGGCGTGAAGCCCACCATCACATCGGTTTCCACCGGCACAGCGGGCGGTGTGAGCTACTGTCTGGTGAAGGTGCTGGTGCCCAGGGCCGTAAATATCTGGGTGGGACTGCCGATGGGAGGAGCCTGGAATGGCCGCTGGCAGTCGGTCGGTGGCGGCGTATATGCCGGTGCCGCCAGCGCGCCGACCGAGGCGCTGAGTGAAGGCTATGCGGCAGCTACTACCGACACCGGTCATTCAACCAATGCCCTCAGCGGCAGTTTCGGCATGCTCGAGCCCGGCAAGCCGAATGTCGAGTTGCAGAAGGACTTCGCCACCCGTTCGCTGCATCTGATGGCTGTGGTGGGCAAGCAGCTGGTAAGGCAGTTCTACGGAGAGGATCCGAAGTACTCCTACTGGAACGGCTGCTCAACGGGTGGTCGCCAGGGCCTGCGCATGGCGCAGGACAACCCGGACGACTACGACGGCATCCTGGCTGGGGCGCCCGCGATCCACTGGGACCGCTTCCAGGCCGCAATGCTGTGGTATCCGATGGTGCAGCAGCGTGACAACGGTGGTCCGGTGGGCGGCGGCGATCGCAACGCAATGTCCGGGAAATATCGCCTCGCCACCGACAAGGCCGTGGCGGCCTGCGACGCGCTGGATGCCGTAGCCGATGGGGTGCTGTCTGATCCACGCCAGTGCAAGTACCTCGCGTCGCGGGACACCAGCATCACGCTGCCGTCCTGTTCGGCCACCGATGCAAAGTGTCTGACGCCGGGCGAGGCTGCGGCCATCGACGCGATGTGGAAGGGTCCGATGGCCTGCAGGAAGGGCAAGGATTGCGATGTGCCTGAAGCTGCTTCGCGCAAGCTCGGTGGCAAGGGCGACCAGCGCCTGTGGTATGGCCAGACGCGCGGCACGGAACTCGGCACGCTGGGCGGTGCCGCGCCATTCGCGGTGGTCGCGGAGCAGGCGCGCTACTGGGTGTACTTCGATCCCGTCTGGGACTGGCGCTCGGTGAAGCCCGAAGGCTTCCTGCAGTATTTCCGGGACAACGTGGACAAGGTCGGTCCGATGATGGCTTCCGACAATCCGGACCTCAGCGGCTTTCGCAAGCGTGGCGGCAAATTGGTCATCTGGCACGGATGGGCGGATCCGCTGATCAATGCGACCGGATCCGTGGACTACTACAACCGCGTGATGAAGGAGATGGGCGGCGTCAAGCGCACGCAGGAATTCGCACGCCTGTTCATGGCGCCTGGTGTCGGGCACTGCGCCGGCGGTAGCGGTCCGCAGCCGCAGCGCGCCTTCGATTCGGTGGTGAACTGGGTAGAGAAGGGCATCGTGCCGGATACGTTGCCGGCCTCCCGCAATGTGCAGGGCAAGACGCAGACGCGGCCGCTGTGTCCGTATCCGGCCGTGGCGCGCTGGGATGGCAAGGGATCCGTGGACGACGCCGCGAGCTTCTCCTGCGGGGCGCCGGGCAAGTAACGGGGGCATGCAGATCCGCCGGACTTGTCGTCCATGGCAACTGGTTCGTCGATATTGCGTCGGTAGCTGGGTGGTTCGTTGATTCCTGTCCCTGCAATGTCAGGGAAGGTGTGCAGCGACGAACACTCTCACTGCTTCGCGCAACAGGTCTTTCTCCGCTGCACGACCGGGCAGGCCAAGCCCGAGCAACGCCTGTATGTGTGAGCCGCCGAGAAACATCGACAGGAACAGATCCGCCGCCAGCCGCGGTTGCGGCACCTTCAGGGAACCTGCTTCGTGCGCGGCACGCAGATATCCGGCGACGTCGTTGATCAAACGCTCCGGCCCCTGTTTGTAGAACGCACGACAGGCTTCACCCTGTGTCGAGGATGCGCCGTACAGCGCCCGGAACTGGCCCAGCGTGTT
>JAATEY010000191.1 GCA_015655465.1 Gammaproteobacteria bacterium | reverse complement strand
GCGCGCGTGAGACCCTCGACCATCTGGTCCGCCTGGCTCGCCACGTAGAAGTTGTCGGGGCGAACGTCGCCGGTGCTCAGGAATTCGCCTGTCTTGCTCCATGACGCGCTCGGCAATGCAGTGGTGTTCGTAAGCGGGTCGTAATTTTCCGGAACGTTGAATCCACCATACTTTGCAGCCAGCCAGTACTGGTTCCTGTTCTTGCCTTCCAGCACCTGGTTTTCACGCACGTCCACCCAGTGGGTCGAGACCGACTGCCTGCCAATCATGGTGGGCTCGGTCGCGTCGGGGCGCAGATCCGAGGTGTGCGCGTAGTACGCAAGGCCCACCATGTATGCGGAATTGCCGCGGCCGGTGAAATCAGGGTTGGTCGGAATCGCGAAGCCCTCGAGAGTTCCAACTTTATCCAGCCACGTTTTCACGTCGACCGTGTCGGCAGAAACAAGTGACGGCATCGCGGGCTCGTTGGCCCTGGTCAGGGCGCCCTTGAGGTTCTGATCGTTCCAGGTGTTCACGTCACCGATACCCAGGATTGCATTGTTCTGGCAGGAGTACTGGATAGGGTCATCCCAGGTGGCAATGACCGGAAAGCCGTCTGCCTGGACATACCGGTTCGCGGCATCGCCGGAGAGATTGGTGTACTCCGGCACGTTTCCGATATGCCGTACATAACGGATTGCGGCGTAGTACATCTCGCTGACGGGGTCGTACGTCTTGTGATTGGCAGTGGTCATCTGGCCAAACTTGTTGAGGTAATTGATGACGCCGCTGTTGGTAATGGCAGGCGAGGTGCCAGTCGTCAAGCCGGCATCCGTGGAATCCGGGTTCAGGAAAAACGTGCCGTTTGCAGAATCCCACTCGGCGTTGCCGTTCGTTTCGAGCAGGTTGGTGCTCGGATTCAGCTTGAGCGGACCGACGAACTTCTGCTTCGCACGCAGCGCAGCGCCATCACGTCCTGCCGCCCCGTCGTTCAGGTAGCCGAATACGCTGTACCGGATCTTGGTCGAATACTTCTGGATCAGCCCTTCCGGCTTCCAGTTGGAGCCGTACTGAACGCAGTTCGTCTCCAGGGGAGGGACGCCCGGGTCGCAGACTTTTACGCGCAGACTGACTACAAAGACCGTGCCGACATTTCCGGCCGCCAAGACGTGAGCGGCGTTGCCGGGATTGTAATCCACTGGAGCCGCTCCAAGGTCTCCGGTACTTGTGAACCGCATCTGGTTGCCGAAATTGCGCAGGCGGGTCCTGAATGAACCCCAGGTACCGGCAGGAACCGGCGCGGCGCCCGCCATGATCGCAGAATTGGAAAGGTTGCGATCCGGGAAGATGGTGTCGTACGCATTCGCATCGGAGCGCGCCTTCTCCAGGTACGTTGCAGTGGCGACCTCTGTGAGGTTGGGGCCGGGGACTCTGTAACCGCCAGTCAGCGCCTTGCGGAATGGATCGATGGTCTGCGTGGCCGCCCAGTTCAGGAAGTTTCCACTCCACTCCTTCGAGCTGGCATCGCAGACGTGACCAGCGCCGACAAATCTTGCGGGGTAGAAATAGCGCGAAGTCTCGGTCGCGCTGTAATTGTATTTGTAGCACTTGCCGGAATCGAAGTACCCGACATACGTGTCCCCCACCACGTAGGTGGTGGCGATGTTTGCCAGGCTGTCGATGGTGGGCCACTCCACGGATGGCGTGAAGATCAGGTTGCCGGGCACGCCACCAGCCACGGAAAGCGGCGTCTGTGACACGGTCTGTGCCCCGGCTGCCCCGGCCACTGCTGCCAGCAATGTCCCGAGCAGTGCAGACCGCGCTCGACTGATATTCGTAATCATGGTGCGATTCCTCATGAACATCTTCCTCGCGGGCATCAGAACGGCCGCCTGACTGTTGCCTGCAACACCACGATGGCACGATCGCCCGACAGTTGCGGGTTGCTGCTGCGCGCGGTAACACGATAGTAGGCGACGTTGTCCGGAGCGCCGTTGCCGCCATAGTTCTGGATATTTGCGTTGTCCCCAGTGCCATACGCGCTGTCAGCGGTGCCGGTACCCAGCAGATGGATCTGGTATTGCGGCACACCCAGGGCCAGTGCGTTGTTGACGTTGTAGTAATCCGGCACATCGATCCAGTTCGCACTGGTTCCGGTAAACGCATCGGCCGGTACGATGCGGCACTGGGCGACACTGCCCGGCGAACAGTCGACGCCGTTCAATGTTGCAATCTGCCAGTTGCCGCTGATGGCGGCCTCCGCAGCGCGCAATGCGGATTCGCTGCGCTGAAACGCCAGCGAGCGATCATAGGTATTGCCGCTCATGCGCTCCTGGAGCATGGTGCCGCGGCTTGCTGCCAGCCCGATCAGGGTGGCGACCACGAGCAGGATCAGCGCCACTACCAGGGCGACTCCCTGCTGCCTGCGACCGCCTTGCATGACCAAACCAGCGGGCGCATTCATTGCAGTCGGTTCCTGAGGGAAATGAGGTAATTGAACGAGCGGTCGAGGCGGCCGCTGTTCACCGCGGTATCCGTGGAGACATTGGTATCGCTGCTGCGCGCAGTGAGACGGACCAGCACGGAAGTGATTGTCGTCCAGTCCGGCACCAGCGACGCGTTGAGGATGATGTTGTTGTCGGCATTGGCCCGGAAGCGCAACTGCATATCGGTGACACCGGCCACGACCTCTTCCGTGACCAGGGCGCCACCGACGCCCATGCGCCGGCGGTATAGCGAAGTGCCACCTTCAGCAGCGCGGCCATTGTTGCCGATGTACCAGTCGGTCACGACCAGGCGGCCGATCTGTGCGTTCTTGAGGAAGGTGTACGGATTGCCTGCGACGGAGCCACAGTCGGTGGGAAAGCCGAGGCCGCGTGAACAGTTGCCCGGCGCACCGACGCCGACATTGTGGAACACCGACACGACGCCCGGTCCCTGGTTGGAGGCAGATGCCTGGAAGATGGTCGCGTGGTCGAAGTCACACACCATCATGATGTCGCCCGTGACGAAGTCGGAAGTCGGCGCGTTGATATCCAGGCGTCCCGCCACCGGGTCGTGCGCCGCGACGGACAATGCAGCCCCGTCGATGCTCTGGACACGAATCGCATCCGTCCCCGCAACGCGTTCACCGACCGCCGTGCCGATGGCCACCGCCGGATCGATCTGCGTTTGATCGACGCCGGTCACGCCAAACCAGTTCTGCCACCAGAGTGCGCCTGCGGTCAGGGTGTTTGCAGTGAACGCGGTGCCGCAGCCATTGCCGCCCCCCTCCCGGATATCGTGCGCGAGCAGCTCATAGGCCGTGCGTGCGCTCTCCTGCACCTGCGACAATCCCTGGTTGGTTCCGTAGCTGCGCTTGTTCGCCAGCATCACGCCAATGACGCTGCCCACGACCACCAGTCCCAGCAGCATGGAGATCAGCAGCTCGATCAGGGTAAAACCGCGCGCGGGCGCCTGATGCGATTTCATATCTGCACCAGCGTAACAAGGGTCTGCAACGTGACGCCCTGCGTGCCACGCGAGTCATCCCACCGGACGGTGATCGTGCACTGAAAGCCGTTGCAGCTCACCGCGCCTGTCGCAGCGGAACCGAGTTCGGTTCTGAGATTCTGGCGCCAATCGAAGAGAACCGTGTTCGC
>JAATEY010000158.1 GCA_015655465.1 Gammaproteobacteria bacterium | reverse complement strand
CGCACCGTGTCTGGTATGGACGAGCAGGGGACGGGTCAGTCCATACGACTTCCGCAGGACCAGCGAGGTCTTCTCTGCCACGACCAGCACGTCCAGGCTGCGGAAGAAATCGAGGTTGTCGCGATAGACAAGCAGCTTTCCCGCGGGCGCGACGGGGTTGAGCCAGCGGGCGATGCGTGCGCCGGAAGGCTTCAGGGTCAATGGCACGTGCTGTATGCGCGTGCCGACAAGTGGCGCGCCCAGTCGAAGCACCTCGCGTGCCAGGCGATCGCTCGTGGTGGCTACGATGATTTCGCCTGAAAAACCCGAGCCAGCCAGCGCCAGGGCAATGGGAAGGCTGTGGGCTACCTGGTGAATCTGGTCGTGATTGAAGAGGAAACCGATACGCATGGGTCTCATGGAGCACGGTTGGCGGAGGTTGCGCGACACATTGCCAGCATATCCAGTCCTGGCCGATAGACCTGCGTTTGTACATCGCTGAGCCCCAGCAATGTGTGCGAGAGGTTGTCGTGCGACAACGCATGGTCCAGCCGGCTGCGCAGACACCTTGTATCAAGATGCAGTCTCTGCGTCGCGCCCGGTGAAAACCAGAGCAGCATCGGCACCTTCTTCTGCACTTCCGGTGCGATCATGTAGGGCTGGCCATGCAGATAAAGGCCTTTCTCTCCCAGCGATTCACCGTGATCCGACACGTACAGCAGTACGGCGTCCAGCTTGTCCTGCTGCGCGGCAAGCTGGTCGATCAGGCCTGCAAGAACAGAATCGGTATAGGCGATGGAGTTGTCGTAGGAATTGACGATCTGCTCGTCGGTGCAGGTTTCGATCCGCTCCGTCGGACAGATGGGCTTGAACACTTCGCGCTCCGGCGGCACGCGTCGATAATACGTCGGTCCGTGGCTGCCCATCGCATGCAGGACGATGACGCTATCCGCATCTATCTGCGGCAAACGCGCCGCCAGCGCGTATAGCAGGGCATCGTCCAGACATTCGCCGTCCTTGCACGATGCCGGGTGAAACTCCTCCGCCTGCCTGGTTGGCAGGCGCGCACAGACACGTTTGCAGCCCGATTGATTGTCGATCCATGAGACGGCAAGCCCGGCACGCTGCAGGATATCGAGCACCGAGTCCCGGCGATCCGCTTCGGAAAGCTTGAATTCACTGCGCGGCAGATCGGAGAACATGCAGGGCACCGATACGGCGGTCGCCGTTCCACAGCTGTGCACGTCGGTAAAGTAGTAGACGTCCTTCTTCTGCAGGAGGGGGTTGGTGTTGCGGGAATAGCCGCCGAGGGAGAAGTTTGCCGCGCGCGCAGTCTCGCCTACGACGAGCAGTGTCAGCAGCGGCTTTCCATGTGCCACATGATTGCGTGTGGCGTCTTCTCCCGCCTTCACGAAAGGCTGACGCCCGCGAAGCGTCTTGCGCAGGAGTGTCACCGTGCCCACCAGCACATTGGCCGGCGCAATCAGGTAGCGCGCCGCATTCTGGTTTCGGAAGAAGGAAGCGTAGGAGGAGTACATCGGCAGCGCTGACCCGAACAGCAGGGCCACGCCAGCCAGGACGCCCAGCGCGTAGTCGCGCGAAGAGCGCAGCCAGGTAGATGCGGGCAGCCGGGCATTCCACACGAACACGATGGGCAGCGCGGCCTGCCAGGTCATGCGCCATGCAAGCGGCAATCCGAGAAAATCCCTCGCCTCCGCCAGGTTCGTCTGCGCGACATTCCGCAACATTCCCGAGTCGATGGCTACGCCATAGGAATCCATGAACCAGCTTGCGGCTGCCGCCACAACCAGAAGCAGGCTCAACACCCACCGGATGCTGCGTCCAGGCGAAAGTCCGCGGGCAAGGAGCAGGTTCAGACCAAGCAGCGCAAGAGCCAGTGAGGCCGCAAACAGCCAGCCGCGAACGCTTGCCGGCTGTACCGCGAATGCCAATTTCCACAGCGCCCCGTTTGCCGTCAGTACGATCCACGCGGCCACCAGCAGGCAGAGTCGGTTGGCCGTCAACTTCAGCCCGATGCCCGGGCCTGCCGGGCGGTCCTGCGCAATACTGTTGCGGTCCTGGAAGGGCATCAGCGCGTGTGCGTTACGTCTGCCCGCGTCCTACTGAATAATAGTTGAACCCCAGCTGCTGCAACTGTTCGGCGCTGTACAGATTGCGTCCGTCAAAGATTACCGGGTGTCGCAGGGACGATTTGATCTGGTTGAAATCCGGACTGCGGAATTCCCGCCATTCCGTTGCGATGGCAAGTGCGTCAGCGCCCTCCAACGCCTCATAGGCGTCCCTGGCAAGGCTGAAACCCTTGCTGGCGCCCAGCAGTCGCTGCGCTTCGGTCATGGCGGCAGGGTCGAAAGCGCGCACTGTCGCGCCGGCAGCCAGAAGTTCCTTGATGATGATCAATGAAGGCGCGGCGCGCATGCCGTCGGTGTTCGGCTTGAAGGCCAGGCCCCACAGCGCGATGTGCAGACCCTGCAACTGACCCTTGAAGTGCCTGCTGATCTTCCTGACGAGCAGCAATTTCTGCTCTTCATTCACGGCGTCCACCGCCTCGAGAATCCTGGTTCCGCAATCCACGCCCTTCGCGGAACGGATCTGTGCCTGGACGTCCTTGGGGAAGCAGGAGCCGCCGTAGCCGATACCGGCGTAGATGAAGTTGTAGCCGATACGCGGATCGGAGCCGATGCCCTTGCGCACGTTCTCGATGTCGGCACCGACCCGTTCGGCAAACTGGGCCATCTCGTTCATGAAACTGATCTTGGTGGCGAGCAGGGCGTTGGCCGCGTACTTGGTGAGCTCCGCAGACCGGACATCCATGACTATCAGTCGATCATGATTGCGCGTGAATGGTTCGTACAGTGCGCGCAGCAGTTGCGTGGTCCGCGGATTGTCGGTGCCGACGACCACGCGGTCTGGTTTCATGAAGTCCGCGACAGCAGTTCCTTCTTTCAGGAATTCGGGGTTCGCCACCACGTCGAACTGCACCGCGAGCTGGCGCCCAGCCAGCGCAGCTGCGATTTCGCCCTTGACCATGTCGGCGGTGCCCACTGGCACGGTGGACTTGGTCATGACAATCGCGTAATCGCGCAGGTGCGCGCCGATGGTCCGGGCAACAGTCAATACGTGCTTGATATCTGCCGAACCGTCTTCGTCCGGCGGCGTGCCTACCGCAATCAGCTGGAAGAGTCCGTGCTCTGCACCCTTGATTGCATCGGTCGTGAATTCCAGGCGCTTTGCATTGATATTGCGGCGGATGACGGCTTCCAGGCCTGGCTCGTGAATGGGGACGTCGCCGTTGCTCAGGCGTTCGATCTTGTTCGCGTCCAGGTCAACGCAGACGACATGATTGCCGGCATCCGCCAGGCAGGCTCCCGTGACCAATCCTACATAGCCGGAGCCGAAAACTGTTACGCGCACCAGTTAATCCTTGTGATCGAAATATTGATGGGGTGTAGAACGCCTCGGGAAGGGTGGTGGCGAGCAAGCCCGCCGCGGGAAATCCCCGACCGACGGGCCTGATGATAATTGAAGTGGACGCAGACTGCCCGCTGGCCAGGCTGCCGCGCGCAGTACGCCACTGCTCGTGATACGAGCCGTCAGACCGCTTCTGCCCCGATCACTTCGCCGAATACGAAATACGGTAGATCAGGTTCGCGCCATCGTCGCTGAGCAGCAGCGAACCGTCCTTCGCAACCGTGATCGCCACCGGTCTGCCCCAGGCGTTGCCATCCTCGGTAATGAAGCCGGTCATGAAGTCGATGTACTCGCCAGTCGGCACACCATTCTTCATCGGCAGCCGCACGATCTTGTGGCCAGTGCGGAAGGCACGGTTCCAGGAGCCATGCAGCACCGCAAGAGCGTCACCCACATATTCGGCCGGGAACTTCGAGCTGCCACTCTTCGCGGTATAGAACTTGATGTTGGTGGCCGCCGAATGCGCGGTGAATGGCACATCGGGCAAGGTGGCCTTGCCGGCCAGGTCCGGACGGTCGCCTTTCAGGCGTGGATCCTCGTTGTTGCCCATGTAGTACCAGGGCCAGCCATACCAGGCGCCTTCCTTGACACGAGTGGCGTAGTCGGGCACCAGATCGTCACCCAGATTGTCGCGCTCGTTGGTGGCGCACCAGATGCTGCCCGTGGCGGGCTGGATCGTCATGCCCACGCAGTTGCGGATGCCGGTGGCGAAGGTGCGGCCCCTGGTATCGCCGCCCACCTTGAAGACGCGCACGCCAGCACGATTTTCCTCGGCGCCCCAGGTTGCGCCGAAGCCGTGTTCAGCTTCCCATGCCTGCACCTCGGCTGCGGTCTTCTTCGGCATGTTTGCGGTTTCAGGGACATTCGATGCGGAGCCCACCGACACGTACATGCGCCTGCCATCTGGCGAGAAGGCGATATCACGTGAGAAGTGACCGCCGCCTGCCGGCGAAAGTTCGGGAATGACGACTTCCGGCACCCCGGATGCCTCCGTGTTGCCAACCTTGTAGGCGTAGCGCACCACGCGGTTGGTCTCCGCGACGTACACCCACTTCGGCTTGTTGCCGGCTGGCTGGAACGCGATGCCGTAAGGTTGGCGCAGCCCCTGTGCGAAGACAGTAACGGTGGCCGTCGTGCCATCGGCAGTGGGCCGCAGCACCTTCACACGGCCGCTGTTGGTCTCGGCCAGGAACACATCGCCATTGGGTGCGACGGTCATCGTGCGCGGACCGGTCAGGCCGGTGAGGAACACCTCCACCTTGAAGCCCGGTGGCAGCGACAGCTGCGCGCCTTCAGGCTTCGGCACGAGCCGCGGGTTGTTGTTCGCGGACGGTGTGTCGTAGGGAGCCGGCAGTTTGCCGAGGTCGACCTTGTGCACGCGACCTGGAGCATCCTTCTTCCAGTCAGCCTCGCCCTTGGGCGGCGCAGCTGCTACGGGCGGCGCCGGCGGAGGTCCGGCGGGCCGGGCGCCAGCTCCGCCACCTGGAGCTGGACCTCGCGGCGGGCCACCCGGGCCCTGGACGGCACGCAGCGTGCCGTCGCGCACTGCGGTGAAATAGGCGACGAGGTTCTCGCGGTCGGTCTGCTGCGGCACCGGGATCACCATCGCCGAGCCGGGTACCACTGTCGTCGGTGAAGCCAGGAAGCGGTCGAGCGTGGCCTGGTCCCAGGTCAAACCCGAGCTCTTGAGGGCAGGGCTGTAGCTGTACGACGTGGTCGCGGCCTTGCGGCCCAGGATTCCCTGCAGATTCGGGCCCTGCGCTCCACCGTTGTCATTGGCTTCTGCGCTGTGGCACAGCGCGCATTGGGCACTGAAGAAGGTCTTGCCGGCGTTGGCGTTGGCCTCGGCGCCAAAGACGGGCGCAGTTGCCACGCCAAGCAGTGCCGCCATGGCCACCGTATATCGAAAATTCATGGACACTTCCCCTCAGACAAGAATACCCGGTACCTGCGTGATGCAGGTTCACATCGAATGGACTTGCCGGAATCTACTCCAACTTCATGAAGGAGCGGTGGCTTGATCGATCCGGGTCATCGCTGCAGCACCGGCAGTGCGGGGATCGGCGGCGTTGGCGCTCCGCTCAGAGTCTCCCGCGCCCGTTGCCGGATGTAGTGCTGAAGACCTTCCAGCTGCGCGTCCGTGAGTTTGTCGTACTTCGGCATGCCTAGCTGCTGCAGGGCGCCATTGCGCACGATCTCCGTGAAGGCATCCCTGGACAGCGGCACGGGGGAGGCGCGCAGATCCGGCGCCATGCCGCCCGCAATCATCACGAAGCCATGGCAACCCAGGCACATGGAACTGTTCCATACGCCCGCACCGATGCGCGCTTTGGCCGGGTCCACCGCGAACTCCGGTGCTTCGAGTGCCTTCGCAATCATCGGCGGCGCCTGCGGCGGCAGCACCGTCTTGCCATCGAGCACGAAGGTAAGCAGGCGATGCACATGGACGCGCGACTGCCAGCCGTATTCCGCAGTCATCTGGCCCGACGCGGCGGCGCCGGTGCCGCCCCAGCCGGCAATGATCGACACGTATTGCCTGCCGCCCACTTCATAGGTGATCGGCGCGCCGGCTATGCCGAAATGCGCATCGAACGACCACAGCTCCTTGCCGGTGCGTGCGTCGTAGGCCTTGAGGTGTCCATCGCCCAGACCATGGAACACCAGATTGCCTGCGGTAACCGCGACGCCACCATTCCAGAAGCCCGGCGTCTTCACGGACCAGACTTCCTTCTTCGCAACCGGATCCCAGGCCTGCAACCGCGTGCTGTCGCGGTCCGGAAAGTCCACGCGCTGCATCTGCGCGCCGCGTGCACCGTTGCCGGAGCGGATGGTGGGAATGTAGAGATAACCGGTCTGCGGGCTGAATGCCCAGGCCATGACCGTGTGCGCGCCGGTGGCGCTGGGCCAGACTTCCCTGCGACCGGCGCGGACATCGGCGTTTTCCACCGGGCGGCCGGTGACGAGATCGATGCGCTCGGCCCAGGTGACGTAGTCGATCTTGTCGCCCGAGATCAGCTTGCCATTCTCGCGATCGATCACATAGAGAAAGCCGTTCTTCGGCGCCTGCATCAGCACCTTGCGCGGCTTGCCGTCGATGTTGAGCGTTGCGGTGGTGATGTCCATCGTCGAGTTGTAATCCCAGTCATTGCCGGGATCGTTCTGGTAATGCCAGACGTACTCGCCCGTATCCGCTTCCAGAGCGACGATGGAACTCAGGAACAGGTTGTCGCCACCCTGCGGGCTGCGCTGCCGCCAGCCGTGCGGCTGACCATTGCCGGTGCCGAGGTAGACACGGTTGAACTCCGGGTCAAAGGTGATGGCATTCCAGATGGTGCCGCCGCCACCCTGTTTCCAGGTATCTCCAGTCCAGGTCTTCGCGGCCATTTCCATGGACTTGTTTTCGAAACCTTTCGCCGGATCGCCCGGCACCGCCCACCAGCGCCATAGCTGTTTGCCGTTCTCGGCGTCATAGGCGGTGACGTAGCCGCGGATCTGGCCAAAGTCCGCACCACCGTGGCCGATGATCACCTTGCCATTGAAAACGCGCGGCGCGCCGGTGATGTTGGATGAATCGTCCTTCGGCACTGTCTGCACGCTCCAGATCTGCTTGCCGGTCTTCGCGGCGAGTGCGATCAGCCGGCCGTCGAGCGTGCCGACGTAGATCTTGTCCTTCCAGTAGGCAATGCCGCGCGGTCCCCAGGACAGGCGGTATTTGTCGCCGGCGACTTTCCAGACCTCGGGATCGAAGCGCCACAGCAGCTTGCCGCTCTTTGCATCTACCGCATGCACCTTGCTCTGGTCGACGGTGAAGTAGATGACTCCGTCGACAGCCAGCGGCACAGTGAGGCCGTTGTGCACATTGGGCAGGTCGAGCGACCAGGCAAGGCCCAGGCGCTGCACATTCTCCGAGGTGATCTGTTTGAGCGGACTGGCGTGCTGCTCGCTGTAGGTACGTCCGTAGGCAAGCCAGTTGCGCCCGTCCTGTTCGTTGGCGATGGCCTTGCCGTCGTAGCCGGCGGAGAACGCAGGCGGCGCGAATGCAGCGATCAGTGCAAGGATGAATGTCTTTCTCATGTGTCCCCCGGAACAAACCAGTCATCGAAGGGCTGCGACATTGTCAGCAGCCGACTTGCTTCGCAAGATGTGTGCTGTTCGAATTCAGCACATGTTGCAATTGGAGGGAATGGTTCCTGATGTTTGGCGGGAGTCGTTCCTTTGCAGGGTGCGGAAGACGGCCGGCTGTGGCGTAGTTCGAATCCGCGCTGCCGGAATGCGGATTCCATGATTCATCCCCGAAGGGCTCGCGAAGCGGCAGGTCGCCATGTATCTTCACGCGGGACGCAAGCAGGGGGAGCAGCATGATGTTGAAGGATCTGCGCTACATGCAGCCGCAGTCGCGGCGGGAATTCTTCGACATCGTGCTCGCGGGCACTCGCAAGGACAAGGACATGGCCGGATTCGCCGACAAGCTGAGCCGTGTCGACGCGGAGGCGATCAATGCCTACGTGATAATTCGCGCGCTCAAAGACAGGGGAGAATCGCGATGAGGATCCATCAGCTGGCGAGGTGCATGGCCCTCATTGCAGCGCTGGCCGCCGCGGCATGCGGGCAGAACGCGCGACGCGACACACAGGCTGCCGCCGACGCGCCCAGGTTCGGCAACATCAATCGCGCGCGGCTCCTGAACATTGCCGGCGAGCCCGGCCAGTGGCTGACCAGCGGGCGCGACATGGGCCACACACACCATTCCCCGCTGACCGGCATCAACAAGGAAACGGCCAGCCGCCTGGGTTTCGCCTGGGACTACGGCACCGGCACCACACGCGGCATGGAGGCCACGCCCATCGTGGTGGACGGAGTCTTGTACACATCCGGTCCCACGGGCCGGGTCTACGCGCTGCGCGCCGATACTGGCAAGGAGATCTGGAAGTTCGATCCCGAGAGCGACGGTCAGGTAAACCGCTGGGCCTGCTGTGACGAGGTCAATCGCGGCGTCGCCGTGTGGGAGGGCATGGTCTATGTCGCCTCGCTGGACGGGCGCATGTTCGGACTGGACGCCAGGACCGGCAGGAAGGTCTGGGAAGTGGATACGGTCGTGGACCACAGCCGTGGCTACACCTCCACTGGTCAGCCGGAAGTGGCGGGCAATGTGGTGGTGATCGGCAATGGCGGTGCGGACTATGACGCGCGCGGCTATGTCTCCGCCTATGACATCAAGACCGGCAAGTTCAGATGGCGCTTCTATGTCGTGCCGCACGATCCCAAGGATGGTCCGCAGGAGAGCAGGGCGCTGCAGGACATCGCCCTGCCAACCTGGGATCCAAACAGTCGCTGGGATGTGGGCGGCGGCGGCACACCCTGGGGGCCCATGGTCTACGACCCGGAGCTGAACCTTCTGTATCTCGGTACAGGCAACGCGGCGCTGTTCAACTGGCATGAGCGCAGCCCGTCCGGCGGTGACAACCTGTTCCTGTGTTCCCTTGTCGCCATCAATCCCGATACCGGCGACCTGGTCTGGTATTACCAGCAGACTCCGCGCGACAGCTGGGACTTCACGGCGACACAGCAGATCGTGCTGGCCGATCTCGAAGTCGACGGCACCATGCACAAGGTGCTGATGCAGGCGCCGAAGAATGGCTTCTTCTACGTGCTGGATCGCAAGACCGGGAAGGTGCTGCGTGCCAACAAGTATGTGCCGGTGAACTGGGCCACGCATGTGGACCTTACGACTGGCAGGCCGGCAATCGACAATGCCGCAGCGGACTATGATTTTGGTGGCCCGCCCAAATTCGTGGTGCCGTCCGGCATGGGTGGACACTCCTGGAATGCGATGACCTGGGACGCGAAACGCAACCTGGCCTTCATTCCCGCCATCGAGGGCGGCGCGCTGACCTATGACGCCACCAACGGCCATGTGTATCGCCCGAAGCAGACCAATTCCGGCACTTCCATCCTGTTCGGTGATTCGATGCTGGCGAATCCGGCTTCGCTGGCCGAGCCGATGAAATCCGCACTGAAGCGGCTTCAGGATTCGGGGCAGGCGCAATCCTATGCGGTGCTGAAGGCATTCGACCCCAGGACCGGCGCAGTGAAGTGGGAGCGACGCAACACGGACTGGTGGGACCGGGCAGGCGTGCTGTCCACCGATGGCGGCGTGCTGTTCCAGGGCACCGACCGCGGCCAGTTCCGCGTGATCGACGCCGACACCGGCAAGGTCCTGAAGGAGATCGAGGTCGGCACCTCCATCATCGATACACCGATGACCTACACGGTGGACGGCGTGCAGTATGTGGCGGTGCAGGCAGCCTGGGGCGGTGGCGGATGGTTCGCGCCACATCCGACCAGCGCGGCAGTCAAGTACGGCAATGCGGGTCGCATCATTGCTTTCCGCCTGGATGGCGGCGCAACGCCGGTGCCGCCACAGATCAATCGCAACCCGAAGATTCCAGAACCGCCGAAGCAGACCGCGAATGCGCAGACGATCCAGCAGGGCGCGCGCCTGTTCGGCAGTTGTCGCACCTGTCACGCCAACCGCCCGGACGGCATGACGCCCGATCTGCGGGTGACGCCGCTGCTGCACTCGCCCGAGGGCTTCAGGTCCGTGGTGCTGGAAGGCGCGTTGCGGCGACGTGGCATGCCGCAATGGGATGATGTGCTCAGCAGGGATGATGCGGAGGCTATCCGCAGTTATCTGATCGACCAGGCATGGCAGGCCCATGACGCGCAGAAGGCCGGTGTGAATGAACAGCCGCAGGCGGTGATATCCGAGACCGCCCACTAGGGTTCCGGTCGATAGCAACGCAAATTTGCCGCTGGGTCCTTGTCGCAGGTCAGTGGCTCAATGAATAGACTGCAAAGTTCACGGCGACACGCAGTCCCAGTGCAGCACCCTCGGCTGGATAGCGTGGATCATCCGCCCACTGGAAGGAATCGCTGACATCATTGTTGAAGGCGATCGCCATCATCACGCGGCCATGTTCATCGAGGACGGCACGCCAGTGAGGTACGGATCCGCCCGACAGATAGCCCGCGCGACCACTGTACTCATCGAAGTGCGGTACGGTGCGCTGGCCATCCAGATGGTAGACCGTACGGAAGATGGGATGGTCGTCCGGCAGGTCGACGATCTCGCGGTCGGGAAAGATCCGCCGCACGCCATCTGAAAAACCCTGCCACTGGTCCTCGCCGTAGAAGCTGTCGACAAAGATGAATCCGCCGCGCAGCATGTACTCGCGCAACTTCGCCACCATCTCGTCGGTCAGGTCCCAGTATCCCGGCAGACCCAGCATCAGGTACGGCCAGTCGAAGACGTCATCCCCGTCTTCGAGGTTCACGGGTTGCTCCACCGAGCGGACGTCGATGGTCGTCAACCGCCGCAGGATCATCGCCTGATAGCGGTCACCGCGTGGATAGTCGACAGCCCAGCTGGTTCCACCATGACGCCAGTTGTTTCCACCGAAGCCGCGGAAACCGCGCATGCCCGAGGGATACATCAGCCGGCCGATGACGAAGCCGGCGGGCTTGTCGAAGTCCTCCGGCAGCGGCGCATCGTCCGCCTGTTCCTCGAAACTCCGGTAGACGCGGAACTCCATTGCCGCCCAGGCCGCAGTTGCGGCCAGCAGCGCGAATGCCACGACGAGCCAATGGTAGCGACGAATGCCCATGAAGCAGAGCGTACAACTTCCGGCGGCACGGCGTCTTGGGGCGGACGCCGCGCCCCTGCGAAAGAGACGGCGCTACGGGTAATTCCTGCCGGAACTCCGGATGGATTGCCTGTCGGTCGGGAAGGTTTCTGAGCGTGGATCCTGTAGTCTGAACTCCAGTCGTCCCACGCGGTCAGTGGCATATGCCCAATTTGCGCGCACTCGTGATCCCGCTGCTGTTGGCGCCATTCCTGATTGCAGCCGCCGCGCCCGATACCGCCGGCCTGATTGCGCCACGCATGGCGGGCAAGCCGTACCTGAACATGCCGGAGACTGCCCAGGGCCCGTTGCCGGTCAGGCTCTCGCAGACCGGTGCATTTGCCGATGTACGCACTCTCAAGCCTGTTCCAGCGGCTATTCCCTACGATCTTGTTGTGCCGTTCTGGTCCGATGGGGCGGCGAAAACCCGCTTTGTGATCATTCCCGGCAAGGTCGGCTTCTCGCCCACCGGTGAATGGAAATTTCCCGCCGGAACCGTCTTCGTGAAGACCTTCGATCTGCCCACCGATGAAGACGATCCGTCCCGGCTGCGACGCGTGGAGACCCGGCTGCTGGTGCTCGACCGCACCGGGGGCGTCTATGGAGCTGTCTATCGATGGCGGGCGGACCTGTCCGATGCGGACCTGCTGAACCAGGCCGTCATCGAACCGATAGGCATCCGTACCACGACAGGGGAGCGTACACAGAACTGGTATTACCCCAGTCGCGAAGACTGCCTGATCTGTCACAACGCCAAGGCAGGTGGTGTGCTCGGTGTGAAGACCCGCCAGATGAATCGGGACGTGGCCTATCCCTCCGGTTCGACAGGGAATCAGCTGCTCGCCTGGAATCGGCTGGGATTGCTTTCCAGCGATTTCGACGCCTCGCGTCTCGACAGCTATCCGCGTCTCGCCCGCAGCGATGACGCATCACGCAGCCTGGCCGACCGCGCACGTTCGTATCTCGACGCCAATTGCTCCCAGTGCCACCGGCCGGGCGGCACGGTGGCGTATTTCGATGCGCGCTTCGATACACCACTGGAACAGCAGTCGCTGGTCGACGGCAAGGTGCTGATCGACGAGGGCATCGACCGGGCACGCGTGATCGCGCCGCATGATCCGTGGCGATCGATTGCGCTCGCGCGCATCGACACCAACAGCGATATCCGTATGCCCCCCCTGGCCAGGCAGACCATCGACAGCAAGGGCGCGGCACTGATCCGCGCATGGATCGCCAGCCTGCCGGGGCGTCCCGTGCTCGACCCGCCCGTCATATCGCCTGCAGGTGGCCGGTTCCCTGGTCCGGTGAAAGTCACACTGGTGGCGGCGCAGGGAGCCGATGTGCACTACACACTGGATGGCAGCGCGCCAGGTGAGCAGGATCCGCGCTACGAACAGCCGCTCGAGATCACGGGTCCGGCCATTCTTCGTGCACGCGCATACCGCGAGGGCTATACGCGCAGCATCGCGGTCCAGCAGACCTTTCTGCCCGACGACTGAAGCCTTCAGCGTGGTTTCGGAACTACGGCAATGCCCCAGGGACTGCTGCCGGCCTTGACCTTCGCAATCTCCTTGCCAGCCGCGAGATCGACGACGGAGACATCATTCGATGGACCGTTGGCAGCAAACAGGTATTTGCCGTCAGGGGAGAGGGCGATGCCCCAGGGACGCGTACCGACCTTGATGGAATTCAGCACCGCGTAGCTGTGCGCATCGAGGACCACGACATTCCCGCCCCGGCCAGCACTCACATAAATGCGGCCGCCATCGGGCGACAATCGAACCCGCATCGGGCGCGTGCCGGTGGGTAACGCAATCGTCTTCACGACTTTCGACTGCGTAGCATCCACGACACTGAGCTGACCGGTCGATTCCGAAGGAATGAACGCCAGCTTGCCGTCCTCTGAAAAAACAATGCTGCGCGGCCGCGCGCCGACCTTGAATTGCGCGGTGACGCGGAAGCGCGTGGTGTCGATAACGAAGATGTCGCCCCCTGTCTCGCAGGTGACATAGAAGCTCTTGCCGTCGGGCGCAGTCGTCACGCCCTCGGGTTCCTGGCTGAGCGGAATGATGTGCTCCACCTTGCCGTTGGCGATGTCGATCACGCTGGCCGTCTTCACATCCTCATTGGACACATACAGCCGGCTGCCATCCTTGCTGAGCGCGAACTCTTCGGGATCCGAACCGGACTTGATCTTGCCTGTGAGCCGGTGAGTGGCGACATCGACCACACCGATGCCATCAGCCGCCTTGTCGCCCTTTGGCGCGTCGTCATCATCGTCATCGCCGCGATTCTTGAAGACCGGATTGCCCTGGGCATCCAGCTGCGGCGGGTCTTCGATGGGTGTGCCGCTCAGCGCCACATACACCGTGCGGCCATCCGGACTGGCATGAATGCCACGCGGACGCTTGCCCACCGGGATGGTCGCGACCACGGAGAATGTTCCGCCATCGATCACCGTTACATCACCCGAACGTTCGTTCGAGACGTATATCTGGTATGCGCCCGTGGACTGGGCCTGGCCCGGCAGCGGGCAGAACAGCAGCACCGCGAGGGCGAGAAAGGGAAGGCGGAAAGCAGGTCCGCGGCCCGGGGTATGGCTCATGTGTTTCTCCGGCAAATTGGCATCAATCTGGATAACGGGCCGCGTTTCGCGGATCCTGCAGCATCTTTTCGCCCATCCGAGCCAGTTGGACCGCGGTTTCCGCTCCAAGTTTCTGGCGAATGATCGATTGATGATTCGCCACGGTCTTGGAATTCAGGCTCAGCCGGTCGGCGATGTCCTTGACCGTGAGGCCATCGACCAGAAGCCGCAGGATCTCGAATTCCCGGTTGGAAAGTTCGCTGGTGGAATCGTCCTTCGAGACATGGCGGATCGCCAGTTCGTGTGCGATGTCGGGGCTGAGGTATTTTCTGCCTCCAGCCACGGCGTGGACTGCCTCTACCAGCACATTTGGCGCACTGGCTTTGGTCACGTAGCCGCTTGCTCCCGCCTGCATGCTGCGATCGGCATAGACCGCTTCTTCATACATGCTGAACATCAGGATATGGGATTCAGGCCGCCGCTGCCGCATGCGGCGCAGGGCTTCAATGCCGCTCACACCCGGCAGGGCAATGTCCATCACCACCACATCCGGATGCAGGCGCCCGAATTGCGACAATGCCTTTTCGGCAGAGTCTGCCTCTCCGACCACGGTGATGTTGCCACGCTGCTCGAGCAGTCGCTTGTACCCTTCGCGTACCACGGCATGATCGTCCACCAGCAGTACGGTCAATTTGTCCTGTTTCTCGGCAGAAGTCATGTGCTGTCCCGTGCAGGCAAGGTGACTGCGATTGCGAAGCCCAGTTGCGGCGCGGTATTGACGGCAAATGCGCCGCCGAGCATTTGCACACGTTCGCGCATGCTGTTCAGTCCGAATCCCGGACGATACGGCTGGGCGTCGGCGCCCCGGCCGTCATCGCCGATCTCGAGCACGATATGGTCGCAATCCGAACCTTCCTTGCGTTGCCGTTTGAGGAGTACGTCGACGCGCAGCGCGCCGGAGTGCTTCGAAGCATTGGTCAGCCCCTCCTGTATCAGCCGGTACAGCGTCAATGTGATGAGTTCACCGAGGTTGTCGAAATCCCCGTCCAGCGACAGGGCGATCGCGGTATCCGGCATTCGCTGCTGCCAGTGGTTCACGCATTGTTCGAGTGCAGCCTCCAGCCCAAGTTCATCCAGGCCGGCAGGGCGAAGGCGCCGGACGATGTCGCTTACGACCGCGTGCATATGATTGACCGCCTCCAGAATCCTGGTCGCGCCCGGGACGGACAGGGCACAGTTGCAGTCCGGGTTCCGCTGAATTGCGACCGCGTCCAGTTTGATCGCGTTCGTATATTGCCCGAGCTCGTCGTGCAGTTCGCGTGCCAGGTGCTTTTGCGCAGCGTCGTGCATGAGCACATGCTGCTGCGCCAATGCGCGGTTTTCGGCGAGCGCTTCGGCCAGCTGTTCCTCGGCGCGTCTGCGCGCCAGCAGCTCCGCGCGCGCCAGCACGTAACGCCTTCCTGAAAACCACGCAAGACCGAGAGCGAGAGCGAATACCACCAGTGGCCATTCGTCCAGTTGCAGGTATTCCCACTGCCGCGTGAAAGCATAGATCCGCTCATTGAGTTCATAGTGGCCTGCGAGATAGCCGACAGTCACGGCGAGCACGATGATGACGAGTACGTCGCGGCGCGTCGAATGGCCCGAAGGGGCACCGGGCGAGTGCTGCGGGAAAGTGGGCATACGCGCGGTGTCCTTTGGGAGTTTTTCCCGGAAAAGACCGGGAGTTGTTCTCTGGCCTTCCGCTGTCGCGTCGGGAAGACTCCGCATCCCGACATATTATCTACAGCAAGAAGCTCGGAGAAAGCAAAGTGATTCGAACTGCAGTCAGGAACGCGCTTGTCGCATCGGTATTCACCACTGCACTGCCGTTGGTAGCGGCAGGCGCCGCCGAGCCGGAGGATGTGCTGGCAACGGTGATCGTAACGCCCTTGCCTGGCGCAGAGTTGCAGGCCAGCCAGATTCCTGCGCCGGTGCAGACGGCCACTTCGGAGGATATCGACCGCTCGCATGCACTGGATCTGTCCGCATTCATGAACCGGTCGCTCGGTAGCGTGTATGTCAATGACGTCCAGAACAATCCTCTGCAGCCGGATATCAATTTCCGCGGCTACACTGCCTCTCCACTGCTCGGAACGCCGCAGGGGCTTTCGGTATACCTGGATGGCGTGAGACTCAATCAGCCCTTCGGTGACGTGGTTAGCTGGGACCTCATACCAAGACAGGCCATTGCCAGCCTGACGCTGATCCCGGGTTCAAACCCCGTGTTTGGCCTCAACACATTGGGTGGGGCGCTGGCTCTTCGGACCAAGGACGGCAACAGCGATCCTGGATTGTCGGTGGGGCTGAACTATGGATCGGACAAGCGTCGGAGTGTCGAGGCAGAGATCGGCGGACATTCGGATAACGGTGTCTACTGGTACGGCACCGCCAACAAGCTCAAGGAGGACGGCTGGCGCGATGCGTCGCCCACGGACGCAACGCAGGTGTTCGGCAAGCTGGGCTATCGCACCGGCAGCAGCGACACATCGCTCACTGCGGCCTATGCGGACACGGATCTCACCGGCAACGGCCTGCAGGACCTGCAGTTTCTCAACAAGGATTACGCCAGCGTCTACACCAAGCCGGACAACACGCAGAACAGGTCGCATCTGCTCAATCTGGTTACCACCAACAAGCTCGGCGACACCGTGACGCTGGCGGCCAATGCGTTCTACCGGAAAATCAAGACCCGCACGCTCAACGGCGACATCAATGATGGCGCTCTCGGAGAAAACGTCTTCTACAACCCGGCTACCGCTGCCGACCGCAATGCGTTGATCGCAGCGGGCTACACGAACCTTCCCACAGCTACTGAAACTTTGGCCACTGCCCCGTTCCCATTCCTGAAATGCATCGCCAGCATCATACGCACGCCCGCCAATGGCGTTGAGCCGAACGAGAAGTGCACCGGCCTGCTCAATCGCACGGCCACCAGCCAGCACGATGGAGGATTGGGCGCCCAGGTGACGTTCACCTCGTCACTGTGGGGTCGGGATAACCAGACCACCATCGGTACCGGACTGGTTCACACCGGCACGGACTTCACCCAGTCATCGCAGTTTGGTTACCTCACACCTGATCGTGGTGTCGGGACGGTTGATGGGCCGGGGGCTTTTGCGGATGGCAGCCAGTTTTCCGAGAATGCCTTCGACGGCCGCGTTGACCTGCATGGCACAACGGATACGACCAGCATCTTCCTGACCGATACGCTTCAGCTGTCACCGCTCGCGGCAGTGACGCTCTCCGGGCGTTTCGATCGCACCAGGCTGGACAGCGTGGACGCGCTCACGCCTGCAGGCGATCCGGGCTCGCTGTCGGGTATCCACAAGTTCCATCGGTTCAATCCGGCGATAGGCTTTACCCTGAGCCCGACGGAAGGTCTGTCGACATATCTGGGCTACAGCGAAGGCAGCCGCGCCCCGTCGGTCATCGAGCTTGGCTGCGCAGATCCGGAAAATCCGTGCAAGCTGCCCAATTCGATGGCCGGCGATCCGCCGCTGGATCAGGTCAGGACCCGTACCTACGAGGCTGGCCTGCGCGCAGTGCAGTCGAATTCAATCAAGTGGAATGTGGGCGTGTTTCGCGCCGACAACCGTGACGACATCATGTTCGTCGCCGACGACCAGTCCGGGTTCGGCTACTTCAAGAATTTCGGCAAGACCCGCCGGCAGGGCGTGGAGGCTGGTGCCAGCGGCAGCATCGGTCCGGTCACTCTGGGCGCAAATGTCACCTTTCTGGACGCCACCTATCGTTCGGAGGAAGAGGTCGGTGGCGAGGGCAACAGCGCCAATGAGGAGGGCCCCGGGTTCGAGGGCACCATCGACGTCGAGCCGGGCGACCGGATTCCGCTCATCCCGCGTCACCTCGTCAAGGGCATGCTGGATTGGCAGATTTCTTCGATGTTCTCCGTAAATGCGGATGCCATGTATGTGGGCGGGTCCTACGCCCGCGGCAACGAGAACAACGAGCACGAACCGGATGGTGTGTACTACATCGGACGCGGGCGCACCGGTGGCTATACCGTGGTGAACCTGGGTGCCGAGCTGCGACCGCTGCCGGCCCTGAAGATCTTTGTTCAGGTCAACAATCTGCTGGATCGCAGGTACTACACGGGCTCGCAGCTGGGATCAACCGGCTTCAACGCTGCGGGTAATTTCGTCGCGCGTCCCTTTGCGGGTCCGATCGTTGGCGGTGAGCGACCGCTGCTCGGATCGACATTCCTTGCTCCGGGTGCACCGCGGGCTTACTGGTTTGGCGCGAAGTACACATTCTTCGGCAGCAACGCGGATTAACCATGAACGGCGAAGCTTCAGGCTTCGCCCACCGCCCGCCACACACCGGTGTGTCCCTTGCCCTGGTTTTTTACCTCGTAGAGGGCAGCATCGGCCCGCGCCAGCAGCACTTCAGGCTCGCGCCCCTGATCGGGTGCCACGGACAGGCCCACACTGCAGCCCACGTGCAGCCACTGTCCGTCGCCGATGCGGTGTTCGCGGGAAATTACGGCAATGATTTCATCGGCGACGGTCCGCGCAGTCAGGGCGTCGCCATCGTTGAGCATCACGACGAATTCGTCGCCACCGATGCGCGCCACCAGCTCGTCGGGACCCGTGACCTGACGCAGGCAATTGGCCACCCGCTGCAGCACTTCGTCGCCGGCAGCATGACCATGATTGTCATTGATGGTCTTGAAGCCATCCAGGTCGATATAGAGCACGGCGAAGGTCCGGCCGCGACCGCCGCCAACTGGCGGCAGGGCCGAACACGCAGCAGCCATCTGGTGCAACAGTTCGGCGCGATTGGCAAGGCCGGTCAGGTGATCGGTCTGTGCCATGCGCCGATGCAGTTCCTCGGCAGTGACGGCGGCGAGCAGGTACTCCCGGTTGTGCAGGGTGAAGGCTGCGATGGACAGCACCACGAAGCCCATCGAAATGGCCGCCAGGATATGCGCACCACCCTGTGTGCCCAGCACCACCATCGGTGGAACCACCGACAGCAGCATGGCCAGAAATGCAGCCCTGGGCACTGCTGCCCAGCGGGAGGCACAGCCCGCGAGCCCGCCCATGGTGCCGCTCATTGCCATGGTGGTCAGCGCGATATCGCCGGTGGCGATGCTTTCGGCGCAGCCAAAGCCGAAGCTGGCCATGGCAAGGCCGCTCGAGATCATGATGCTGGCCAGCGGCTTCCGGCGGCCCTTGCGATGCTCCAGGACAGGGTGAATGATCCGCCAGGCAATCAGGATGACCGAGGCTGTCAACCACGCCCAGGCCCAGCCAGCACGGCTGATATAGACCGTGGTGGTGCAGATCACAAACAGGGTGACTGAATAGCAGACCAGCGACACCGTCGTGGTCGGTATGGATTCCAGCATGCGTGCACGCACGCGTTCCGGGGCATGGGCAAGATCGCCCAGCAGGAGTCGAAGAAACAAGCCCCGGATATCTGCCATGTGGTTGCCGAAACGGCCCATCGCATCCTGCGAATTCTGAAGCGTGATATTCTCGCCGCTAACAAGCCGTCAGGCAAAAGAACGATAATTTTGTTAAATCGGGGGAATTCCAGATGAGCGGCGACCCCCGGCAGACCTGCCAATTCGCCCGGTAGAGTGGTGGGTCAAGGAAAAAAGGACAACAAGACATGGCAGGCAGTACAGGTGGAACCAACCCGATCGCGGTGATCGACGCCAACCCGATGAGCGTGCGGCAGTGGATCGTCGTCGTGCTGATGGTCCTGCTGAATGCGCTCGACGGTTTCGACGTGCTGTCCAGTGCCTTTTCGGCTCCGGGCATCACCAAGGAATGGGGCATCCTCCGGTCCGCGCTCGGGGTCGTGCTGTCGGCGGAACTCGTCGGCATGGGCTTCGGCTCGATACTGCTCGGCGGCCTGGCCGACAAGATCGGACGCAAGCCGTCCATGCTGCTCTGCCTGGTGATCATGGCGGCGGGCATGTATATGGCGCATGCTGCGACCAGCGTGTCGTCGCTTACCGCTTTCCGCCTCTTCACCGGGCTCGGCATCGGCGGCATGCTGGCGGCCACCAATGCGGTCATCGCCGAGACGACCAGCAGGGCTTCCCGCAGTCTCGCCATGTCGCTGTACGTGATCGGCTATCCGCTCGGCGGCGTGATCGGTGGCTACGCGGCCCAGAGCTGGCTGCTGGTGGACTACGACTGGCGCGCCGTGTTCCTGTTCGGCGCCGTCACCACCGCGGTGATGATTCCGCTGGTCGCATTGCTGGTGCCGGAAACTCCGGCCTTCCATGCCGCCCGCCAGAAGCCGGATGCCCTGGCGCGTGTCAACCGCTCGCTGCGTGCGCTGCTGCAGCCCGCCATCGACGCGCTGCCGCCGATCAAGGCGGGGATCAAACCCAAGGTCTCCGACATCCTGTCGAAGCCCGGGTTGCGCAAGGTCACCTGGTTGCTCGCCCTGGGTTACATGGTCCATACGTTCACGTTCTATTTCGTGCTGAAGTTCGCCGTGCAGATCGTGTCGGATGCCGGTTTCACCCAGCCGCAGGCCGCCAGTACGCTGACCTGGGCCAATATTGGCGGCGCCACGGGCGGCCTGCTGTTTGGCTTCCTGTTGAAGAAGTGGGACATCAAGGGCCCGACCATCGGCGCGATGCTGCTGGGGGTCGGGGCTGTGGCCTGGTTCGGGATGGGACACGACACGCTGGTCGAGTGGCGGCTCTCGACCTTCCTGCAGATGTTCTTCCTGAATGCCGCGATCGTGGGTTACTACGCCGCCTTTGCCCGCGGCTTTCCGGCCTACGCGCGCGCTACCGGAACGGGCTTCGCGCTGGGTATCGGCCGGGCCGGCGCGGCGGGTTCGCCAATCATCGCCGGCATCCTGTTCGACCATCTGGGCAAGCAGCAGCTGCTGCCGGTGTCGATCGTCATGGCGGCCGGATCCCTGATTGGTGTAGTGCTGCTGCTGAAGCTGCCGCTGCGTGATGCCGACAGCGACTTGTTTGAAACCCCGGACAGGAAAGGCGCCTGAATGCTCATCAAGAGACTCGAACCCGGTGCGCGCATGTCGCAGGCCGTGGTGGCCAATGGTTTCGTGTTCCTGGCGGGCCAGGTTGCAACCGACCCTTCGGCAGATGTCGAAGGGCAGACGCGTCAGGTGCTCGGCGAGATCGACCGGTTGCTCGAGGCAGCCGGCACTCGCAAGGATCGCATCCTGAGCGCCACCATCTACCTGGCAGACGTCACCACCTTCGCCGACATGAATCGTGCCTGGGAGGCGTGGGTGCCGGCCGACGCCAAGCCTGCCCGTGCCACCGTGGAGGCGAAGCTCGTGGCGCCGGAATATCGCGTCGAAATCCAGGTTGTCGCGCTGGTCTAGCAGCAATGCGCTACCGCCGGCTGATCGTCCTGTGCATGCTGCCGACGGTTGGCCTGGCTGCAACCGCGTCGGCTGCCCAGCGCTGCGACAAGGCCTGCCTGGAGCGCATTGCCGAAAGCTATCGCGCTGCTTACCGCCAGCACGATCCGAAGCTTGCGCCGTTCGCGAAGCGCGTGCGCTTTGTCGAGAACAATGTCGAGATGCCTTTTCCGGACGGCAGCTGGGATACCGTCACCCGTGAGGTGGGCGAGCCGCTGGTACTGTCCGATCCGACCACCGGCCAGGTGGGTATCTATACCACGGTGCTGCAGAACGACACGCAGACCTTTATTGCGGTGCGATTGCGGATCCAGGATTCGCACATCACCGAGGTCGAGCATGTGCTGTCCACGCGCCGCAACCTCAGCTCTCCACCGACGCCCATCGGCGACATCCTGACCTATAAGCGCGACCCGGATTTTCCGCGCGAAGTGGCTGCGGGTCAGCGTGCCTCCCGCGCCAGCCTGGTCGGCCACGCCAATGGCTATTTCGATACGCTGCAGTTCAACAATGGCGAGATCCGCGGCACCCGGTTCGCGCCCGGCGCCACCCGCAACGAAAACGGACTGCTGTTCACCGATATCGAGCAGGGTTTTCGCAGCGGCCGGTACCGCTTCAACAATCGCGTGCGGGACCGGGACTGCTTCCTGGTGGATGAATTGCGCAGCGCGGTGATGTGCCGTGGCTACATCGACCACAAGGGCGTGCTGGATGAATACAGGCTCGCCGACGGCACCACCACGCGTTCGGTCTATCGCGAGCCACACACCTGGTCGTTCTTCGAATCCTTCAAGGTAAAGGACGACCAGATCACGGCTGTCGAGTCGAACTTCACGGGTGCCCCGTACTACATCCACTCGCCCTTCACCAGGCAAGCTGATCGCGTCTACGACGCGCTCAGGGACTGATTGTCGGCAGGCGACGCGGCGCCTTCTGGCGATGCGTATGATCCATCCATGCAGCCAGCCATCCTGAAACATCGCCACGCGCTTGCTCCAGCCTGGCGGGACATCGCCATCGCCCTGGCGGTGGCGTTTGCCAGTGGCTGGTTGTCGGCGCGGTTCGAACTGCATGAGCTGTTGTTTGCGTGGTCGCGGCGTTGGGAACGGATCCAGCTCGACGAGTGGCCAGTCGCCGTACTGGCATTCTCGATATGCCTGCTCCTGCTGTACGCAGTCCGGCACCGGCAATTGCGTCTGGCGCTGTCCGACAACCGCCGTCTTGCCCGGCAGGCGCTCGCGGCACAGGAAGACGAACGCCGGCGCCTGGCCCGCGAGCTGCACGACGAGCTGGGTCAATACCTCAACGCCATTCAGCTGGATGCACACGCGCTCATCGCCACCGGTACCGATGCGCCGCAGCTCGAAACCGCCAGACGCATCAGTGACAACGCCACGCATGTCTACGGAGTGGTCAGCGACCTCGTGCGTCGGCTGCGGCCTGCGGCCCTGGACGAGCTGGGCCTGGTTGCGGCCCTTGAAGCCTGCGTGGACCGTACGCGGGTGCTGCAACCGCAACTGCGGGTGCGCATGACTTTCGCAGGAGATTGGGAAGGGCTGCCGGAATCCGTCAACCTCGCCGTCTATCGCATCGTGCAGGAGTCGCTCACCAATTGCGTGCGGCATTCCCGCAGCCAGACGCTGGAGATGGCGCTGGTGCGCGACCCGGCGGGTTCGCTGCTGCAGCTGCGG
>JAATEY010000070.1 GCA_015655465.1 Gammaproteobacteria bacterium | reverse complement strand
GGATGCTCGAATGCGAGCTTTGCGGCATGCAATGCCTGCCGACCGAATGACTTCAGGACAGCGCGCTGTTCCGGCGAACTGCCGGCAGTGAGCTGCCGGCGTCCGCCGTACAGGGGATCACCCACCAGCGGATGCCCGACATGCGCCAGGTGCACGCGGATCTGGTGGGTGCGACCGGTTTCCAGGATCACGCGCAGCAGGCTGTGATGCGCAAAGCGCTCGACCAGCCGGTAATGCGTGATGGCCTCGCGGCCATCGGCGCGTACGGCCATCTTCAGGCGGTCGGTGCGATGCCGGCCGATGGCCTTGTCCACGGTGCCGCCGCCGGTCATGGCGCCGACGCACAGCGCCACGTATTCACGGACCACGGCATGCCCGGCCAGCGCAGCCACCAGGGCCGTATGGGCTTCCAGGGTGCGTGCCACCACCAGCAGTCCGCTGGTGTCCTTGTCGATGCGGTGCACGATGCCGGCGCGCGGCACGAACGCCAGCTTCGGGTCAAGCGCCAGCAGGCCGTTCTGCAAGGTGTGGTTACGATTTCCGGCGCCGGGGTGAACCACGAGGCCAGGTGGCTTGTCTATGACGAACACATGGGAATCGCGATACAGCACCTTGATCGGCATGCGCTCGGGCGCAACCCGCTCATCGGCAACGGGCCGTGCCTGCACCACCACCTTTTCGCCGCCGAACACGGCGTCGCGCGGGCGGGCCGGCTTGCCGTTCAGCGTGACCTCGCCATCCTTGATCCACGCTGCCAGCCGGGAGCGCGAATACCGCGGCAAGGCTGCCGCGAGCGCCTGGTCCAGACGCTGCCCGGCAGCACAGGCCGGCATTTCGATCTGGTGTTCCACCGCGGCGGCGGGTTGCGGTGTAGCGGGGGCGCGGCGACTCATTCGTCTATACTAGGGCCTGCTTACCATTTGGTCCCTGTCTGATGCGCAGCCTGCTGCTACTTCCCCTGTTCGCCCTGATGCTGATTGCCGGCTGCGCGAGCGATCGCGGCCGTGATCAGCAGCGTCTTGCCCGGCTGCTGCCCTCGGTACTCTACGAACGCGGCAAGCAGGCGGTGCGCGCCGCCGATTTCCAGGAGGCCGTGGACGTATTCGGAGCGCTGACGGCGCGCTATCCGTTTACCCCGGAGGCACGCCAGGCGCGACTCGACATCATCCACGCCTACTATCGCCTCGGGGAAAAGGAATCGGCCAAGGACGCTGCAGAAACCTTCATCCGTGAAAATCCCGCGCATCCCAGGGTGGATTACGCGTGGTACCTGAAGGGACTGATCGACTTCGAACGCGAGCCCTACGCGCCGGAGCGGTGGCTGCGGGTCGACCTTTCGGCGCGGGTGCCCAAGACGGCTGCCGATGCATTCGAGTCGCTGCGCACGCTGGTCACGCGCTTTCCGCAGAGCCCCTATGCTCCCGATGCACGGGTACGCATGATCTTCCTGCGCAACCGGCTGGCGAACTATGAAATGCAGATTGCCAGGCACTATGCGGAGCGTGGCGCCTGGGTGGCTGCGGCGCAGCGCGCCAGCCAGACCATCGAACAGTATGACGGCGCGCCGGTAGTCGCCGATGCGCTGCGGCTGATGATCCGCTGCTACCGCCAGCTCGACTACAAGGAACTGGCGGCGAATACCGAAAAGGTATTCCGGGAAAATTACCCCAACGAAGCGCTGGAGAAGTCCGAGTCCACCCGCCGCTGGTGGAAGTTCTAGCGCTGGTAGCCGTTGGTGATGGGGTAGCGCCAGTCGCGGCCGAAGGCGCGCTGGCTGACGCGTATGCCCGGCGGTGACTGGCGGCGCTTGTATTCGTTGCGCTTGACCATGTCGAGCACCCGTGCAACCACATTGCGGTCGAAGCCGCGCGCCACGATCTCGTCGACCGACAGGTCTTCCTCGATGAAGGCTTCGAGAATGGCGTCGAGCACCTCGTAGGGCGGCAGCGAGTCGGTGTCCTTCTGGTCGGGGCGCAGCTCGGCGCTGGGTTCGCGCTCGATGACACGTGCGGGAATGGCGCCCTGCCCGGCGAACTCGCCGCGCTGCCGGGCAAGCCAGTTGCGGTAATGCGCGAGGCGATACACCAGCAGTTTGCTGCAGTCCTTGATAGGCGCAAACCCGCCGTTCATGTCGCCGTACAGGGTGGCATAGCCCACCGCCATCTCGCTCTTGTTGCCGGTGGTCAGCAGCATGCGCCCGGACTTGTTGGAGATCGCCATCAGCAGCAGGCCGCGGCAGCGGGCCTGGATGTTCTCTTCGGTGGTGTCGGGTGTGCGTCCGGCGAACTGCTCGCGCAGCGCGGCCAGCGTCGCTTCGAACATGCCTTCGATGGAAAGGACGCTGTACGCCACGCCCAGCGTGCGTGCCTGCGCCGCGGCATCGTCGATGCTCATCTGCGAGGTATAACGCGAGGGCATCATCACCACCTGCACCCGATCCGGGCCCAGCGCATCCACGGCCAGCGTCAGCGTCAGTGCCGAATCCACGCCCCCGGACAGACCCATGACAACGCCCGGAAACCGGTGCTTGTTCACGTAGTCGCGTACGCCCAGCACCAGCGCGCGATAGACGCTTTCCTCGGGACCCAGCTCGGGTGCCACTGCATCAGGTGCTGTGGCAACGACCGTGACCATGCCGGCACCATCGGGCTGCACATCGATGCACAGCAGCGACTCTTCAAAGGCCGGTGCACGCAGCACGGCGGCGCCACGATGATCGATGACGCAGGAACGGCCGTCGAACACGAGTTCATCCTGGCCACCAACCAGATTCACATACACCACCGGCAGTCCGGTGTCGTCGACACGCTGGCGCAATACCGCTTCGCGCTCGCGCTGCTTGCGCTGTTCGTAGGGCGAAGCGTTGATGGCGACGAGCAACTGCGCACCGGCGGAGCGCGCTGCCCGCGCCGGCTCTGCCTCCCATACGTCTTCGCAGATGGCAAGGCCGAGCCGCACGCCGGCGAATTCCACCACCACCGGTTCGGTGCCGGGGGTGAAGTAACGTTTCTCGTCGAACACCCGGTAGTTCGGCAGGCACTGCTTGCGGTAATTGACCGGTGTGCGCCCCGGCACGAGCAGCCGCGCGGCGTTGTAGATGCGCGGCGCACTGCCGCTGCCTGCGTACTCCGGATAGCCGACGAGAATCGCCGGCAGATCCGACGCCGGGTCGTCCACGGCGCGGGTCAGGGCTGCCAGTGCCTGCTCCACCTGGATGCGCAGGCCACGATGGAAGAGCAGATCCTCCGGCGGATAACCCGACAGGGTCAGTTCCGGAAATACCACCAGATCTGCGCCCATGCGCCGCGCCCGCTGCGCGGTTTCGCGTACGCGCGCCGCGTTGCCCTGCACGTCACCGACGAGCAGGTCGAGCTGCGCGAGCGCAATGCGGGGCCCAGGGGCCATGACCGGTGTTATTTCTTGCGCGCCGGTCGGCGTGAAGTCTTGCGGGCGCGTGCACTTGCGGTCCGCGACGCACTCGCCTGCGGTTTCGCTCTGGCCCTGGTCTTCGCCTTCGCCTTCGCTTTCGGCTTCGCTTTCGCTTTAGGCTTCGCCTTGGCTTTGGTCTT
Source organism: Gammaproteobacteria bacterium (assembly GCA_015655465.1). Lineage (GTDB taxonomy): Bacteria > Pseudomonadota > Gammaproteobacteria > Steroidobacterales > Steroidobacteraceae > ZC4RG30. The sequence goes on along the minus strand of JAATEY010000070.1, from coordinate 3,027 downwards.
GACCTTGACCTTGGCCTTGCCCTTCGCCCGCATCGATGCCGGCCGCTCGCCGACATGCGCGTCACTGGCACGGCGCCTGGCGCGCACATTCAGCAACCCGGCCATCGCGGTGCCCAGATCCGCCACACTCTTGACGGTACGCACACCGGCTTCTTCCAGCGCGCGGAATTTGTCGGCTGCCGTGCCCTTGCCGCCGGCCACCACCGCACCTGCATGCCCCATGCGCTTGCCCGGCGGCGCCGTGACACCAGCGATGTACGCCACCACGGGCTTGGTCACGAAGCGGGCGATATGCGCTGCAGCAGCTTCTTCATCGCTGCCGCCGATCTCGCCGACCATGACGATGCCTTCAGTCTGCGGATCGCGCTCGAACAGCTCGATGACATCGATGAAGTTCATGCCGCGCACCGGATCGCCGCCGATACCCACGCAGGTGCTCTGGCCGAGGCCGATCTGCGTGGTCTGGTGCACGGCTTCATAGGTGAGCGTGCCGGAGCGGGACACAATGCCCACGCAGCCGCGCTGGTGGATGAAACCCGGCATGATGCCGATCTTGCATTCATCCGGCGTGATGATGCCGGGACAGTTGGGACCGATCAGCCGCGTGGGCCTGCCTGCCAGCGCCGCCTTCACGCGGATCATGTCGTTGACCGGAATGCCTTCGGTAATGCAGACCACCAGCTCGATGCCGGCATCGGCCGCTTCGAGGATGGCATCGGCGGCGAACGCCGCGGGCACATAGATCATGCTGACCGTGGCGCCGGTCTGGTCCACCGCCCTGCGCACGGTGTCGAACACCGGCAGGTCCAGGTGCTGCGAGCCGCCGCGACCCGGCGTTACGCCACCGACGATGCGTGTGCCATAGGCCACGCACTGCTGGGCATGGAATGTACCCTGCTTGCCCGTGAAACCCTGGACGATGACTTTGCTGCGTTTGTTGACGAGAATGCTCATGGGAATTCTGCTGCGCGTTGATTAGCGGGATCTGGCGGCGGCGACGGCTTTCTTGGCGGCGTCGGTCAGCGCGGCGGCGGGCGTTACGGCGAGGCCGCTCTGCGCCAGCATCTCGCGCGCCTGCTTCGCGTTGGTGCCTTCCAGGCGCACGATGACCGGCACCTTCACACCCACCTTGGTCACGGCGGCCATGATGCCTTCGGCAATCACATCGCAACGCACGATGCCGCCGAAGATGTTCACCAGGATGGCGCGCACATTGGGGTTGGACAGGATCAGTTCGAACGCTGCGGTGACACGTTCCACCGTGGCGCCACCGCCGACATCGAGGAAGTTGGCGGGCTTGCCGCCATGCAGCTTGATGATGTCCATGGTAGCCATCGCAAGGCCGGCGCCGTTGACCATGCAGGCGATGTCGCCTCCGAGCGAGACATAGTTCAGGTCGTGCTCGGCGGCACGCGCCTCGATCGGGTCTTCCTGTGTGCGGTCGCGCAGCGCTGCCAGCACCGGGTGACGGAACACCGCGTTGGGATCGATGCCGATCTTGGCATCGAGTGCCACGAGATTGCCCGCCTTCGTGACGATCAGCGGATTGACTTCGACCAGGCTTGCATCCTGCTCGACGTAGAGTTTGTACAGCGCCTTCAGGATGGTCGTGAACTCGCCGATCTGGTTGCCGCCGAGGCCAAGGCCGAATGCCAGCTCGCGCGCCTGATAGGCCTCGAACCCGACCGCAGGATGCACCGTTGCCGAGAGAATCCTGTGCGGTTCCTTTTCCGCGACTTCCTCGATATCCATGCCGCCAGCTGCCGAAGCGACTACGGCGATGCGGCTTTTTTCCCGATTGAGCGTGAGACTCAGATAGATCTCGCGTTCGATCTCCGATCCGGACTCGACATACACCTGGCTGATGGGCAGGCCTTCCGCGCCAGTCTGCCTGGTAACCAGCCGCGTGCCGAGCATCCCGCCCGCAGCTTCACGCACCGCGTCGAGCTCGCGCGTGACCTTCACGCCGCCGGCCTTGCCGCGACCGCCCGCATGCACCTGCGCCTTCACCACCCACACGGACCCGCCCAGTTTTTTCGCCGCGGCAACCGCTTCATCGGCCGTCGCGGCGACGAAGCCCGCAGGCACCGGAATGCCGTATTCGGCAAATATCTTCTTGGACTGGTATTCGTGCAGATTCATCGCGGACCCTTGTCGATTCGAACGCGGCATTCTGTCGGAATCGGCACGGTGCCGCCAGCGTGGAAGACGAAAACTGCTGGCTGTTGCGACCCAGGTCGAATCGCCGAGCTGCGGCGCGGTGCTACAGTCCCGGAAATGCGCTTCAATTCCGGTAGCAGGCCAGGCCCTGCCGACAATGCGCCTTCGGACCTCGCCTGGCGAGTGATCGGGCTGGTAAACCTTTACCGCCTGCTCGTCGCCGGCGGTCTGTTCATTGCGAGCCGGGTGGCAGCGTTCCAGGACCTGCTGATCATCCTGGAACCGACACTCATGTCGGTGATCTGCGCAATCTACTTCCTGACCGGCATTGGCCTGATCGCCATGCGCAGACTGCATTTTGCCGGACTGCGCATGCTGGCGCTGGTGCACGCACTGGTCGATTCCATGGCCGTCGCATGGATTCTCTGGGCCAGCGGCGGCGCGCAGGGCGGCCTGGGTATTTTGCTGTTGTTGCCGATCGGCGCCATGGCGCTGCTGGCAAGCAACCGGGACGCGTTCTTCATGGCCGCCACGGCGACGGTTGCCGTACTGGTACAGCAGGTTGCGTGGAACCTGGTGCCTGGTCAGGCCGGTGGCGGATATATCAATGCCGGCGTGCTCGGCGCAGTGATATTCCTGGCCGCGCTGTCGGTACGCCCGCTGGCGAACCGCCTGCTGCAGAGCGAAGCAATGGTACGCCGGCAGGAGCTGGATCTGGCCAATCTTGCGCAGCTGTCGCAGTACATCGTGCAGCATCTGCGCGAGAGCATACTGGTGGTGGATGAACAGGACCGCATCCGCCTCATCAATGAACCGGCGGCCAATGTGCTTGGCGATGCCAATGCCTGGCCGGATGCGTTGCTGGGC
>JAATEY010000263.1 GCA_015655465.1 Gammaproteobacteria bacterium | reverse complement strand
GCGACTGGTGGCAAACGATATCGACCGGCTGCTGGAGCGGCATGGTGGCCGCGGCGCCTATGGCCGGGACCGCATGCTGTCGGCGCAGTTCATGGCCGACGAACTCACGTCGCTGCGGACCATGGCGCACTTCCTGCCGCCCTTCTTCCTGCTGGTGGCGGCGTTCCTGCTGAACGTGTCGCTGTCGCGGCTGGTGGCCACGGAACGCTCCAACATCGGGCTGCTGAAATCCTTCGGCTACAGCGATGCAGCCATCGCCCTGCATTACGCCAAGTTTGCGTTGATCTTCGGCATTGCCGGCGGTCTCGTGGGCATGATCGGTGGCCGCGTGGTGGGAGGATTCGTTGGCGGGATCTACGCCAGGATCTATCGGATTCCGGAGCTTGGCTTCGATGCCGGGCCGGGCGTGTACCTGAACGCACTGGCGATCACCTTGCTGGCGGCAATGGCCGGCGCGGTGCAGGCCGTGCTCAAGGCCGTGCGTCTGCCACCTGCTGCTGCACTGGCGCCACCGGCTCCTGCGGGTTTCAGCCGGCTGGGTCAATCGCTGGAGCGGTTTGCCGCGGGGCTCGATGGCAAGTCGCGCATGGTGGCGCGTCGCATACTGCGCTTTCCGCGTCGTTCGCTGACCACGGTGGTGGGCATTGCGCTTGCGATGGGCCTGCTGGTCACCACGCAGCATTTTCCGCTCGCCATCGACCGCATCGTGGCGGTGACTTTCGGCGTGGCGCAGCGCATGGATGTGCTGCTGGCATTCTCGGAAGTGGCCGATGACGCGATCCTGCGCGATGTCGGTCGGCTGCCCGGAGTGCTCAAGGTGGAAGCGCTGCGCAGCAGCGAGGTGATCTTCGAGGCCGGCAGTCACCGCCGGCGCAGCTCGATCTCCGGCGTGCCGGTGGGCGCATCGCTGAACCGCCTGCTCGACGCCAACCTCGTGGCCGTCGTCGCGCGACCGGATGGGCTGACGCTGTCGGACAACCTGGCGGGCAAGCTCGATGTGTCGCTGGGGGACATGGTGCGCATCCAGGCCACCGACGGCCACCGCGCCAGCGCCGAGCTGCCGGTGGTGGCCATCGTCAGACCCTATCTTGCCGCCTCGTCGTACATCGAGCTCGACACGCTCAACCGCCTGCTGCGCGAACCGGGGCGGGTGACCGCCGCGCATCTGCTGATCGACAGCCGCCAGCGTGCCGCTTTCAGCGCGCGGGTGAAGCAACTGCCACGCATCGTCTCCGTGAGCTTTCTCGAGAATGCGAAAGCCTCCATGAGCAAGATGCTGAATGAGGGCAGCGGCTTCTTCTCCGGCCTCTTCATCCTGTTCTCGTCGCTGATGGCGGCGGGCGTCGCGTTCTCCGCCGCGCGCGTTACCCTGGCCGAACAGGAACGCGACCTGGCCACGCTGCGGGTGCTGGGCTTTGGCCGGCGCGAAGCCTCGTATGTGCTGCTGGCGGAGATCGGCGCGCTGCTGCTGGTGGCGCTGCCGATTGGCGTGGCGATCGGCGCAGTGATGTCGCGCTGGCTGATGTCGCAGTTCCAGACCGACCTGTTTACCTTCCCGTATGTCACCAGTGCGCTGGCCTACGCCAGGCCGGCGCTGTTCGTGGCGGCCGCCGTCATGACGGCCACGCTGCTGGTACGGCGCGGCGTGGATCGACTGGACCTGGTAGGCGTGTTGAAATCGAGAGACTGATGAGCAATGCAAACTTCAAGGCGCGTTCCCGGCGCGTCCGCAATATCTGGATAGTGGTAATTGCCGTGGCCGCCGCGTCGGTGGCGTGGGGCATGTGGCCACGCGCGGCGGAAGAGGACCTCGTCGCCATCGACAGCGGCGACGTGCGGGTGGAACTGGTGGATGAAGGGCGCACCCGCATGCACGATGTGTACATCGTGTCGGCGCCGGTCTCGGGCCGCGTGCTGCGCGTCGAGGTGGAGCCCGGCGACACGGTGGCAAAGGGCGCCATCATCGCGCGCATGACGCAGGCGGCGGCAGGCTTCCTGGATACGCGCAGCGATCTTTCGGCACGCGCTGCCGTCGATGCTGCGTCCGCCTCGCTGCGCGCTGCGGACACCGATCTCGTGCTCGCCACGCGCGAACACGAGCGTACCCGCAGCCTCGCTGCGCAGAAGCTGGTGGCTACCGCCGCGGTGGATATCAGCCAGGCACGACTGGACTCCGCACAGGCCGCGCGCGATGCGGCGAAGGCCGGACTTGCGCGGGCGCAGAGCGCGTTGCAGCCCGCCGGGCGCATGGCCGGCGACAACATCGTGATCCGCGCGCCGGTTGCCGGCAGCGTACTGCGCGTGCCGCAGAAGAGCGAAAACGTGGTGCCGGTGGGCAGCCCGCTGATCGAGATCGGCGACCGTGGGCATGTAGAAGTAGTGGCGGAGTTCCTGTCGCAGGATGCCGTGCGCATGCGTCCCGGACAGAAAGCCACCATCGAGAACTGGGGCGGTCCACCGCTCGCCGCGACGGTGGAGCGCATCGAGCCGGTGGCGCGCCTGAAGATCTCCGCACTGGGCGTGGAGGAACAGCGCACCAACGTCGTACTGCAGTTCGTGGACCGGAGCGCCGCCAGCGCACTGGGGCATGAGTTCCGGGTGGATGTGCGCGTCGCGGTGGAAGATGCGGGCAATGTACTGCGCGCGCCGCTGGGCGCGCTGTTCCGGCGCGACACGGGCTGGGCTGTCTACAAGGTGGTGGATGGACGCGCCCGCGCGGTGGCCGTGACCACCGGCATCGCCGACACCAGCTACCGGCAGATCACCGGCGGCCTGGCCGCGGGCGATCAGGTGGTGCTGTTCCCCGGCAGCGCGATCCAGGACGGACAGCGTGTGGTACAGCGCGGGGCAAACTGATGACGACCCAGGCATCGCACCTTGGGTGGGAATTTCTCCAGATTTCTGGATACATATCCAAAAATCATGCGTGATTATTTGACACTGGTAATTTACTCTGGATATATGGGAGCGTATGAAACGCTACCTCGAACCCCAGATCCGGCGCGACCTCAAACGCAAGATGGTGTTTGTCGGTGGTCCGCGCCAGGTTGGCAAGACCACGATCGCCCACAGCCTGCTGGGCAAGCGCAGCGCCGGCCTGCTGAACTGGGATGTGCCGGCGCAGCGGGAGCTGATCCTGCGACAGACCTTTCCCCGCTCGAACCTGTGGGTCTTCGACGAAATCCACAAGTACCGCAAGTGGCGCAACTATCTGAAGGGTGTCTACGACGTACGCACACGGTCGCAACAGATCCTCGTCACGGGCAGCGCCCGCCTCGACTATTACCGCTTTGGCGGCGACTCACTGCAGGGGCGCTATCACTACCTGCGCCTGCATCCGCTCTCCGTCGCGGAGCTAGGCATCCATTCTCACAGGGACTTCGAATCATTGCTGGCCTTGGGCGGTTTTCCCGAACCATTTCTTGGCGGCTCGGAGCGCGAAGCGCGGCGCTGGTCGAATGAGTACCGATCCCGGCTGGTGCGCGAAGACTTGACCAGCCTGGAACAGGTGCAGGATATCGGCAGCGTCGAGCTGCTGATGATGCGGCTGCCCGAGCTGGTAGGCAGCCCGCTCTCCGTGAATGGCATTTCCGAACAACTGGAGGTGAGCCACAAGACCATCAGCAAGTGGCTGGCCATCCTGGAGAGACTCTATGCTATCTTCGTGGTACTGCCGTTTGGTTCGCCCAGGCTCAAGGCCGTCCGCAAGGCGCGCAAGCACTACCATTACGACTGGTCGCTGGTGCCGGAAGCGTCTTTCCGGTTCGAGAATCTGGTGGCGTCGCATCTGCTGAAATGGGTGCACCTGCGCGAGGACACGGAGGGGCACCACATGGAACTGCGCTACTTCCGGGATATTGAAGGCCGTGAGGTGGACTTCGTGGTAACGCAGGATGGCAAAGCCACCCTGTTCGTGGAGTGCAAGAGTGCAGACCGGGATGTGAGTCCGGCCCTGAGATACGCGAAGGCCCGCTTCCCTGAAGTCGATGCGTGGCAGGTCAGTGCCACCGGCACGCGGGACTACCTCTCGCGCGAGGGCATCAGGGTTGCCCCCGCGCTGGAGTTGCTGAAGACCCTGGCGTAAGCCCTACTGCCCGTCCCAGGGAGAGGTCATGCCGTAGGGCACGGTGATGAAAGTGGCCTCCACCTGCCTGATCCTGCCGTTCACGATCTTGAACATCTCCTGGAAATAGAACGAATGCGGGTGGCGGATCACTGAAGTCGCCGGGGTGCCATCGGTGAGCTTGAATTCCCCGAGCCGGCCGGCATGATCGATGAACCCCGAGGACAGCACGATGCCGCGCTCCTCGTCGACCATGGTGTGGCGCCGGCGCACGCGATCGTCATAGCGATAGACGCCGAGCTTGAACTGTTCGGCACAGCCCGTCGCGGAGGTGGGCCCCAGCGGCCTGGCGGGATTGTTGGTGGTGAGCAGACCGTTCTCGACGCGGTTGCAGTCCGGATCGAACTCGGTGAACAGCTGGCCGTCGTTGAGCTGCAGGGTGTCGAAATAGCCGTCCGCAATGGCGATCAGACGCTCGCGCGGCCTGCCCTCGCCGGCCTTCAGGTTCTGCTGCAGGATGGGCTTGTCATCGAAGCGGGGATTGGCGAAGGGGTTCGGGCCATCGCCCAGCGCGCCGAAATCCCTGATGCGCACCACCAGCAATTCCGCTTCACTGATTTTGCGATCCACGACCTTCAGGCGCAGCGAAAATGCGGAGGTGGCATCGGCCTCGCTCAGGGCGCCGAACACCGCGACCTGCCCGGTCAGGGTGTCGGCAAAGCTCACCTTGTATGTACCCATGCCCGTGATCGTGCCCCAGACGCCATCGCCGGGCTGCAATGCCACGTTGTTTTCCGTGTAGCGCGCATTGCGTGCCCAGGCCAGGCGCGTGGCGTCCTTGTGCTTCAGGGCATCCAGGTACTGGTCGATGACGCCATAGAGACAGGCGCGATCGCAGTCCGGCGGCAACAGGCGGGTCGCGGCAGGATATTCGGCAGCATGGGATGACATGCCTGCAGCGAGCAACAGCAGGACGGTGACGGCAACACGCTTCATTTCTACCCCTTCGGTTCGGCGACCGGTTCACCACGATGGTAACGCATACAATATGCGAAATTACCTGGAGGGCATCCGGGACATTCCCGTCCCCGCCGAACGGGCGATCCGGACTTGCGCCACGTCAGCCCGCTTTGAGCCGGGCGCGAGTACGCTGCTTGGCCTCTGTCCAGAGAGAGGTGGGCTCGATGCCATTGTCGAGACGGTCCAGGCGCGATCCGGTACCGTCACCCGTGTATGCGGATGCGGCTCTCCTCGACGATCCAGAGCTTCCCGATGACGGGCTCTTCGCGCAGCAGCGCCAGCAGCTTGCCAACGGCTGCCTCCGTGACAGCGTGCGCCTGATTGGTCAATCGCAACACCACGATCCCGAAATACCCTGTCGGCGGGTAACTCAGGATGTTGGAGAAATCCAGGTCCAGCGTTACGAGCGCGCGTTGCTCACGCCGGCAGACGTCGATCACGCGCTCGTCCGGCTGCCCACTCAACAACTGCTCGATCACCGAATGGGCTTCATGCCCGACTGCGACGAACAATGCAGACAGTGTGGGAGAGAGATTCTCGTCGAGCTTGAACTTCACGCCGCACTGATGAGCACAACACGTTCGCGCGCCAGCTCGGCAGCATAGGCCACAGCTGCGGTGACATCCTCCGCGTGCAGCGTGGGATAGAGGCGCAAGATGTCGCCGGGAGATTCACCGGCAGCCAGGTTGTCCAGCACGACGGACACCATGATACGCGTGCCCGCGATGCAGGCTTTGCCATGGCAGATAGTCGGGTCAACGGAAATGCGGGTGCGCCACTCCATGGTTTCTAGTATCGACTTTGGAGTCCATAGGTCAAGCGGATAAGGCGGCGGCGAACAGATTTCAAACCGCCTCCTGGCGTCGTTTGCATGGCCTTTGCCCCTCCTGAGCCTGCCTGGTGCCCACCTTGCGGCTCGTTTGCCAGGAAGGCAGCGGCGGCATTGACCTTCGCCGCTCCTGTGGCCGGCTCGCGCCGGCGAAAGGCATCACTGACCACGACCTGGCTGACGATGGAGGCGAACCGGTAGTTGTCCTTCGCGGCATTGCGCACGATCTGGCGCACCATCGGCATGTCGCGCCAGTCCACTTGCCGGCCCAGCGCATAGGCCAGCAACTGCTCCGTCACCGTTTGCACGAACCGCTCGGGATGCGCCATCAGCATGCGGCGCAGGTCCTCGGGACCTGCGAGCTTCGTGCCATCCGGCAGCGTGCCGGCCGTGCTCACGGCTTCACCGGTAAGCTGGTCGCGCTCGCGGTACTGGCCGACGGTGTCGAAGTTCTCCAGCGCAAAGCCCAGCGGATCCATCAGGCCATGGCAGGCGAAACAGCTCGGATTCTTCGTATGCTGCTCGAGCCGTTCGCGCAAGGGAGTGGACTTGCCGCCGGCGTCCTCCGCCAGGGCACCGACATTGGGGGGCCGCGAGTACTGCGGCAGGCCGAGTATGCGGTTGAGGATCCATGAACCGCGCAACGAAGGCGAGCTGCGGTCCGGATACGCGGTGGCCATCAGTACCGCACCCTTGCCCAGCAGGCCATTGCGCCTTGAGTCGGCCAGTTTCACGCGGCGGAACTGGTCACCCTCCACCGACCCGATGCCGTACAGCATGGCCAGTGTGTCGTTGACGTAGGTATAGTCGGCCGTCATCAATGCGGTCACCGGTTGGTCGCTGCGCAGCACGCTGTCCAGGAACAGCTCCATCTCGCGCTTCAGCAACGGCCGTACATCCGGCGTGACCGTGGCATTGCGGAACAGGCGCGCGTCTGGCTCGACCTCATCCATCCTGGCGAGGTTCAGCCACTTGAAGCCGAATCCTGCGACAAGGGACATGGCCTTCGGGTCGGCCAGCATGCGGCGCACCTGCGCGGCCAACTGGGCAGGCTGGTCGAGTTTGCCGCGGATTGCGACCTGCAGCAGTTCATCATCAGGGTTGCTGCCCCACAGTAGATGCGACAGCCGCGAAGCAAGCTCCATGTCGTCTGGCGTGCGTTTGCCCGCGTCGCTGCCTGCCTCGCGCTGCAACTGGAAGTGCGCAGCGTCGAGTTTCGTTTCGAGGAGGCCGACCATTCTGTTGACTGCCTGCTGATCGGGACGTTGCCTGCCTGCAGGCGGCATGGCGCCGGCGCGCAGCTTGCGCACGGCGGCCTCCCACACCTTGGCGTCAGGACCCAGGTTGTCGAAGGACACGGCGCCGAAGTCGACGCCGCCGGCCCAGTCGGTGGCGTTGTGGCAGTCGACACAGAAATGTTTGAGCTGGCTCCACTGCGCAGGCAATTCGTCGGCGGCCTGACGCGGCGCGGGCACACTCTGCGCACTGGTCGCCGCTTCGATGGCAGGCGGCGGCGACCATTGCGCCGCCTGCAATGGTGAAACTGGCGCCGCATCACGAATGGCGACCTTCACCGCGCTGCGCGGCAGAGCCGGCGCGTCCAGTGCGAAGGCCACACCGATGCCGACTCCCCAGAAGAGTACGGCCACCAGCGCGCCTGGCGCGGAGTAACGCGCCGGACCCGAGGTGAGATGCCGGATCCGTCGTTCCAGCGCCGACACGGGCTCGCCCATCGCGATGGCTCCGACGGGTACACCGCTGGCGCGTTGCGTGACGGCCAGCAGCACCTCACCGTAAGAGCGGGCTTCGGCGCCGGCGCGCAGCACGCGGGCGTCACAATCCAGTTCGATGGCCTGACGCAGGCGACGCAGCTGCCACCATAGCGGCAGATTCCACGGCACCGCTGCAACGATCAACAGCGCGAGCCGAAACAGCAGCGGATCGCGCGCTGCAAGGTGCTGCTGCTCATGTTCCAGGATCAGGCACTGCGTGGCCGCAGGTTCATCCAGGAACCAGCGCGGCACCACGAGTTTCGGACGCCATGCGCCCAGCAGTGCCGGACCGGTCCTCTCGCTGACCAGCACTTGCCGGTCAAGCACGGTGACACGGCGCCAGCGGGATGCGCGATAGTGCAGGAGCAGGTCAATGCCGGCGAGATAGAGCAGCAGCACACCGGATACCACCGCCCAGGCCAGCAGCAGCATCCGATCCGGGGGAAGCCGCAGGGTCCAGTCGTTCTTCGGCGCCCGCATTGGCTCCTGCATCGGCGCCTGTGTCTGCGCCGACACGCCTTCCTCTTCCTGTGGCATTTGATCGCGTGGCAGCCCAACGGCGAGCGGTACGGCTGGCTCCTCCGGGATGGCGGCCGGTTGCCGCAAATCAGCCTTCGCCGCAGCAGGGACCGGCACTTCTGCCGGCCGCGCCCACAGCATCATGCCCAGCGGCCACAGGATCGACAGCATCATGGTCGCGGCCCAGCAGAACCGTCGCGGCCGGCCCAGCATGGCGGAAAGTTTTTCCGCGCAGCAGGCCGCCAGGCTCAGCGCGACTGAAATTGCCAGCGCATAGGCGATGACTTGCAGCATCATGGCTTCTCCTTGCGGTGGGCCTTGCGCAACTGCTCCTCGATGCGCTGCACCTGCTTCGCGCTGAGCCGCTCGCGCGACACCAGGTGCATGAGCAATGCATCACCGGAACCCTTGAACAGCTTCGATACCAGCGCCTTGAGTGCGCCTTCCTGCGCGGCTTCGCGCTCGATCAGCGCGTGGTAGCGATGCGCGCGCCCCTCTTCCTCATGTCCCACATAGCCCTTGCCCTCGAGTTTGCGCAGCACAGTGAGCACCGTGGTGTAAGCCAGCACGTCGCCGAGCCGGGACTGGACTTCATTGACCGTGGACGGCCCGTGATCCCAGAGCACGTCCATCAGTTCTGCTTCACGTTCGGCCAGGGAGATTTTCATGGGAACCTGCCAGTAACTATCACGATAGTAGTTAATACCGGAGGCAGGCCCGGTGTCAACTATCGCGATAGTAGAAAGCCTTCCATCGGCCGGATTGACCCGGGAGGCCGTTGATGCTTTGCTGCTCCATTCGCAGACACTGGCATCCAGGCTGAACTGAAGGAGACATCCATGGCTGAAAAACACGCAAGTGTGCATTGGGAAGGCGCCGGCAAGGCGGGTATCGGCAAGATCAGTACCGAGACGGGCGCGCTTTCGGAGTATCCCTATGGATTCGCCAGCCGCTTCGGTGACGACCGCCGTGGCACCAACCCGGAGGAGATCCTTGGCGCCGCCCATGCAGCCTGCTTCACGATGGCGTTTTCCTTTGCCTGCGATGCGCAGGGCATTGCCACGAACTCCATCGATACCACCGCAGCGGTGCGACTGGTACAGCAGGGTGCCGGCTTTGCCATCGACCGGATCGCGCTCACCCTGAAGGCTTCGGTGCCGGGCATCGACGATGCCACGTTCCAGAAGATCGCCCAGGGCGCCAAGGAGAACTGCCCGTTGTCCAAGGCGTTGAAGGCAGTTCCGGAGATCACCCTGGTCGCCACGCTGGTTTCCTGATCCAGCGGCGTGGACAGCACGACCGTCACTTCCGTTCAGGCTGGGAGGATTGCACCGCTGGGCCCGCAGCGGATTCCCAGTGCCTTCGTCAAACACAATGTGTCGGGGCCGGTGCATGTGGGTCTTGTCGGCCTGGATGCGGATGAGCAGGCCGACCTGCGTGTTCACGGTGGCCCGGAGAAGGCTGTGTATGCGTACGCGGCCGCTCACTATCCACAATGGGCCGCGGACTTCCCCGAGCTGGCATTGCGCTTCGTGCCGGGCAGCTTTGGCGAGAACCTCACCATCGCCGGCCTCACCGAGCAGGATCTCTGTGTAGGCGACGTTCACGGCATCGGCAGCGTGCGCCTGCAGGTCTGCCAGCCGCGACAGCCCTGCGCGAAGCTGGCGCTGAATTTCGGGTATCCGCGGCTGCCGAAGGCCATGGTGCGCAACGGGCGTTCGGGCTGGTACTACCGCGTGCTGGAATCCGGAACGCTTGAGGCCGGTGATCGCGTGGAACTGCTGGAGCGGCCGCTGCCGGACTTTCCGTTCAATGCCCTGCTCCACTTCCTTTATGAACCGAAACCCGAAGTGGATGCAGTACGGCGAATCGCCAGCACGCCGGTGATTGCCCGCGAGCTGCGGGCCACTGCGGAGCACCTGCTCCAACGGTGAGTGACTCGCTGATGAAGCATTGATCCGGCATCGCAGTGCGGAGTATGAGCAGGAGTATTGTCGGCAACAGCAGAGTCAAGCCTTGGCGGCATGACTCTCAATCAGCAGTCTCCTGGAAACCCGGGGCGGTTCAACACATCGGACCGGCAGATCGAGAAGGTAATTTGAATATCATTGATCGTAGTTCATGTCCGGAGTAGGCTGAAAACAAGCCGCGAAATCCCACAATATTTGTGCCATGCACAAGTCCCGATCAACTTGCGAGATGTATCGAAACTATTGGTGGGATGTTTACATCTACGCATATGTCCGCTCAGGCGGGATGCAGGATTGCTCATGATTTTGAAGCAGGTGGGGATCTTCGCCTTTGGAATCATGGTCGGGGTCGGGGTGACGGTGTTCGTCTTCCACAGTAGTAGCAGTGGCCGGATGGAGCCATCCGCACCCGTGGCAAGCCCCTTGGTAAATGGCAGTACATCGGCAACCGGCGTGACACCAAAGATTGAAGCCCGGCCGGGCAAGATCGAAGCCATTGATCAAAGCGCATCTGCGGCAGCAGGCATTCCTCTCGAGGAGCCTGTGCAGGAAGCGCCTTCGCCGCAACTTCCCCCACCTTCCCTGGAAGAGGCTCATGCCAAGATGGAGTCGATTCAAGACAAGGTATTGCTTGCTGCTGGCTTCACGAAAGAACGCATTGAGTGGATAAGGCAGCGTAACGCGGAGCTGTATGCAAAGGGCAAACAGAAGCTGGAAGGACGTCAACCGGATGCGCCGCCGGACCGCAATGCTTTTGCGTTCGCTGTTGAAAAGGACTGGGAGCTTTGGAACGAAATGAGTGAGGACGAGTTCGTTCGATATCGCCAGGCACTCGGCCGATTGACTGCTGTTCCCATCAGAACAGTGCAGGTGGGGTCCCCTGCTGAGCGCGCCGGCTTGCGAGCAGGGGATGACATACTTGGCTATGGGGGCAAGCGTGTATACGGCCTTTCACAGCTGAACGGACTGGCTTTGGAAGGCACCTCAGGCGGATCCGTCCCCGTTGAAGTGCAGCGCAATGGCCAAACGCTACAACTTTGGATACCCAGTGGTCCTCTCAACGTTGAAAGCGAATCTATTTCCGAGAGCGCTGTCAGGGAAATAACAGCCCTCATGAGAGGTCGAGCAGTTAAGCGTACCAACTAGGGAATCTCTGCACAGGTGATTGTGCAGGGGTCAGTTGCTGGGGAAGTCCCGCCATGCGCTACCAGATACCGGCGCTACCCTGCGCTGCACTGCTCCCGTCGGCCAATACTGGCCGGCAGGAGCAGTACCCCGGGCTCACTTCGAAGCGCGGCGGTCCAGACTGAGCGGACCGGCACCGCTGGCGACCAACAGCAGAAAACCCCCGGCAATGGAGAGGTTCTTCAGGAACATGACCATCTGGATCTGATCCGCGAAATTACTGTGGAAGACGATCGCGCTCAGCATCGCGAAGCCGGCGAGCAGGAAAGCGACAATGCGCGTCTTCCAGCCAACGACTATGGCAACGGCGCCCAGCACTTCGGTCGCGATAACCAGCGGCAGCAACGCGCCTGGCACGCCAAGCGCCGCCATGTAATCCGCCGTGGCCGCGTACGCGCCGATCTTTCCGACTCCGGAAATGAGGAACAGCGCGGCGAGCAGCACCCGCCCGGCGAGTTCGGCGAAATTCTGAAGGGTGCTTGCGGACGTTTCGGCCGTTCGATTGATCGTTGCAGTGTTCATGCGAGACTCCTCATTGGATGGTTGGTTGATTGGGTAGAAAGTCGATTCAGACACGGCCCTGCAGGCGGAGCTGCCGGCCGATGCGCGCGATTTCCCGCTCGCCCTGCTCCAGGGCTTTCGCGTTCGTGTGCACCGAGTAGTAGCCGAGAACCAATGGATGGGGGTGCTTGATTGCGCTGCCAAGCACGAACGAGGTGTCGCCGCGCGCGACCACGTCGATGGAACTCCCGCCTTCCGCGAACACGGCAAGCTGCCCGGTGTGGATGTCGTTGGCGGCCCGCAGGCTGCCTCTATCTATCGCCAGCCACGCCACCTCGTGGCCGGGCGGTGGTTGATAGCTCCATCGTTCCCCGTCCTGCAGACGAACGTGCAGATAGTTGATCCCCTGCGGGGCGCGGATTGAGCTGCGCGCGCGGCCGAACTGGCCGAGGAGCACGCGTGCGGGACCCTCCTGCTCAATGGTCCCGGCCGCAATGTACTGGCTCTCCGGGGGCGAGTTCTCTTCCGCCGCCGGCAGCGCCACCCAGAGCTGGAACACGCGCAGCGCCTCGCCCTCAAGTGGACCGCCGTCATGCCAGACGCCGTTGCCGGCCTTCATCCATTCGAGGCCGCCCGCCGTGATCTGGCCGCTCTTGCCCGTGGTGTCTTCGTACGCGAACCCGCCCTGCAGCACCACCGTCAGGGTTGCGATGCCGGAATGGGGGTGTATGCCAAACAGCGGCTTGCCCGTGAAGGGGACTTCGGCGAGATCGAGAAAGACAAAGGGCTTGATCAGCTCGCCGACATCGGACGGACTGGCGAGCCGCCTGATCGAGCCGTGCTGCCGTCCACTGGTCTGCAGCACGATCTGCCGCGCGGAAACGGGAATGCCCGGCTGTGTACGGGGCCGTTCAAGCATTGCGGTGGTGCTCATGACTTTCTCCCGGGTAAGTGGTGTGTCCGGGAGGATAGGGACTCGCGTATCATCTCGGAAGCCTATATATTTAGATTCTAACCATCTGTAAAAACGATACATCATGCTCGACGGCGTTACGCTGGATCAGTTGCGGACCTTCATCGCCGCGGTCGATGAGGGCAGTTTTTCAGCGGCGGGACGCAAATTGCGGCGCGCACAGTCTGTCGTGAGCCAGACGCTCGCAAATCTCGAGACACAGCTCGGTGTGAAGCTGTTCGATCGCTCGACGAGATATCCCCGGCTCACCGAGGAAGGCCGGAGCCTCCTCATCGATGCGCGCTCGATCGCCGGCACAATCGATGGATTCAAGGCCAGGGCGCGCTCGATGCGGGAAGGACTCGAGCCAGAACTCGGCGTTGCAATCGATGTCATGTATCCGATGGACGCGGTGACCAGGGCTGCGGCCCATAGTCGCAAGCAGTACCCGCACACCGCGCTGCGGCTCTACGTGGAAGCGCTCGGCGGTGTCATCAAGCCGGTGCTGGATCGAAGCTGCAGCATCGGGGTCATAGGGTCGCTGCCTCTTGTTCCGGATGATCTGCACTCCGAGCCCCTGCTCGACATACCATTCGTCACGGTGGTCAGTCCTTCTCATCCGCTGGCTTCAATCCGCGGAATCATCCCGAAGTCGATTATCCAGAAACACGTACAACTGGTATTGACCGATCGGACGGCACTCTCCGAAGGCCGCGACTATGCCGTGCTGTCTCCACTCACCTGGAGACTTGCTGATCTCGGCGCCAAGCATGCATTCCTGCGCGCAGGCCTGGGGTGGGGACACATGCCGTTGCACATGGTCGGCACGGATCTGGACACCAACGTGCTGGCAAGAATCCGGGTGGAAGACGTGCAGAAAAATCCATTGATGTCCATGAAAGTGGTCTTCCGGAAGGACTCACCGCCAGGTCCCGCGGGACGCGCGTTCATTACCCAACTCAGGAAATAGGAGCAGTGCGGGCGTCATCGCGCGGCTTGTGAATGTTCGCGGGAGTCTGCGGAGCCCAACACTCGCATGGTCAGTTCTGGGATGAACGGTGTGGATTCGGTCGTTGCGTTGGTAACGCATACAATGGCGGTCCGTTCCAGTCGGGTGGGGATCGCCATGACCAATAGCCGGATCACAGCTCGCGCGCTGCTGCTGCTCGCAACTGCATTGCCCGCACTCACCTTGCCTGCACTCGCGGGCGCAGCAACGCCTGCCGCCAGGACAACCGCCGCCAACGTGGACACCAGCCGCCTGCTCAATGCGGATGCCGAACCGGGCCAGTGGATGTCCTACAGCCGCACCTGGGACGAGCAGCGCTTCAGTCCGCTTACTCGCATCAACGATGGCAACGCCCAGAACCTGGGACTCGCCTGGTATGCAGACCTCAACACCTATCGCGGCGTGCAGGCCACGCCGCTGTTCATCGACGGCGTGCTTTACAACGTCTCGGTGTGGAACGTGGTCACGGCCTATGACGGCCACAACGGCAAGGTGTTGTGGACCTTTGACCCCAAGGTTGCGCCCGAGTGGGCGCGGCTTGCCTGCTGCGGTTCCTCGGCCCGTGGCATTGCCGCCTGGAAGGG
>JAATEY010000364.1 GCA_015655465.1 Gammaproteobacteria bacterium | reverse complement strand
GCAGCTGGCGGCGAAATTCGACGTTCAGACCGGTTCGGCCGCCAGATCGTAGGTGCCGGTGGTGGTGATCTTCACGCGCGCGAATTCACCTGCACGCAGGCCCTTTGCCTTCTTCACATTGACCACGCCGTCTATCTCCGGCGCATCGCCCTGGGTGCGGGCGATGGCCTTGCTGCCATCTACACTGTCGACCAGCACGGTGATTTCCGTGCCGACTTTCGCAGCGAGACGAGTTTCTGAAATGGCCGCAGCCTTCTGCATGAAGCGCTCGTAACGCTCGTCCATCACTGCAGGATCGACTGCGCCAGGCAGTTCGTTGGCGGTCGCACCATCGACCGGTGAATACTTGAAGCAGCCAACGCGATCGAGCTGCGCAGCGTCGAGCCAGTCCAGCAACTCGCTGAACTCGGCCTCGGTCTCGCCTGGAAAGCCGACGATGAAACTGCTGCGCAAGGTGAGATCAGGAACGGCCTTGCGCCAGGCGTGGATGCGATCCAGCGTGTTCTCGGCATGCGCGGGCCGCTTCATGCGCTTGAGCACCGACGGGCTGCCATGCTGGAAGGGGATGTCGAGATACGGCAGCACCTTGCCCTCTGCCATCAGCGGCAGCACGGCATCGACATGGGGATAGGGGTAGACATAGTGCATGCGCACCCAGATGCCGAACGAGCCCAGTGCCCGCGCCAGATCGACAAAACGCGTTTCGTATTCCTGACCACCAAAGGACGCGGGCGCGTAGCGCAGGTCCACGCCATAGGCGCTGGTGTCCTGCGAGATGACCAGCAGCTCCTTGACGCCGGCAGCCACCAGCCGCCCGGCCTCGGCCAGAACCTGCTCGAGCGGCCGCGAGACGAGTTTGCCGCGCAACGACGGAATGATGCAGAAACTGCACTTGTTGTTGCAGCCTTCGGAAATCTTCAAGTAGGCATAGTGGCGCGGCGTCAGACGGATGCCCTGCGGCGGCACCAGGTCGATGTAGGGATCATGCGGGCGCGGCAGGTGCTTGTGCACGGCCTCCAGCACCTGCTCGGTGGCATGCGGGCCGGTGACGGCCAGCACCCTGGGGTGTTTGTCGAGGATGCGGGCCGGGTTTGCGCCCAGGCAGCCTGTGACCACGACCTTGCCATTGGCTTCCAGTGCTTCGCCGATGGCCTCCAGCGATTCATCGATGGCGCTGTCGATGAAGCCGCAGGTGTTCACCACCACGAGGTCTGCGCCTTCGTAGCTCGGCGAAATTTCGTAGCCACGGATGCGCAACTGCGTCAGGATTCGCTCTGAATCGACCAGGGCCTTGGGACAGCCGAGGCTGACGAAACCGACGCGAGGGGAAGAGGCGGACATGCCGCCTATGGTAGCGAATGAAAGAGCAGTTTGACCGGGACTATTACCAGCGCT
The DNA here is from genome assembly GCA_015655465.1 of Gammaproteobacteria bacterium. Lineage (GTDB taxonomy): Bacteria > Pseudomonadota > Gammaproteobacteria > Steroidobacterales > Steroidobacteraceae > ZC4RG30. Next base: position 953 of record JAATEY010000364.1, on the reverse strand, counting down.
TTTACTTCAACCCCCGCACTGCGGTGACAAACCGCTCCGAGATGAATGCCCGCGGCAGGTTGATTGCCGGGATGGCCGATCATCTGGGCCTGCCGGTGCGCAGCATCCTGGATGCGGGCTGCGGCGTGGGATTGCTGCGCGCGCCGCTCAGGAAGGCCCTGCCGCGCGCGGTGTACACCGGGCTGGAAGTCAGTGAATACCTGTGCCGGCGCTATGGGTGGATCCAGGGCGGCATCCAGGATTTCACGCGCAAGACGCAGTACGACGTGGTCATCTGCTATGACGTGCTGCAATACCTGAAAGCGGCCGAGACGCAGCGCGCGCTTGCGAACCTCGCGCGCGTATGCCGCGGCCTGCTGTATTTCGGCGTGCTGACGCGCGAGGACTGGGAAGAAAACTGCGACCAGACCCGCACCGATCCGGCGGTGTCATTGCGCGGTGGCGCCTGGTATAGACGTGAACTTGCGAAGCAGTTCCGGCATCTGGGCGCCGGCTTCTGGCTGCGACGCGATTGTCCGGTGACTGTGTGGGAGATGGATACCGCAGGTCGCAAATGAGCGAGCTGCCGCGTCATACGTCGCTGGAGCGGCAGTTCCGTGCGGCGGTGCCCCCGCAGCGCGCGCCGTGGAGCAGACGCCTGCTGTGGTGGCTGCTGATGAAATGCATGTCCCTGCGCCTGGTGCAACGAATCATCGAGAAAAGATACGGAACATGAACAAACCCGCACGCATTCCTGTAACGGTGCTCACCGGTTTCCTCGGAGCCGGCAAGACCACGCTGCTCAACCGCATCCTCTCGGAGAATCACGGCAAGCGCATTGCGGTGATCGAGAACGAGTTCGGCGAGGTGGGCGTGGACCACCAGCTGGTGATCGGCGCGGAAGAGGAAATCTTCGAGACCAGCAACGGCTGCATCTGCTGCACGGTGCGCGGCGACCTGATCCGCGTGCTGGG
>JAATEY010000049.1 GCA_015655465.1 Gammaproteobacteria bacterium | reverse complement strand
GTTCTGGGATGGCTTCTTCAATGGCCCGGTGGCCACCAGCCTGCTGGCCGGCAGTGAAGCCGGAGCAGACGCTGTCATGCAGCGCAGCCTCGAGCAGGCACGCGCCGCGGCGGGCGCGCAACTGGGCGAGGTGTATCTGATTGGTGTCGGACCGGGCGATCCGGATCTGCTCACGCTGCGCGCGCAACAGCTGCTGCAGCAGGCCGATGTGCTGCTATACGACCGCCTGGTGCCGGAAGTCATTCTCGGTCGCGCGCGGCGCGATGCTGAAAAGATCAATGTCGGCAAGACCCCGGGCAGGCACGAACACACGCAGGACTACATCAACCAGCTGCTGGTCGAACATGCACGACGGGGCCTGCGTGTGGCGCGCGTGAAGGGCGGCGACCCGTTCATCTTCGGTCGCGGCGGTGAGGAACTGCAGGTGCTGCGTGAGGCCGGCATTCCGGTGGTGGTGGTGCCCGGCATCACGGCGAGTCTGGGTGCCGCGGCCAGCGCCGGCATTCCGCTGACGCACCGGGGAATTGCGCAGGCCGTAACACTGGTGACCGCCACCGGCGCCGGCAGTGCCAGCCTCGACTGGCAGGCACTGGCACAGGAAAAACACACCGTGGTGTTCTACATGGGGGCGGCGCAGATCGGGCATATCGTTGCGAAGCTCATGGAGCATGGGCTGCCTGCAACGCAGCCAGTGGCGCTGCTGGAGCGTGCGACCTGGCCCGATGAGCGGGTGCTGAAATCAACGCTGGCGCAGTTGCCCGCCATGGCAGCAGCGGCGCAGTTGAGATCGCCGACCCTGCTGGTGGTCGGCGAAGTCGCTGCACTGGCGCAGGCAAAGGACTGGATGAAGAGCGCAGAGGCGCCGGCCATGCCGGCCGCGGGCGCGGGGGATTGAAATGACGGTGCGACAGGGTTTTGTCGATGCGGTGGGCAACACGCCGCTGATTCGCCTCGGTGGATTGAGCCGCGAAACCGGCTGCGAGATCCTGGCCAAGGCAGAGTTCATGAATCCCGGTGGTTCGGTGAAGGACCGCGCAGCCAGGTACATCGTGCTGGATGCAGAAGCGCGCGGCCTGCTGAAGCCGGGCGGCACTGTCGTGGAAGGCACCGCAGGCAACACCGCCATCGGCCTCGCTCACGTCTGCCATGCGCGCGGCTACCGCCTGATACTGCTGATGCCGGACAATCAGTCGCCGGAGAAATACCAGTTGCTCGAAGCGTTGGGTGCCGAGGTGCGCAAGGTGCCGGTGGTGCCTTACAGCAACCCGGCGCAGTACCAGCACCAGGCCGGGCGGCTGGCTGCGGAGCTGCCCAACGCGGTGTGGGCCAACCAGTTCGACAACACCGCCAACCGGCAGGCACATGTGCTTTCTACCGGGCCCGAGATCTGGGAGCAGACGGCGGGTCGCATCGACGCATTCGTGACGTCGAGCGGTACCGGTGGCACATTGGCCGGGACGTCGGAATTCCTGAAGTCAAAGCGCGCGTCGATTCGCACCGTGCTTGCTGACCCGCCAGGCAGTGCCCTGTATGAATTCGTGCGCAATGGCGAAGTGAAGGCCACCGGCAAGAGTTCGATCACCGAGGGCATCGGCATCGGGCGCATCACCGACAACTTCAAGGACGCGCCGGTGGATGCGGCGGTGCATGTCGAAGATCCCGAGACCGTCGCCATGGTGCATCGCCTGCTGCACGAGGAAGGCCTGTTCCTCGGCAGCACCAGCGGCATCAATGTGGCGGGTGCCGTGCGCGTGGCGCGTGAGCTTGGACCTGGGCACACCATCGTGACCATTCTCTGCGATGGTGGTGCGAAGTACGGTTCGCGTCTCTATGACCGTGGGTGGCTGACAGAGAAGGGGTTGCTGGAGGCGGCTGAGGCGGGCAAGCGGGTGGCGGGGCGCTGAGCGCCGAGCGCCGAGCTGTGCATCACTTCTTCGGTCCACCGATCACGGGGTTGGTTTCATGCCGTCGCAGCTTGAAGCGCCAGCCAGCCGGCGTCTTGACGTATTCATCGTGGTAGAGACCCATCTGTCCGGCGACGTCTTCCTTCAGGTACTTGCCCTTGTT
>JAATEY010000105.1 GCA_015655465.1 Gammaproteobacteria bacterium | reverse complement strand
CGCGTTGTTTTGCGCATCGATGCGGATATCGGTGAGCGTCTGCGTGTCTTCCGGCGTAACCACCCGCACGTCGGCATCGCCATCCGGCGCGGCTGCTGCCGGTGGCGGCTGCGTGCGCGCGCGCGATGCGGGCTCTGCTGCAACCGCCTTGGCCGGGGCTTCGAGCACCTGCAGGACCTGCGCGTCATTCAGATCCGCTGCCGCAACACGCGACGCGGGCTGCAGACGCGGCAGAGGCGCCTCGCTCAGCTGCGCGAGCACATCGCGTACGTTCGACATCACGTCCAGTACTTCCGATGGCGGCGCAACCACAGGGGCGGCAACGGCACCTGGCGCTGTCGCGGTGGTCATCGCCGGCCTGGGCGCGACGCGGTTGCGGCGCGGCGTACCGCTGGTCGGTGCAAGACCGACCCAAGCCGCCGGATATACATCGCGCACGGCTTCAAGCAGCTTTTCCGCTTCTTCCTGCGATGCGAAGTAACCCATGTGCAGACGGAAGCGCTCCCTGCCATCTTCGCGCTGCCGACTGACAAAGAACGTGTAGCGCTTGAGCTCCGGTACGCTGGGATGCGACAGGGCCATGGGCGAAGTCGATGCACAGAGATTGATTACAAACTGATGCGACGGCGAAACCGCATCGTCGGTATTGAGATTCCCTGCAGTGCCAGCACTCATCGTGAAACTCCATGGAAGATCGCTCTTCCGGGCGGCCCCGCTATCCTGGGAGAAACATTCTCCTTTAGACCGGTGGCTTTGCGTCCCCGCCTTTCAGCGGGTTTGCCTTTGTCACAAACAAAGTGTCTGCGTGATGCGACCGAGCGTCAAGCGCCGAGTCAAAGTGATATGTCAGATGCGGATGCACATGACGCCAGGTTGCGACAGCAGTGGGCTGGAGACTTACATAACCGCCGCGGCGGAAATATCAGGCAAAAGCTGAATGTTTGCCCGAAACGTCTGGATTGCGCCCTACCAGCAGCTCCGTCATGTCACTGGCCGACAGCGGCCGCGCCATGAAATAGCCCTGTGCAAGATCGCAGCCGCGCTCACGCAGGTAGTCGAGCTGCTCGATGCTCTCGACACCTTCGGCAATCACCTGCTTGCCGAGCGAATGCGCCATTACAATAATGGTGCTGGCGAGTGCCGCGGCGGCCGGACTTCTTGCCAGCTCCTCGACGAAGCTGCGGTCGATCTTCACCGCACCAACAGGATATCGGCGCAGATTGGCCAGCGCGGTATGGCCCGTACCGAAATCATCCAGCGTCAACCGCACGCCCAGCGCCGACAGCCCCTCGATGCAGGCCTGGCTGTCCGGATCGGTGAGCGCAGCCTCGTTCATCTCGAGCTCGATGGCATCCGGCGGCACGTCGTGGCGATCGAGAATGCGCCGCAAAGCCGCCACCAGCTCCGGATCGCGCAGCTGCTGCACGGAAAGGTTCATTGCAACGCGTGGCGCGGCAATGCCCTGCTCGCGCCACTGCGCGATCTGCGCGCAGGTGGCATCGAGCACCCAGCCACCGAGATCCACGATGAGACCGGATTCTTCGGCCGCAGGAATGAAATCGGCAGATGACACCATGCCGTCACGCGGCTTCTGCCAGCGCAACAGCGCTTCCATGCCCACCATGCTGCCATCGTGCACTTTGTACTGCGGCTGGAAATACAGCGAGAACTCGCGCCGCTTCAGGGCGCGATACAGGCCGCTGTCGGCCACGCGGCCGCTGCGCTCCGCCATCTTGGGGTTGTAGAAGACTGCGGCGCCGCGCCCGAGGTCCTTGGCACGATACATGGCCAGGTCCGCATTGCGCAGCAGCCCGTCGAGATCGGAGCCATCGGCGGGGAACAGCGCGATGCCAATGCTGGCATGTACGTGATGATCGCGGGTGCCCAGCCTCACCGGCAGCTGCATGGACTGGATCATGCGATCAGCTACTGCCGACACCGCGGTGATATCGGTGACAGCACGCAGGATGACCGTGAATTCGTCGCCACCGAGACGGGCTACGGTATCGCCGTCCTTCACGCAGGCGCGCAGCCGCTGCGCCACGATGGACAGCACCTGGTCGCCAGCCTCATGGCCGAATGAATCGTTGACCTTCTTGAAGTGATCCAGGTCGATGTACAACAACGCACCGCGCGCGCCGTTCTGGTCGACATTGCGCAGTTCCTGTGCCAGCTGGTCACGGAACAGCAACCGGTTCGGCAGCTGCGTCAACGGATCGAAATGCGCCTGGCGATAGAGCTGTTCGGCGCGGGCGTTGCCGGACAGGGAGATTCCGAGGCGCTGCGCGCAATGCGTGCCGCAGCCGGCCACCCGCGCGCCATGCGCGGGCGGCTCCACGTAGCCGACCGAGAGAATGGCAACCAGCTCGCCTGCAACGGCCACCGGCCAGACCCAGAAGAATGCGGACCCCGCACTCTGCAGCGGTTCAAGGAAACTGTGGCGGCCCTCTTCGCAGCGCACTACCGTCAGGCCATTTTTTGCATCGCGCAGCGTTGCCACCATCTGCTCGTCCAGCCCCACACGGTTCACCGGACAGCCGCCCTCGGCATTCACCGCGAACAGCCGGCCGTGACCTGCTACACCGGGATCAATCAGCGTCAAGCCGACATTGTTTGCACGGGTGATGCTGCGCACCCGTATCAGCACCTGGTCGATCACATTTTCATAGTCACCGCCAGGCAGCAGCAGTCCGTCGATTTCATCCAGCGCCTTGCGTGTTTCCACCTGCGCCTCGATGATTTCGGCGCAACTGTTGTAGCTGTCGACCAGTTGACGGACTTCGCTGACGAGATCGGGATGCGGCACCACTGCCATGCGCCGATCAGGAAGCTGCGCCAGGGCACGACGCAGCTGCCGGAAGGTATGCAGATGATGCCTGGCCAGCGAGTGTGCAAACCAGGCCGCCAGCAGCAGCAGCAGCGGCAACATGGTGCCCTGGGTGCGCAACGCCGACCAGAACGCGCTCGACCAGGGACGATCGGGATCCACGGCCACCATGGCAAGCCCGAAATCGGAGACCGGGCCGGCATCGCCGATATCTGCAACCGCGCCCACCCAGGCCCGGCCGCGCTCGTTCCATGCCAGGTCTTCGCCGGCACTCGTCGCCGGCGGCGTTGTCAGCAGTGGCGCCATGTGCCGGACGATTTCGCTGCGGCGCTCGAGCGTGCTGAACAGCTGCCGGCCATCGGAGCCCACGACCACCAGGGACGGGCCCGGATCGGCGGCCGCAAGCGTGGCCCAGAGCCAGCTGCCGCGCAGCCCGACCAGCACCCAGCGTCCCGGTTTGTGCTGCGGCAGCGCAGTGAGCAGATACAGTCCGCCGGTGCCGGCGTCACCGAGCAGCACCGTGTGCAGGGAATCGAGCGCTTCGTGCAGCTGCGTGCTCAGCGTGAACTGCCGTGTACCGACCGAAATCCCGGCCTCGCTGGTGGAGTCAATGAGGGCGGCCGATTCGAACATGGGCATTTGCAGCAGCCGGGAACGCAACAGGCCTGCATCGCGCCCGGTGACTGCATCGTCGGAATAGGCGCGCAGCAGCAGTTCTGCACTGGTGATACGGGTGCGTACCGTCAGGGCGGCCTGAGCCGCCGCTTGACGCAGCTGCTGCTGGTGCAGTTCACGGTACTGGCGCTGCTGCTTGCCGGCCTGCAACAGCAGGCCCAGCACCAGCACGACTAGGCCACAGGCAATCACTGCCCAGGCGACGCGGCGTCCAATACCACTAAACAGCGCAATCGGGGCTCTGCGCATGCGCAAGAAATCCATTTCGATCAGTGGGATCAGGAATCTCATTTGACAGTGCACCGGGTGCGGGTGACGTGCGCTGCGTCACCAATTGGCAGGATCAGCCCGGGCGATGCCCCGCAACCGCGAGATCGCGCAGATTCCGTGCTGCGTGGGTATAGACACCCTGCCGCGGGGAGCGCCCCGCCCCAAGCATTGCGGCGGCCAGATCGGCCGCGGCGATGGCGCGCGAAGGCTCCATATTTCCCCGCAGCAACGGATTCAGCAGCGGCAGCAGGGCCAGCCGGACCAGGTCAGCCAGCCCGGCACCCCGCCGCAGACCCAGCACCGGGCCTGGCTGCAGGATTTCCAGCGACGGGAAGCGCAGCTCACGCAGCGCCACCTCCATCTCGCCCTTGCAGGCCAGAAACGGGCGGGACGACCTGCTGTCTGCATGCGCCGCGGACACCACCACCAGGCGCGTGGCGCCTGCAGCCTGCGCCGCCCGGGCGAAGGCCAGCACCAGATCCCTGTCGACCTGGCGCAATTCCGCCACCGGCGCGCGCGGCCCTCCGGCTGCGCCGATGCAACAATAAGCATCGGTGCAACGCAGGCCCATCAGCCGCGAGCCAAGCTCCTCGAACCTGAGGATGCGATTGGCGAGCCGGGCGTGGTCAAGCGGCAACGGACGACGCGTGAGCGCATGCACGCGCGCGTAGTCGTTGTTCCGCAGCAGCAGCCGCAGCAGTGCGGCGCCGGTCAGCCCGGTGCCTCCGGCAACCAGTGCCACGCGTTGCCTTACCTGCGATTCCGCTGCCACGAACCCGACCTCCACCATTTCAATGCTGGGTGCGGAATCGTCCGCGCTGCCACCGCCCCGGGTCAAGCGGTCGCCTTGCATCACCATTCCACGGTAGTCTTGCAGCCATGCGATGGCTTCCAATCCTGATCTGCAGCCTCGGCCTGGCAGCAGCAGTCCGCGCGCCGGCCGCGGAAGGTGTGCCGGACGAGCGGACGGCGATTTACCGGCAATTCCGCAGCGCCTTCGACGCCGGCAACTTCGCTGGTGCCCTGCCCCTTGCAGTGCAGGTGGTGGACCTGACCCGCAACCAGTTCGGCGCGGAAGCGCCGGAAATGGCCAACCCACTGGGCAACCTGGCAACCACCTGGCTGCGCATGCACGAATTCGGCAAGGCGTTCGACAATTTCCGTCAGGCGCTGACATTGCTGGATCTGCAGGGCAACACCACCAATCCGAAACTGGTCGCGCCGCTGCATGGCATGGGCCTCGCACTGCAGGGCCTCAAGCGCGACGACGAGGCGATCACGCCGCTCAAGCGTGCCGTGGACATCGTCCGCAATCGCAGCGGCCTGTATGCCGCTGCGCAGCTGCCGATGCTGATGGCACTGATCGACTGCTATGCGGCCACCGGTCGGACCGAAGATGCCAGCCGCGAGCAGCAGTACGCATACACGGTAGCCGAAACTGCATACGGCAAGAATGATCTGCGCCTGCTGGCACCGCTCGACAGATTTGCACGCTGGCAGGAAGCCCTCGGTCACTATACCTCGGCACGCACTCTGCATGCGCGTGCCGTGGAGATTGCCGATGCCGCCCAGCCCGGCAGCCTGCTGGCCATCGACGGGCTGCGGGGAATTGCCCGCAGCTTCCGCCTGGCCTACCTCAACGGCGAAACCGAAGATGCGCAGCTGGCGGCAGACGACCTGCCCGGATCGCTCGTCAACAGCAAGGCGCGGCAGCAGGCCAGCCAGGCGAGTGAAACTGAACGCACGCTGCGCGACGCCCTGCGCCGTCTGGATGCGGTACCCGACGATCATTCCGCGCTGCGCGGCGCAGTACTGATCGATCTTGGCGACTGGTACCTGACAGCCGGCGCAGGCGCGCGCGCGCTGGCTGCCTACCGTGATGCCTGGCGGGCACTGGCAACCGCAGGCGATACCACGTCGCTCGCGACTCCGGTGGCAGTGGCGTATCACCCGCCTCCCATGGCCGTAGCGCACAAACCTGAAAATCCGGACGAGTTCACGCAACAGGTGGTGGAACTGCGCCTCAGCATCGCGGCGAACGGTGAACTGCGCGCGGTAACGGTCGCCAATCCGGCAGCGGAGCGCGAGCCCGCCGAGCGCGCCGTGATCAGCGCCGCAAGACGTGCGCTGTGGCGCCCGGCATTCAGCTATGGCGAACCCGTGAGCGTCACCGATTTCATATTCAGCGAACGGGTCAACGTGCGCCGATCCAGGTAGGCGAACCGGCGCACTACGTGATGGGCACCTGCTCGATCACATCGACCATGGCGCTGCTGGCGTCGGCGGCGCTCAGGGTCTGCCCGGCCACCAGCTTCTGTGTCAATGGCTGGCGTGGCAACTGCACCAGGAATTTTGCAGCGGCATCGCGCATCGCCGCCTGGGTAGCTGCCGTCAGCGACGCCGCCGATCTTCCGGCACCCTGCGCGCTGCCGTAACCGGTAAGGGTCAGCGTATCGACCGGCTCGCCCTGCGGGCTCAGCACGCTGATGCGATAGCGGATGGTCACGGCCCAATAGGCGCCGCTGGTCTCCTGCGCGGTGGCAAAGGAGAACTGCTCAATGTGCGGAACGAACAGTGCCTGCATGCCGGGGGCGGCGCGGGCGGCGTCGAGGTTGGTGAACACCTGCAGGTTTGCGATGGATGCGCCGAGCACGGCCTTGAACATGCGCTCGTGGCCGGGCCCGAGGTCCACTGCCCAGGTGCCGCCGCCGCGGGTCTCCTGGTGCTGATAGCTGCGCAGCTCCTGTTCGAGCACGAGCCCGGCACCCACATTCATGGGCTGCATGACGGCGTACGGCAACTGCAGTTCCGGGCGCACCTTCACGCTGGTGCAGCCTGCCAGCAGGCAGGCGAGCACCGCGCCTAGCGACCGGCGCAACGTGGAACGCCAAGAATCTCGGTGTACATGTGGCATGGTTTCTCGTTGGTGATACCGACGAACGTGCCATCGTTCTGCGCGGTAACCACACGCATTAGCGCCGAAAACTGCACGTTTGTAAACGGCTCCATGCCGCCCCCCTCCGGGAAGCCGATGGCGTGGATGCGCGCCCGTGGCCGCTTGCCGTCGGCGGCGTTGAGGCGCGCAATGCTGTCGATCGCCCGCTGCATGGATTCACCGGTGAATTCGTCGCCAATCACATAGATGCTGAGGCGCTGGCCGGCCCGACGATAGTTGCGCAGCGCGAGTTCGATGCCCGGGACCGGATTGGACTGACTGTACGGAGCCCAGTTCTGCAGCGTATTGCGGATACGCTGCCGCAACGCGGCCGAATCGGTGAGCCACGCTCCCGGCCGCCCGTCGAACATGTAACGGCCCTGGTCGTTCATGACCTGCAGGCCCTTCAGATCGGGGTAGATGTCGAGCGTCTCGCGCATGATGTCGTTGGTGGCTTCCCAGTGGTTGCCCACCATGCTGCCGGAAGTGTCGATGACGAACACCACGTATTCACTGTCCACCGGAATGCCGCCCACCGCAGCCACCGGATTCTTCACGGTGCGCGGCGTCGGCAGCTTCTGCAGTCTTTCCATCTCGGCCGAGAGTTGCTGATAGGCCGAGACCAGCTCGCCCTCGACAATATTGGTCACCGCCGCGTCGCTGCGGCTGGCGGCGAATTCGCCGCGCACCTCGGTGAGATCGCCCTGCAGCTGTGCGAGCCTTTGCTTTTCGGCCCGCAGGGCGGTAATACGCCCCTGCAGTTCGCGATTCAGCTGGTCGGTGTCGCCGCGAATCGCGTAGATCTCCTGCTGCAACCGCAGCAGCTGGCCATTCATCGCCTCGCGCGCGCGTTCGATCACCACTGGTTGATCGACCTCGGTCAGCACCAGCAGCAGGATGATGGCGCCGAAGCCGCAGCAGATGCAGTCGAGGAACGACAGGCTGAAGACCTCGGTTTCGCGGCGGCGCAGCTTCATGGCCAGTCCGCCGCGGGCATCAGGAAATTGCCGCCGGTCTCGCGCGCCATGGCCCAGAAGCTGTGCGGGGCCGGCAGGTCCCCCTGCATCGGCAGCAGGATGACATCCACGGGCACATTGGGTGGCAGGCTGCGCCGCGCTTCGTCAAACAGGCGCGCGCGCTGCGACACGTTCACGAATTTGCGCGCGGTCCGCTCCTTGCCCTGCGTGGGCAGCCCATCGGTCACCAGCACCACCTGATCCGGTCGCGGCGACAGCGTACGGATGGTGTCGTAGGCATTGATCAGGCTGGTGCCACCTTCGGGCACCATGGTGCGCAGCGTGTCGATTGCCTGCGCCAGCAGTTTCGGATCGGCGGGATCCAGCCATTTTCCCGCGGAATCGGCCACCAGTGGCGTCGATGCCGTGTTGAAGCCATACATCTGGAACTTGCTGCCGGGCGGAAACTGCGTCGACAGCCAGTCGGCGATATCGAGCGCCTGGCGCCACTTCACCGTCGCGCGACGCAGCGCCGGATTCTGGTTGCGCAGTTTCAGGATCTTGTCCAGCTCCGCGTCCATCATGCTGGCGGAGCGATCCATCAGCACCAGGATGCGCTTGCCCTTCAGGTGGATGCCGGTGATGTACTTGCGATTGCCCGTGCCGCGGAATGCGCGCACCTTTTCGCCGGCAGGCGCCGGCTGCGAGGCAGCGGCCTGCAGGCGCTTCGTTCCTTCTTCGAGCTGCTTCAGATCGGCCTTCAGCCCGTTGATGTGTTCGCGCTGCGCCATGCTGGTTGCCCCGAGGCGCAGCGCTTCCTCGCGGGCCACACCCACTTCATCGATCAGCGCACTGGAGCGCGCCGCGGCCTGCGTGGTTTCGGCCTGGGTTTTCCTGAGTGTATTGCGCAACACCACCAGGTTGCGCGTGCCGACCAGCACCTCTTCTTCCAGCCGGTTGACCTCGGCCTGCAGCACATCGCTGTTGCGAATGCGCTTGATGCCAGCCTGGCCCGCAACGATCGTATAGAACAGCACCACTGCGCCGAAGCCACAGCAGATGCAATCCAGGAACGACAGGCTGAAGACTTCGATGCGGCGGCGGCGCATGATGGTTCAGTCCGCGTTGCCGGACGCGACACCAAGCGCGACCAGCGGCAGTTCGATGCCGGGCTCTCCCAGTCTCAGCACACTGCCGGCAGTAAGCAGTGCGCGGCCGCGCACACGCATGCCGTCCACGAAACTGCCGAAGCTGGAGTGATCCACGACCTGGGTGCGGGCGCCGTCGTGGCGCAGGGTGCAATGCCGCCGCGAGAGGCCGGCGACTCCTGCCGGCAGGCGCAGTGCGGCGGCATCGCCCGGGTCCCGGCCGATGACCAGACCCGCGACGGGAATGGGCAGTGCCCGCCCGTTGTAGATCACATGTGTGGCCGCGGCTGCACCGCTGCTGTCGCGCAGATTCAATGGAACGCGCGCATCGGCGTCTGCAGCGGTGGTGAATACCGGCACGCGCATGAGGTATTGCACGCCACCGGACCCTGTGACGGCGGCGGCCGGCAGCAGGCTGGCGGCGCGCGCCGCCGCACCATCGGCGAGACTGAATGCACTGGCAAATCGTGCCGTCACCAGCACATCGCTGACGCCGGGAATATCCAGCATCGACCGCGGCAGCAACAGCGCGCAATCGTCCATCGCCGCAGACAGGGACTGCAGCGCGGTGGCCAGTGGCTGCAACCAGCCGCTGGCTGCGGCAATCAGCTGGTCGCGCGTGAGTGTCAGTGGCAATTCGCTGGCACCGGCATCGATCGTGCAGTGGCCCTGCCCGGTGCGCTGCGCCTCGGTGGCCAATGCCGGCAGCCGCTCGCGCAGCTGCGTTTCCTGGCGCTGGTCGTGCAGCGGATCAAACCGTGTCTGCTGTACCAGCGTCGCCGCGGCGAGATTGACCCAGGCGGCGTGCAGCGCCGTCTCACCACCTGCCAGGCGCACGGTACGGCGCAGCGCCACCGTCGCACCATCGTTCACGACCACACTGATGGCAAGGCTGTGGCGTGAAAGATCGAGCAACGCGCAGCTTCCCGGTTGCTGCAGCCATGCAGCCACCAGCGCGGCCCGGTCAACGAAACCCTGCACGGCGTAACCTGCGGCCCGCAGCTGCCGCAACGACTCACCCAGATCGGAATTTTCCTGCTGCGGTGGCACTGCCACCCACAGGTCCGCTGCGCCGGAATCGGCGAGACGCTGGCGCAGGCCATGCACCACCGGGGAAATATCCGCTGCACCCAGCCGTGCTGCTGCGCCCCCGGGCACGGCAAGTTCGGGTGCGCTGCCGTCGGCGGCAAGCCCCGTCAGCCGGTCGTTGAAGTCCAGGCCGTACACGTCAGATATCCACCGGGAAACTGAGGTTGTTGTCGGCGGAGACCTGCTCTTCGGAAGGCGCGGGTGCTGCTGCGGGCTCGGCGACTGGTTGCCCGGCCGGAGTTGCTGCCGGCACTGCCGGTGGTGTCTCCTGCGCGCGCAGCGGCAGGTACAGCAGTGGAATCGATGCGACCAGCAACCACCACCAACGACGTTTGAGAATCATGGCGTCACCTCCGCGTAGCGCGCGACACGAAATCCGATGGTCTGTGCCGGCCCGGTGGCGCGTTCACGCCAGGCCAGGCGCAGCTCTGCAATGGCCGCCGTGCGCCAGTTGGCGCCGCGAATGCTGTGTGGACCATCCGTCTTCGAACCGAAGGGATCCGTCACCGCACCGGCTTCCGGCTGCGAGGCGTAGACATCATGCATCCATTCCGACACGTTGCCACTCATGTTCAGCAACCCCGCCGCCGACTTTGCGTAACTGCCGACTGGCCCGATGACTGCGTGTTCATCGCGATATTCCGGCAATGCTGCCGCCAGGCGCACATCCGGACCCGGACGCGTGGGCAGCGATTCCTGTCCGGCCAGGTTTGCGACACCGGCCGGCGGCGGCAGACTGTCGCCCCAGGAATAACGCGGCCAGCGCTTCCCATCCACATAGCGCGCGGCGTATTCCCACTCTGCTTCGGTGGGCAATCGATATCCCGCCGTCAACGGCTGCACCAGCTGCCAACGGCCATCGCGGCGCTCGTAGGCCGGCAGCAATCCTTCGCGCAGCGACAGCCAGTTGCAGAACTCCACCGCTTCGTCCCAGCTGACATTGCTGACGGCCTGGGCGTCGAGATCGAGCGACTTTTCCATGGCCAGGCCCGCGGCATGAGTCGCGCGAAAGGCGTGGAACTGCGCATTGCTGACCTCGGTTTCCGCCAGATAGAACGGCCGTGTAAGCGTTACGGTGCGCTGCACTTCGTTGGACCGCCGCCCCTGTTCGCGCCGGTCGCTGCCCTGCTGATAGCTGCCTGCGGGCAGCAACACCAATGTGCCCAGCAATGCGCTCTGCAACCGTGCGGGCGGTGGCGGCGGAACCGGCGACGCGACAGTCGCGGCAGTTTCGGCGACGCCGGCTTCTGCCGCGGGGGACTCCGCCGCGCGCAGCACAACGGGTGCCGGCGCCGCCAGATCGATGCGGCCCAAGTCCAGCGTCTGGCCCGCGATGATGGCGATCTGGCTGTTCCAGCTGCGCCGCCCTGCCGCAGTGATCGAAAGTTTATGCAGGCCTGAATCCAGCTCCAGCCGCTGCGGCGCGGCGCCATGATCCTTGTCATCGATGCTGACGCGCGCTGCCGCCGGCAGCGTATCGAACACCAGCCAGCCGGCTGCAGGCTGCAGCTGCACATCCAGTGTCTGATGGCGACCGCCGCCTTCGATCTCGATGCGGGTGACGAAATCGATGCGGTGCGGCGCACGCACGATGAGATCGCGAGGCCCATGTTCCAGCTGCACGTCTCCGGGCACTTGCGCCACGGACCTGCCGTCGACGAACAGTTCCGCGGCTTCGCCGCCCTGCGTGCTTACGGTCAGCACGCCTGGCAACAGATCGAGGGTTACCGGCAATGCAGCCGCATCGGCCAGGGCACGGGTTACCGCCAGCGTGATGCGCTGGCTGCGATATCCCGGATGGCTGAATTCAAGCTGATGGCGCCCGGGCAGCAGAAAAATCCGGTCGCTGGTGTGCCAGTTGAACCAGCCCTGCGCTTTGACGGTCGCCGCGGCAGGAGTCAACTGCACTGCCACGGGCACCAGGCTGAACAACACCCAGGCTGCTGCAACAGTGGCCGCAGCGAAGACTGCCAGCCCAAGCTTGCGCAACACTGACCCGCGGCGAGCCGGCAATTCCGCGCTGGTCTGCAACGCCGCGGCATCCGCGCCTGCGGCGATGATCTCGCGCATGCTGGCCACGACTTCCTCGCCGGGCAAGGCATGCTGCTGCACTGGCGCCACCGTGGCATTGCCGGCCAGATGCGTGACGTCGATCCGCCCCGCAGCCGGCTGCACCACCAGCTGGGCTTCGCCCGCACGAATGACATCGTGGTCCGTCAATGGCGCGGGCGAACGCTGCACGCTGCCATTGATGACCACCGTGGCATCGCCCACCGCGCGCAGCAGCCATTGATTGCCGTCCGCCTCGATGCGCAGCTGCGGCGCGCTGTCGCCCGGCACCACCAGATCCGCGCCTGCACCGCCGATCAGCACTGGCAGATGCACCTGGCGCTGGCCCAGGGGTTCGCGAATGGCTACTGCGGCGCTCAAGCTGGGCGACTCCTGTCAAATCCGTTCGGTGCACTGTACGGACAGCGACGCGTCATGCTGGCCGGGCGCGAGGTAGAGTTCCACGCGCACGTCGCGGAATCCATCACGCCGTCCGATGACCGTATAGCGCCCGGGAGCCAGATCGAGCTCACGCACCCGGAATACGCCCAGCTGACCCATAGTTGCCACACTGACTTCGGTGCTGTTGTCCGAGGTGATCGCCACCCGCACCCGGACGGCCAGCGCCTGCAACGCCGCCTTGAGCTGCGTGAGCTGGCCGGCCAGGCGCTGCGCCTGCGGGCTGGTTGCTTCGCCGCGCGCCACTGCGCGGCTCGCCGCGTCATGCACCGCCGGCGCCGACAGGCGCTCGGGTCGGGCGAGATAGTCCGCGAGTTCGGCATCCAGTGCGGCGCGACGGGTGCTGCGCGTCAGGCCATCCTGGGCAAACAGCAACGACGCATCACGCTGCAGCACCGCCTGGTAGTGTGCTACTGCCTCGTTCCATTGCTCAGTGATCTCGAGCGCAGCTACGAGAAGAGCGCCAGCTTCACCAACACGTTCGTCGCCGAGAAAGGGCTCTGAAAACACGAGCAGGGTAGGCCGCGCGGAGGCGGGCTACCCTGATGCAGCGGGGGAAACGAGCCAGGGCGCGCGAAACGCGCCCCGGACGTTCACGCCTTCGCGGCAGCCTTCTTGGCCGGGGCCTTGGCGGCCTTCGGCTTCTCGGCTTTGGCCGGCTTGGCCTTGGCAGCGGTTTCGGCGCGCTTGCTGGCGCGCGTGGCGGCCGCGTGCAGGTCCAGCAACTGCGGCAGCGGGTAAGCGGCGAGCTTGGAAGCGAAGCCCTTGTCCGCGTTGCGCTTCTTCAGCTCCACGATCGAGGCAACGAGCTTGTCGCGGCTACCGAAGCGCTTCTTCGCGTCGGTGAGGTTCTCGTGCAGGCGAACGAGCTTGGCATTCGAGATCCGCCCGAGGCCTTTGCCCGCGCTCACGCGATCCAACCAGAGGTCGGCGGTGGCGAGCTTTTGAACGGCGGCGACGAGCTTTTCCTTCGACTCGAAGCGCTCTT
>JAATEY010000408.1 GCA_015655465.1 Gammaproteobacteria bacterium | reverse complement strand
GCTCGTTGTTGCGCAGCCAGCACAGTGAGCCGATGGTTCCAGGCGCGAACACGAAGCGCCAGCTGTAATGGCGCGGCCGGTCCGCGAGCCACTGCGCCAGTGCCGTGGCAATCACCAGGCCGCTTACATTGTCGTTGGCCAGCGAGGGATGGCAGGCATGCGTGAAGATCAGCACCTCGCGCTTGCTGGCACCCGGCAGCAGCAGCTCGCCGTAGGTCAGCGAGCCCGGTTCCAGCGAACTCTGGATCTCGACGCGGTAGTTGCCCGGCTGGAGTTGCTGCAGGTCGCGCCCGCGCAGGCAGAAGCCCCAGTTGCGCTTGTAGTAGCTTGTCCTGTAGGGAATCCAGTCCGGGTTGCGGCTGCTGACGTGGAGCCGGGACTGCAGCTCGTCGAATGTCAGCGTGGCTGTCACGGCTTCCGAATAATTGACGATATGCAGGTTGTGGTCGGCAAAGTCCACGACCGGGCGGCCGTCCGGGCCCAGCAGGCGCGCGGAGTCGATGTTCCATTCCAGCGGCACCTCCCAGTCGAATACCGTGGTACCCGAGGGCGTCTCCACCAGGCGCAATGGAACGCTTTCGGCAAGAATGTGCAGCGTCTGGCGCAACCCCGCGCCGGTGATGCTGCGGCAGATCGGGTAGAGGCGCGTGGCCAGCGCCATCAGCTCCCCTTCGGTTGCAAGCGTGCTCATGCCGGCGCAGCCTGCGCCGCGGTGCCGTTGAACCGGGCAACGTAGCTCTCCTGCTCGAACGGAGGATATGCCGCGTCGCGCGGCGAGATGACCGCCACTGGCAGCGGCAGCGTGATCCCGAACGCCGGGTCGTTCCAGCGGAATCCGCTGGCGAGGTCCGGTCTGAAATCATCCGTCATGTGGTACTGGACCAGCGCATTGTCGGTGATCGTCTGGAATCCGTGGCCGAATCCGGCCGGGATGTAGACGGCAGCGTCGGAAGCATCATCCAGCGTCACCGCGACATGCTGCAGGAAGGTCGGCGAGCCGGGCCTGAGGTCGATCAGCATGTCGCGGATGCCGCCACGGGTGCAACGCACCAGTTTCGCTTCCGCGGAAGGTGGCCACTGGAAATGCATGCCGCGCACCGTTCCCCGCCGACTGTTGTGGGAGATGCTCGATTGCACGAATGAGCCCTGCAGTCCGTGGGCGGCAAACTCCTTCACGCAGATGATCCTGGCGAAGAAACCTCTTTCGTCGACCGCCTTTTGCGGGCGAACCAGCCACGCACCTTGCAGTGGCAGTGACTCGAAGAGCATCTCAGGTCCAGAACAGGTCGGAATCCACCTGCCTGGTTTTCTGCAGATACTGCAGCTGCTTCAGGCGCGTGAAGGCGCGGTACTTGTACATCTCGTCATTGAACCCGATGCGTTCGAACAGCTGGTGCAGTTCTCTCGCCCCGTCCTTCGCCGTGTGCTGGCAGCGGAAGCCCGGCAGCTGGCTGTAGATCTTGTCGAAACTGACGCGGTAGCTGCGGTTGTCGCCGCTGCTGGGGCCGGTCGTGACCTCACAGCCCGGGAACTCCGCCGCAATGATTGCCGCGATCTCCCGCACGCGGTAGTTCTCGCCGTTCTGGCCCACGTTGAAGATCTGGCCGTGCACGGCGTCTTCCGGCGCGATCAGGCTGCGGTAGATCGCCTCGCAGATGTCGGCCACGTGTACAACCGGTCGCCACGGGCTGCCGTCGCTGACCATGGCGATCTTCTTCGTGGTCCAGGCGAGCGCGGCGAGATCGTTGATGACGATGTCGAAGCGCATGCGCGGCGACGGGCCGTAGGCGGTGGCATTGCGCAGGAACACCGGGCAGAAATCGTCGCCGGCCATCCTGCCGACATCGCGCTCCACCAGCGTCTTGCATTCGGCATAGGCCGTCTGCGGATTCGGTGGCGAGCTCTCGCTGACAAAGTCGCCGGTGCCCGCGCCGTATACGCTGCACGAGGAGGTATAGACAAAGCGCTTGATCCCCGCCTGGCGCGCGAGTTCGGCGAGCCGCACTGAACCCTTTTGGTTGATCTCGAAGGTGATTTCCGGATTGTTCTGGCCCAGCGGATCGTTGGAGAGCTCGGCCAGGTGTGCTATGGCATCGCAGCCCGCAAGGTCGTCGAGGGCAATCTGCCGGAGATCCTTGTTGAGCGTTTGCGGACTGCCTTGCAGGCGGCGGTCGTCGCTGTAGAGCCAGCCGTCCCGATAGTACCCCGTGTCAAGGCCTGCGACGGAGATGCCGCGCGCCATCAGGTAGGGTGCGAGGATGCAGCCGATATACCCGTTGACTCCAGTAACAAAGACTTTCACGCGGCTCCCTGCGGGTTTGCACGCCTGAGCCAGCACTCGCGCCAGTACGGTGTGACCTGCCGCGGGCAGAACCAGCGATACATGCTGAGTTCGCCCGAACATACCACGCCCTCCAGGGTCACGGCTTCAGTGCCGAGTTCGACCATGCGCCCGATGTTCCTGGTGTCGTCGATGAACCGGGTGATCCGCTGCTCGACCCGGAAGGTGCCACCGCAATATGGCGTCATTTCGCGGTCGAACCACATGCCGCGGTTGCGGCCGCCCGGCGTCAGCGTGGCGAGAATCTCTTCCCTGCTGCGCACCTGAACCCATTCACCGGGTTGGAGATCGAGCGTTTCGGTCACCGGTTTCGTGGCGGTGCCCCGCATGTATATCTTCCGCGCCAATCCCAGCTTGTGCAGGGGCTCCTCGATTGCTGCGCGCGCGCTGATGCGCACGCAGCGGGCGAAGTCCACATTGCCGTTGGTGTACTGGCCCACATACGTCAACGGATTCCACACGCCGACGTGTTCCGTCGCTTCATGCAATTCAGTCAGCTGGCAGCGCCAGCGCTGTTCCGTCCCTTCTTCGGTGGTCACGGTATGGCGGACGGCATGTCTGGTCTTTTCGGAGAGTGCCTGCAGATCGGCTTGCACGGGCGCAGCAGGGGCAGGGTCACCAGCAGTCACCTTCCGGAGCCAGGCGTTCTTCCAGTAAATGCGGCACCTGGCCTGGCAGCCGTCGTGGCCGGAGCCATTGCACCGCTGATCAGCGAGCAGTACGGCGTCCGGCAGCTTGCGGCTGCCGATATACTTTGCAATGTCGCATACCTTGTCAGCGATTGCGTCCACCGTCAGCCGCTGACCGCAATACACGATCATCTCCGGCATGAAAGGCATTCCTTCCAGGCATCCGTTCGCGTCCAGTGTCGCCAGGATCTCCCCTGGGCTCCTGACTTCGACCAGATCACCCCGTCGCAGCGCTTGCGGGACCATCCACTCTCCTGGGCCGTGTTCGCCCTTCACTTTATCAAACGAAGCTATGCTATCAGACCAATTGGGTTCAAGCTGGATGCCCCCCGAGCGCTGAATATGTTCCATGGAAGCAATGCCAGACGGTGCGCAGTCGCTTTGATGGAAGAGTCCTGAATGACGAGCCGTGACGCTGCACCACGCCGCGGGGGGATGGCGCGCAACTTCATCCACCTTGGTCTCGGCCAGGTGGCGACAACCATTCTGACCATCCTGCTCAGCGCAACGTTGGCCAGGTTGCTGAGCCCATCGGACTTCGGCCTGCTGTTTCTCCTCACTTCGATCGCGATATTCGTCTACGTGGTCGTTGATTGGGGGCATGGTGCCATCCTCATCCGCGAGACGGCCCGCCATCCGGAGAGGTCTGGAGATCTGCTGGGCAGCGCGCTGGCGGTACGTGCGGCCACCGCCCTGATTGCCTGCCCGGTCGCGGTGGCAGCGACGTGGCTGCTTGGCTACGACGTCCGCACGCGCGTGCTCACCGGCGTTCTGATCCTGGGTTGGCTACCCCAGTACCTCGGCATGGCTTTCGGCTGGGTGTTCCGCGCCTACGAGCGAATGGACCGCGAGGCGCTGCTCAACGTCGTGCTCAAGCTGGCGACGCTGATTGGCTCGGTCGCCTGTCTGGCGCTTGGCGGCCGCCTGCTGGGGCTGCTGCTGGTGTGGTCGGCAGCCGGATGCCTGACCCTGGTGATAGCCATTGCCATGCACCGGAGTCTGCGCCTGCCAGGGGTTTCTGCGCGGATGTCGACGGCGCGCGAGCTTCTGCGCGACGGCACCCCGCTGTTCGCGATGGCACTGGCCATCTTCATCGAGCCCGTAATAAACACGAATATCCTGTACAAACTGGCTTCCCCCACAGTCGTCGGCTGGTATGGCGCCGCATGGACCATTGCCGGCTCGCTGCTTGCGCCCGCAACAGTTCTCAGTGCGGCGATGTACCCGCGCCTGTCGACAGCCGTCGGCGACGCGGTCGAGTTCAAGCGTGTCTTCGGCATTTCGTTCCGGCCGCTGGTGCTGCTGGCGGTTCTTGGTGCCGTGGGTACCTATCTTTTTGCCGACGTACCGGTGGCCCTTATCTACAGCCTGGAGAAGTTCGGTCCGGCGGCGGACATCCTGCGCGCGTTCGCACCGGTGCTGTTGCTGATGTATGTGGACATGCTCATGGGTATGGCGATCGTTGCAGCGGGCAAGTCCGTCAAGCTCGCAATCGTCAAGGTGGGAGTAGTTGCTCTCACTACAGGGCTCGTATTCGTCCTGGTCCCGCTCTGCCAGGCGCGGTTCGCCAACGGTGGACTCGGAGTGATGTACGCCCTGGCGATCGGCGAATTGATGATGCTGGTCGCCGCAGGAATCCTCATCCGTGAAGCTGTCGACGGCCATACGATCCGCGACGTGTTCCGCAGCTTGCTCGCAGGCGCGGCCACAGCGTTGCTGTTTCGGCTGTCGCCTGCGCTCACGCCTTTTTTGGCCATCCCGCTGTGTATATTGATATTCGGAGGGCTGTCGTTGCTGGTAGGTGCGGTGAAGCGGTCGGATGTGGAGACATTGCTCGCCTCCTTCCGGAAACCGTCGCCGGATCAGGCACAGTGACGCGAGGCAGGGAAAGCAGCGTGCAATCCTTCCGGCATCGACGCCATCACACTTCATTTGTCATGCGAAGTTTATAATACGGGGGTTGCCGGTCTTCGGGCATTGAACAGCCCGGCCCTGGATATGTCCCATGGAAGCAATTACAGACAGTGCTATCACCGCAATGAACATGAAGGCCAGCGCCCACCATTGTCGGTGCTACCAACAATACGTAGCTTCATGCGAGAAGCAGGACCAGGGCGGTACGCCTGACTCTTTGCGATGACCAACCGCAAGAGTGCGCCACGTCGTGGCGGAATGGTGCGGAACCTCATGCATCTCGGCATCGGCCAGGTCGCGACAACCATTCTCACCATCCTGCTCAGCGCCACGCTCGCCCGGACGCTCAGCCCGTCGGACTTCGGCCTGCTGTATCTCCTCACCTCGATTGCGACCTTCGCCTATGTGGTGATTGACTGGGGCCACGGTCCGTACATCATCCGTGAAACAGCGCGCCACCCGGACAAGTCCGGAGAGCTGATGGGCAGCGCCCTGGCGGCGCGTGCCGCCGCTGCCCTGCTCGCGTGCCCGGTTGTATTCGCGACGACGTGGCTGCTCGGCTACGACATGCGCACCCGCCTGCTGACCGTCGCCCTGATCCTGTGCTGGCTGCCCCAGTACCTCGGGCTGTCCTTCGGCTGGGTGTTCCGCAGTCACGAGCGCATGGACCGCGATGCGGCACTCAACGTCGTGCTCAAGCTGGCGACGCTGATTGGTTCGATGGCCTGCCTGGCGCTTGGCGGCCACCTGTTCCAGCTGGTTCTCGTCTGGTCGGTGGCCGGGTGTCTCACCCTGGCGATCGGCATTGCCATGTACCGGAATCTCCAGTTGCCAAAGCTCCGCGCGACCATGTCTGCCGTGCGCGAACTTCTGCGTGACGGGGCGCCGATGCTTGTAATGATGCTGGCCGTTGCCGTCGAACCCTTTGTCAACGCCAACATACTCTACAAGATGGCTTCTCCGGAGGTCGTCGGCTGGTATGGTGCCGCGTGGAATATCGCTGGCACGTTGCTGGCGCCGGCATCGATTCTCGGTGCGGCGATGTACCCGCGCCTGTCGACGGCTGCCGGCGATGCCCATGAGTTCAAGCGTGCCTTCGACATCTCGTTCCGGCTGCTGCTGCTGCTGGCCGTTCTCGGCGCTGTGGGTACCTATCTCTTTGCCGACGTGCCCGTAGAACTCATCTTCGGCCTGGAGAAGTTCCGTCCAACGGCTGACAACCTGCGCGCGTTCGCGCCGGTGCTGTTGTTGCTGTGTGTCGATATCTTCCTTGCCGGGGCGATTCTTGCAGCGGGCAAGTCCGGTCGACTGGCAAGCGTCAAGGTGGCATCGGTCCTTCTCACGACGGCACTCGTATTCGTCCTTGTTCCCATCTGCCAGACGCGGTTCGCCAATGGGGGACTCGGGGTGATGTACGCCATGGTAGTCGGCGAACTGTTGATGCTGGTCGCCGGCGGCTTCCTCATCCGCGAAGTGGTCGATGGCCGCACGATGGGCGACGTGTGTCGCAGCCTGATCGCCGGTGGCGCCACCATAGTCCTGATCCGCCTGTTGCCTGCGCTCACGCCTGTGTTGACCATCCCGATGTGTCTGCTGGCATTCGGAGGGCTGTCGTTGCTGGTCGGTGCGGTGAAAAGGTCTGATGTCGAGATGCTGCTGGCCTCGTTCCGGAAACAGTCCCCGCTCCCGCGCTGATCGACGGCGGTCGGCCAGGCAATTGCCGGCATCAGCGCCAACAGATATGGGCTGTCGTTGCGCCGGGCACCGGTGCTATGAGAGTTGGTACAAAGTGGTTCGAATGCGCCCGCCATGCGGACCACATTCCGGAACTTCACAAAGGATACGTTCGGCCTTCGCTTTCAGGTCAAATGGGGGTTCTGTAAGAACAATGCCGCTGTCCAGGGCAGGTCTTACCTCTGCCCCCGCAGGCTTGTCGAGATTGGGCTCGAATTTGCTGCGAACAGGAAGGTGCTCGGTCAGAACAGGAAACTTGTAACTGCCCGCAATCTTCGGGATTGCGTGCTTGATATGCTGGTTTGACAGATGTTGGAGGACTTGTCTGATATACACCACATCAATTTCCTGCTGATGAGGCCCGCTGCCAGAAAAAACTCTTCGCTTGATCACCGGATGTCCCCCCAAGCATTGTCCTCGCAGCTTTTCGTAAAAATCGGCCAGGTTGTCTGATCGCGATTTTTCCTTGCTTCTTTATTTGAATCGAGAAGACCGAATGGCTATCAGGATGGTTCGGGGGAGCAACGACTTAAAGACTTTTTTAGTCGGCATTTAACATGTCTTGTAGCGGCCAAATCGATCAGTATCTGAACTTCAAACTCAAGGAATAAGGAATATTGAAGGATAAAATTCTCTTTCGCTAGGCGCTCCCGGCGTTGTGGAATGTACTGGAGTGGAATTTCAGCATCCGCCATGAATCGTATGACCCACGTCTCACGCAGAGCCCCCTTGGTTGCGGCACTTCAGAGCCTGGGCGCTCTGGTGGCCACCCGCTGCCCGGTCCATGGTCGCTGGTGCTTTTCTGTATAGTCTTCCGCCTTTCTGCGTTGCCGGCTTGATGACAATGGCTGTTTGCGACATGCGAGCCGGTGTCCCCAAACCGGACAACCCCACGCGCCATCCTGGGTCTGGAATCGAAAACACAGACTTCGCTCCCGGCGCGAATGAGAATGTAACCTTGTGCGTATGGACCAGTCGGGGGCTGAATT
>JAATEY010000189.1 GCA_015655465.1 Gammaproteobacteria bacterium | reverse complement strand
TGGCAAGGATCTGCGGTCGTTCATGATGGTGGCGCGCGAATACGGCGTCATCATCCTCGTCCGGCATACGAACGAGAATTCGCTCAGGTACATCGGGGTGCCGGGGTTTTATCCGAAACCGGCCGCCGTCAAGGCAAAAACAGCGGACCAGAATCCGCCGGCATTCACCACCCTCGTCGGTGGAAGCAAACGCACGCAAATCCACAATGTCGCCGGCCTGGTCGTTCATCCGGGCTTTCAGCCCGCCTGCTTTGGCGCTGCCAAGGTTCCCAAGGCGCAGGATTGCTGGGACCACACGATGGAGGTGCTGTCGCCGACATTGCAGAACAAGAAGGTTGACCTCGGCCGGCCGGACTCCTGGAGCATCTGGGGTGTGGAGCGTGAGGGGGTCAACGCGCCGCGATGGAAATGGCGCGTGGACATCAACCCGGGGTCGGAATATTTCGGCTGCCTGCAGATCAAGAGCGGCGCGATGCCCTGGTCGTATATCCACGGTGACTATGACCTCAAGGACGTCATCGTTCTTGGCAGTGAACAGGACAACCAGCGGGCGGAAGGGAAACTGGATGGTGTAAAGAATTTCACGCCGCTGCTGAAGGGCGTGGAATTCGAGACGATCCAGAAGGCGCTGAACAACGTGGTTGGCACCGATATGGTCCAGCATGGGGCCGAAGCGCAGTTTGCCTGGCACGGCGATGAGCCGATTACAGTGGCCTATCCCGATTGGCGCCATCTGATCCTTCTGTCTGCGGAAACCGTTCAGGCGTGGTACGAGCAGCTCAATCGGGATGTTCTCGCGAAGCAGGGGGCCAACTACCTGCAGGACAGGTCGCGGGCATTCCATTTCGGCCCCCACGGCATGTTCAAGCCGGGGCACCTTCCATCAGTGACCTGGGGTGCCTGACAGGAAGAGGTCGATGCCTTTCAATAATCACGCCGGTTGAAAACCCAGTACCCCAGGCCCAGGCAGCCAAGCAGCCAGGCCAGCGCCACTGCAAATGGCGTAAATTCAAAAATCGGCGCGTTGAGCAGCGATGCCAGCGCCATGTTGTTCATCGTCCCGAAATTCGGCAGCACATGGCGCAGCACGCTGCTGACGGTGGCGACGGATTCCCAGCCCATTTGCACGAACACCGGCTGAAAATTGAACAAGGCACTGACCAGCGAATCCACCACCACATAAAACACGTAACCCGTCACCAGTGCCAGGGTGGCGCTTTTGCTGACGGTGCCAACCAGCGCCAATAGCGCGTAAAGCACCATCGCAGAGAACGCCAGCAAGGGGATGCTGTAGAAAATCCGGAAGTGGTAAATGCCGGTACGCATGCCTATGCCGACGAACAGCAGCGTATTGAAGGCAACAATGGCGGCTACATACAGGACAATGCCGCCAAGATATTTGCCGAGATATATCTGCAGGCGATCGACAGGCTTGGACAGCACGATGTCTATTGCGCCACTGCTCAGCATGGCAGGAAAGTAGCCTGCGCAGGCGGCGATGAAGAGCAGCATCGTGACCTTGAACATGCCTCCGACCACCACATGAATGAAGTACTCCACCCCGCGCTGGTATTCCGGCATGCCGGAAGCCCTGGAAACGGCTTCATCGCGCAGGCGTCGCTGCTCCGAATAGTATGTTCGCAGCTTTTCCCCCCTCGCGGCCTGACTCAGGGTGTTGTCGTTGGCGATATTGCGCAGGGCTGCATTGCGCGATGCGTCGTCTCCCATTCCCAGGGTCCTGGCGTATTCATCGGTCCATTGCTGGGAAAAATAGTTGATGGGGCGCTCCGACAATATTGTGCCAAAGCGTTTTTCGCCATCGGCTGTCACGATGGCGCGCGGCAGCGCGATGCCTGCAATCAGCACCACCAGCATCACCACCAGCATGACGATGAACACAACCTGCTGTTTTGACTGCTGCCAGGTATCACCAATCACTGCGCGAATCATGGGTTCATCCTTGCCGTGGCGCTTTGCGGTGCAGCAGCCGGGTTTGCCGGTGGAGACTTGATCAATTCGATGAACGCATCTTCCAGGTCGAGCCTGGTCTGTTCGATACCAAAGATATCCACCCGATTCAGCCGCAGCACATCGACCAGCGCCGATATTCCGGACTCCGAATCCAGGCTCACCTGAAAGCCGCGCTGCTCGTTCAGCGGAGTGGTGGTTGCCGGCAGCTGCGCCAGCACCCCCGCCGTGACCGGTGAAGTGGTGAACGTCACCAGACAGCTCTTGCCCTGGCCGCCAACCGAAGCCGTGATCGTTGCCACCGAACCCTGCTGCATGATGGAGCCGCGATGCAGGATGGCGATCTCATCGCAGATTTCCTCCACTTCCGACAACAGATGCGAGTTGAGAAAAATCGTCGTGCCGCCTGCCTGGATGGAACGGATGACGTTGCGCAGTTCGTAACGCCCCACCGGGTCGACACCGTCGGTAGGTTCGTCCAGGAAAAGGATGGCGGGATTGCCCAGCATCGCCTGCGCCAGACCCAGGCGCTGCAACATGCCCTTGGAATATTTGCTGACCCTGGTGTCGGCCCACTCACTCATGGAGAGCAGCGCGAGCTTGGCTTCGATATCCTGGGCCAGCGCGGCACCGGCAAACCCTGCCAGCTGCCCGAAATACTGACACACGCCGCGTCCGGTCAGATACAGGGGGAAGCGATGCCCCTCCGGCAGGTATCCCACCGCCTTGCGCGCAGCGGGGTCGCGATGGTCCTTGCCCAGCAGCTGCGCCGTGCCGCTGCTGGCATGGACGATCGACAGCAGGGTCTTTACCAGCGTGGATTTGCCGGCGCCATTGGGACCCAGCAGGCCGAAACAGCTGCCGGTCCTGACGCGCAGATTGATGCCCTTCAGCGCATGAATCCTGCCGTTATAGGTCTTGCTCAGGTCCCGGGTTTCAATTGCGTAGTCCATGGCCTTTCCTTGTCTGCGGCTCTTTTCGGGACAGCATAACACCCCAATCCTCTTGACCCAGCAGCCCCCCGTTGTCGAATTACCGCATTCAGTCGGTGCAGCGGCCCGGTGCAAGCACCGGCTCTTCCGGCCGCGGCGGTCGCGCGCCTGCTGCCTCGGGGTTTTGCTTGCGTCGCTCTACCCAGGCGCTGACATCCTTCTGCCACTGCAGCACAGCTGCCTTCCACGCGACCAGGTTCGCCCGGTCTGCCGGGTTGTCGTTGCAGAAGGCCAGCGAGATATGAATGTCCTCGAACAAGGGTTCCGGGGCAGGAGCTTCCGACAGGTTCGCCACCCGCAGTTCGACTGCAGTGGAACCCTGCCAGCGAATGCGCGGCCAGTCGTCGCGCGAGCGGGGAACCGGCATGATGAACACACGCCTGCTGCGCTCCGGATCCTTTGCCGAAGCGATGACGACGGTGATGCCTGCGGCGGCGCCGTTCGATGTGGCACAGACTTCCTCCTGCACGCTGGCAACCCACTGGCCATCCGGCGATGGCGTGGTCTTCGAGCCGGAGCGGTCGCACAGGGGCTCGGCTGCGTACGAGGTGGCGGTCGCGCAGGACATGGCCAGCAGGATGGTGAGCACAGGGTGTCGCATCGGCCTACTTCTCCATGAGTTCTGTCGCGAACAGCATCGCCATGGCGCCGCCGCGTGCATCCTCGCCCAGGATGGCGGCGCGCTGCAGATACTGCTGGACCGTGGTGATGCCCGCCGTCGATTCGCAGACATCGACGAAGGTGCCGGACGACGAGGTGCGCGAGTTTACCGCCAGCCATGCACGCTCGACCGCCCTCCTGTAGTCGCGGCCTTTGAGCCAGCCTTGCCTGAGGCCACGCTGCATGGCAAAGCCGATCATCGCGGTGCCCGAGAATTCCGCATAGGCGCCGGGATGATCCACC
This sequence comes from Gammaproteobacteria bacterium, assembly GCA_015655465.1. Classification (GTDB taxonomy): domain Bacteria; phylum Pseudomonadota; class Gammaproteobacteria; order Steroidobacterales; family Steroidobacteraceae; genus ZC4RG30. The sequence continues at coordinate 3,054 of JAATEY010000189.1, read as the reverse complement.
ACATTGCGCCACAGCCCATCGCGCGTCTGCAGCGGCAGCAGCGCCGCCATCAGTTTGCGGTAGCTTTGCAGCGCATGCGCATGGCCTGCCGTGTTGCGCGGCAGCTCGGAGAGCGTCAGCGCCAGGCCGATCGCAGCGAAGCCGTTGCCGCGGCCCCAGGCCGCTTCGGTCGCGGGCCGGTGGCGATAAAGGCCGTCCGGCCGCAGATCGAGCTTCTCCATGAATCGCAGGTGCCGGTCGGCCATGTCGAAGTACCTGCGTTCGCCGGTGAGCGCGCCGGCCTGCGCAACGATGGTGGTGCCCATGAACACCGAGTCGCTGTAGCCGTCGTGATACGGCATCGCTTCCAGCATCTGCCCCGACGCGTCGAAGCCGAGATCGGCAACCTTGCGCACCGCGGCGATGTAACGCGGGTCCCCGGTGCGGCGCGCGAGTTCGGTGAACACGATGTGGCCTGCCATGATGAGCGAGCTTGGCCGCGCGAGGCTGTCCTTGCTGCCATTGACCCAGGGTTCCACGAGCCGCCTCACATCATCGACATCGCCGAGCTTGAGGCGCGCGACCAGCGCGATGGCGCCGATGTACCAGGGCTGGTCGAAGTCGCGGCCGTAGTGCTGCGCAAGTTCCAGGGCGAATTGCCGCGGTGAACGTGTGCGGCGGCGTTCGAGTTCCATGCGCGCTTCGGACTTCGCGATGGACCCGAGCTGGGCCACCCAGTCGGTCGCCCCGGACCAGTGCCGCGCCGGAATGCGCCCCATGTCGGCCACCTTCTGCGCGCCGAGTGCTGCAGCGAGGCCGGAATCATCGTCGCCTGCGATCAGCACGAGGTCGGGCGCCACGCTGCCGAGCCACCGCCACAGCGTGTGCGCTTCGGGGTTCTCGCGATAGGCGACGCCGGTCGGCGGAAACCGCAGGGCGGCAGCAGCGGGGTTGGCGAGCGGCACGGCGAGCAGGCGCACGGTCCGGCCGCGCCGCTGCTCATAGGCGGCCACGGCTGCGCGCACGGCAGCTGCACTGCTGTCATCGCCCTCGAGGCCACCGATCAGGACCACCGTCGGTACGGAACTCGTGCCTGCATCGACCGCGACAGCGTCGATCCGCGCACCGTTAGCGGCGAGCCCGATGTCGAATGCTGCGGCAGCGACCACGGGCTCCGCGAGCAGGGTGGCCAACGACGCCAGCAAGGTGGCGGCGATCCTGCGGGCGATCATGGGACTTTCCTGCGCATGCAGGTTCGCAATATACGTCAGGCTGCGGTGGCTATCCGGACGCAGTTGCGACCGTCGTGCTTGGCGCGGTAGAGCGCCGCATCGGCCCGATCGATCGTTTGTTCCAGCGATTCGCCCGGCTTCGGGCTGGCAACCCCGATCGAAACGGTCAGCTGGTCGATGACCTTGTCGCTGCCGTTACGCCGCACGCTGGCCCTGGCGAATGCCTGCCGGAACTGTTCCGCCAGCGCCACGGCGCCGCTCTCGGCGGTCTCCGGCAACAGGATCAGGAACTCCTCGCCGCCAAAGCGCGCGGCGATGTCGCGCCCCTTGATGACGCTGTTGAGCACCTTCGCGGTTGCGCACAGGACCTGGTCGCCGAACAGGTGGCCATAGCTGTCGTTGATGCGCTTGAAGTGGTCGAGGTCGAGCATCAGCAGGGTCGCGAAGGTCAGCGTGGACCCGTTGGCCCGCAGCTGTTCCACAGCCCGATCGAAGCCACGCCGGTTGAGCAGGCCGGTCAGCGGATCCTTGATGGCTTCGATTTCCAGGTGACCGAGCCGATCACGCACCGTACGCAGCTCCGTCTGGCTTGCAGCCAGCTCGGCGCGCAGCGAGCCGACGGACTCGCGCGCACCGCGGGTCGAATCGATCAGTTTCTGCAGTACCGCCTGCAGTTCCTCGGCACCAGTCAGGGATTGCAGTTCGGCCTGGCTGGCCTCGAGAGTCCGCGCGTACTCCTCCGTGCTGCCGCTGGAATCCGCCGCAGCCTGTGCCAGCCGCCGTGCCAGCGCTTCCAGGCTTTTCTGCAACAGGTGGGTACTGCGCACGTCCCGGGACAGGATGTGCTCGGCATACAGTTCCTCGACACTTCCGCGGTCGAGCGAATCCGATTTCTGCAGCCGACAGGCAAGGTCGACGGTCAGGCGGTTGTTCGTGCCCGCGAGGTGTTCATACCAGACTGCATAGGCAGTGGGAATGTAGCTGCCGCCATGCTTCGAGATGCTGGGTATGACCAGGCGAAGGATTTCCGCGCTGCGTGGGTCGCTGTCCGTATATCGCATGTAATCCGGGTCCGTGGATCTCGCCGTCGGAAGCTGTATCGGGCCCGTGGGCGGGAACTTGAGGTTTTTCGCCAGGTGGCGGCCGTGGTGAACTCTTTGTAGGAGATCCGGTCATCCGGTAGTACGCTGCTGCAACTAACGGGGCGCCCCGGTTCATCATCTATCAGGAGCGGGCGATGTGGAAAATGCTTGGTCTGTTGGTGGTGGGCCTGGCGGCTGGTGCCGGGTTCGTGCTGTATACACATGGTGAACCGGCATCCAGATCGTTGCTGGTGACCGCAGCCGATGCGCAGAGTGTGGACGTGCAGAAGTCACTCGCTGCGCTGGACAGGCGGGTGCGGGACCTCACTGCCCAGGTGCAGTCGCTGCGCGATTCCTCCGGCAGGTCGACCGCCAAGGCTGAGGGCGGCACAGCCGCAAGCGATGAGCGCAGGCCAGCCGATTGGCAGCGTCTGCGGGAAGGGCGCACTCCGGAAGATATTGCCGCGATGCGCGAGCAGTTCCAGAAGCGCGAAAACGAGCGGATCGCCGCAGCTGGACTCACGCCCGAGCGTATGCAGGCGATCAACCGCCGTGCCGAGGAACTGCGCGTGGCTGCCATGCAGGCGCAGTACGAGGCGCAACGCACTGGTCAGCGGGTGCAGGGCGTGGATGTGGACCAGGCGCTGCGCAAGGAGCTGGGAGATGCCGAGTACGAGCGCTATCTGAAGGCGGAGGGCAGGCCCACCGAGGTGCGGGTGATGGATGTGCTCGCGACTTCAGCCGCCGAGCGCTCGGGCCTC
>JAATEY010000237.1 GCA_015655465.1 Gammaproteobacteria bacterium | reverse complement strand
TCGGGGTGCTCGCGGACCAGGGACTGAAAGGCCAGCAAGGTGCCTGGCGTATTGCCATCGGAAAATACATAGGCCAGACGCACCGGCGCCGCGGCGGCTGCCAGCGGCATGAACAGCAGGCACAGGACGACGCTAAGGCGTCGCATTGGTCTCCGGTACGTAGATGATCTGCCCGTTGGCGAGCCGGTAGGCGGTACCCAGGCGCTCCCCGTTGCCCGACAGCGACTCGCCGGTGAACTTGTAGGCGGTGATCTCGGTGCCTTTCTTCACGATGATCTCCTGCCCGCCCTGCGCGTTGGTCTTGACCATGGTGACTTCACTCGTGGCGTCCACCAGATCGCCCATGCGGTACACGGAAAACAGCGTGATCATCAGCCCCACGATGAAGACGATCGAAACGTCGAACAGGTTGGCAACGCCTGCCAGCGGATCCTCTTCGGGCGGCTCGTCGGGCGACGGCAGCTTCAGAAAGCGTCCCATCAGCGCTGCTCCAGGCCGATTGCGATGCGTTCGGCAAGATAACGCTGCTCGCGGATGGCTTCATTCACCCATGACTGTCGTGCGGTAGCCACGCCATAGGCCAGCGTTCCCGCGCCCAGACCGATGATCGTCGTGGTGAAAGCGACCACCATCTGGCCTGCCATGGCCTCCAGATTGCCGCTGGCCAGCGCAGCCAGCGAACTGCCCATTGGAATCAGCGTGCCAAGCAACCCGAGACTCGGCGCGATCTTGACCAGCGCTCGCGGACCGAGCAGCGACCGGCGAATCCTCTCGTCGTGCGTGGCAACCAGGTTTTCCAGCCCGCCGTCGCGCAGCGAACCGCTCGCGTATTCGCGTTGTGCATCGCGCAGCAGCGCACGGGGCGCCACCGGCAGGCTCGCCCAACGAGCCTCTGCGGAGTCGAGCACAGGCCCTGCCTGCAGCCACCTGTTCATGTCGAAACCCGCGTGTTCGCGCTGCCGGGCAACTGCCTCGAAGAGGCAGCGGCCGGTGTAGTAGAGCGCCAGGCCAACACAAACCCAGAGCAGCAGCATCACGGGCAGCCGCAGCACCTGCCCCAGGGCAAACAAGCCATTTTCAAGCACGCCGAGAAAATTCATCTACGCACCACCAGTCCGTGAACGATTCCGGTCGCCAGCGCCGCCACCACCAGTTGCCAGACCCACGCAGGCGTAGCCGCCGCTGATCCTTCCTGCAGGTTTTGATTCAGTGACAGCGCCGCTTGCCAGCCGGCCTTCACGCCCGGCCAGGCTGCAAACAGTGGTGACACCACAGCGGCGGCCAGCAACGCCTGTGATCGCATGGCGGAGGGCGCGAACTGCGGATCCGCTTGCGTGCGCCAGGCTGAGAAGCCGGTGACGAGCAGCGCCAGCGCAGCCGCAGCCCATGGCGGCGCCCCGAGCGCCACGTGGAGGAAGGCGCCGCAGCCTGCAAGCATCCCGCAGATCGCGTTCGGCAACAGACCCATTGAGGGACGCAACAGTTGCCAGACCGCAGCGGCCCCGGCAAGCAATCCGATCCCGCCAATGGACGGGGGAAGCCAGTACGCCAGGGCGAACACTGCCAGGCAGCCCGCGAGCAGCGCGCAGTACCCCTGCCACCGCCTGGAAGCCGGCAACGCCACCGCCAGGGACATGCAAAGCAGCCACATGGCGCCGATCATCAGCTGTCCTGCCCCAAGTCTTCTTTCCGTGATTCTAGCAGCCCTGTTCAATCAGGCTGCGCATGTCGATTGACCGCGGTACCCTTGCCACTTGGTTTTGCGCGCATCCGGGCACCCCGCCCGGGTCGCCCAACCGGAGCGACGAAACATCATGCTGAATCCACGTGTGGGCACGCTTGTGCTCATGGTTCTGGCCGCTGCTGCCACCCGGCTGCTGCCCCATCCTCCCAATCTGACCGCCATGACGGCGCTGGCGCTTTTTGGCGGATCCTATTTCTCGGACCGCCGCCTGGCTGTCGTCGTGCCGATGCTTGCCCTGCTGTTGAGCGACATCGCGCTGGGCGTGTATTGGTCATGGTCCTTCAAGGCAATACAGCCGCATATGTGGGTTCAGTACCTGACTTTCCTGTTGATTGTCGGCATGGGCCTGGTGTTGCTCAAGCGTCGGGATTTCACCCGGGTCGGGTTGGTTACGCTGCTGGCCTCCTGCGTCTTTTTCGTGATCACCAATTTCGCAGAATGGGTGTTTCAACCCTGGTACCCGAAAACCGCGGCAGGACTGGCGGCGAGCTATGTGGCAGCCATTCCTTTCTTCCGCAATGCAGTGATCGGCGATCTGCTTTATTCGACGCTGCTGTTCGGAGGATTTCGCCTGCTGGAACACCGCTACGCCAGCGTGCGCCATCAGGCTGCGCCGCCGGCCGCCGCGTAGCGCCCGCAGGTGGTCCTGACTCCCGCTGAATGACCGGGCTTGTGACTCATACGAAGCCGATCCAGCGGCCGAAGCCGATCACGCCGCACCACAATCCGATCGACAGGCCACCAGCGACGCGCGCTGCCGGCACGGGCATGTCGGTATCCCACTTGTCTACGGTGCGGAAGGTAACGAACTGGAAATAGAGCATGTTGATGCCCGCCAGCAGCAGCAGCACAAGCTTGATCCGGAACGGTGTATTGGCGGCGTAGGTGGTGGCGTTGCCCATGAACATCAGCAACCCGGTGATCACGGCGCCGGTAAACGCGCCCCAGGTCCAGGGAAGCAGTTGCGCCGACATGTAACTGACGCGCAGCTGGCGTGATGCGAAGCCCAGCAGTCGCGCATCAACGGTAAAAATGGTTCCTGCCACCGCCGCCAGACAAACGACGTGCACGGATTCCACATAGGGAAACCAGGATTCACCTATGGTGACCGCGAGGGAGGTGGCTTGCAGCCATTCAAAAAACCCCTGTAACACGTGCCGACCCCTCAGTTGGATTCGAAGTAGGCGATAAACCGCCCCGCGAACATGATGCCGGCCCACAGCAGCATGCTGGCTCCCGCCGTGAACACATGCAGTCCGGATGGACGCTCAAACTGCCGTTTCG
>JAATEY010000094.1 GCA_015655465.1 Gammaproteobacteria bacterium | reverse complement strand
CGCGAGGCCGCCCAGGCCATGGAAGAAACCGAACTCGTGGCCAACGAACCGGTGACGGTGGTGCTCTCCACCGGTGGTTTCGTGCGCGCCGCCAAGGGCCACGAGATAGACCCGCTGACGCTGTCCTACAAGACCGGCGACGGTTACCTGGCTGCGGCACGCGGCCGCAGTACGCAGCTGGCGGTGTTCCTGGACAGCACCGGCCGGGCCTACAGTCTGCCGGCGCACACGTTGCCGTCGGCACGCGGGCAGGGTGAGCCTCTGTCCGGGCGGCTGGATCCGCCGGACGGCGCGAAGTTCGCTGGTGTGGCCATCGGCGAACCGCAGGAGCTGTGGTTGCTGGCCACCGATGCGGGCTATGGCTTCACGGTGCGGCTGGAAGACCTGCACTCGCGCGCCCGCGCGGGCAAGGCAGTGCTGAAGCTCACCGACAACGCCCAGGTGTTGTGCCCGGTGCCTGTCGCTTCTTCCGAGGCGGTGATCGCGGCAGTCAACAGCGAAGGGCGGCTGCTGGTGTTTCCGGCGTCGGAGCTGCCCGAAATGCCGCGTGGCAAGGGCAACAAGATCTTCGGCATTCCGACCAGGAAGGCGCTCGATCGCGAAGAGCTGCTGGTTGCGGTCGCGGTCCTGGTCCCGGGCCAGAAGCTCGCGGTGTGGTGTGGCGAGCGCAGCATGACGCTCACCTGGAATGACCTTACGCCGCATCGCGGCGAACGGGCGCAGCGCGGCGCCGTGCTGTCGCGCAACTACCGCAAGGTCGATCGGGTGGAAGTGTTGAGCACCTGAAGCACCTGCTGCTGCTGGGTGGCAGAAGTCTCCGGCGTCGACATCACCACTTCCTCCGGTGCCTGGATCAGGAATCCCTGCAGGTGCTGGACACCCAGCTGCCAGAGCACGGCCATGGTGTTGGCGTCTTCCACCCGCTCGGCGATGGTTTCAATGCCGCGTTCGCGCGCGGCATCGATCAATGCGCTTACCTTGGATTGCAGCAGTGCGTCATCCGGCAGTCCCTGCATCAGCGACCCGTCGATCTTGACAAAGTCCAGCGGCAGGTTGGCAAGCAGGCCCAGCGGATCGATGCCGGTTCCGAAATGCTCCAGCGCGAAGCGCATGCCGGCTTCCTTCAGGCCGCGCGCCAGCTTCTGGGTCTCGGCCGGATGATGCATGGCGATCTCTTCGGTAATCTCGATGCACAGGTGGCGCGGCTCGAGCGCGAGGTTCTTCAATTGCGCCGCGACCCACGGCGGCAGCGTTGCGTCGGTGGCGCTGTGGCGGGATAGCCGCACGAACAGGCAGCCGGGCTTGGTGCGCGCGGCAAAACGTGCGGCAGCCATGATCACCCAGCGGTCGATGTGCGCGATCAGGTTGTTGCGTTCGGCGGCGGGCATGAACTCCGATGGCAGGATTTCCTTGCCCTGGGGATCGATCATGCGGACCAGCATGTCGAACATCGTCTCGGCGCCGCCGGCGAGACTTGCGATGGGCTGCTGTACCAGCCGGAAGCGATTCTCGGACAGCGCAGCACGGATGTGCTTGATCCACACGGCATCGTAGGACTGGACGCGGGCATCGGTGTCGGCACGTGCAACGGTGCAGACCTGGTTGCCGCCGCGTTCACGACCGCGGCGCACGGCGTCCAGCGCATCGCTGATCGTGGCTTCGAGTCTGCCCTCGCTGTTCGGTACCGAGGCGACGCCAATGCAGACACTGCTGCGGAACTTGCGGCCAGCGATGTCGAAGTCGAAGTTTGCGACTTTCTCCAGCAGGCGCTCGGCCCACAATTCGGCGTCGCGCGCGGTGCCGCGCTCCAGCAGCACCATCAATCCCGCGCCGCTGAAATGACCGGCGATATCAGTGGGGCCCAGCTGCGCGCGCAGCAGTGCGGCCAGGGCGGCAACGAATTCCTCGCCGCGCAGCACGCCAAGATCGCGTTCCAGCTTCGCAAATTTGTCCGGGCGGACGTACAGCAGGTAACGGCTGCCTCCCTGCACGGGCGTGGCAATGCGCTTCTGGATGGCTTCGAGCAGGGGCTGCCGGTACAGCAGGCCGGAGCGTGGATTGCGGCGGATCGCCTCGGCGAGATCCTTGCCGATTGCCTCGCTGCGCTTTTGCGTGGGTACCATCATGCGCACGCAGGCTTCACCATCGCGCTCGCCGAGTGTGAGCACCAGCTCCAGCGCCAGCGTGCCGCCGTCGGCCGTGTGCACATCGGCGCGCAGCGAATGATCTTTCCAGCGTCCCTGCAGGCAGGCCGCCAGCGCACCCTTCAGCGCCGCATGGTTGGCCGCCTCGAAGAAATCCATGATCGGCTGGCCGACGACGGCATCAGCTTCTGCCGCGCCGATCAGGTCGAGCCATGAACGGTTCACTTCCACCAGGATGCCTTCCTGCACCTGGGCAATGGCATCGTGTGAACGCGTGAGCACGGTTTCGAGTTGCTTGCGGTATTCCTGCGCCGATTGCAGCGTCTCGTTCAGGGCCCGTTCGATGCGGAAGGCCTTGAGTTCGCGGGCGCAGACGGCATGCACCCGTGCCGGGCTGGACATTGTCAGGGTGTCACGCGCACCCAGCGCGAGATCCGCCACCATGGCTTCTTCGCTGAGCTCCGGGCGGATGATCAGCAGCGGCAGATCCGGCGCCGTCGATTCCCGCACCTTGGCGACCAGCGGCAGCTCTGCGTCGCTGGTGCTGACACAGATCAGCAATTGCGGGTTCAGCTGTGTAAGGGCATCCGGCAGGTCGGCTACAGCCGGTATCCAGGTGCAGTGCGCCAGTATGCCGTTGCGGCGCAGCAGACTGTTCAATGCCTCGACGGGGTCGCGCACACTGCTGATCACGACCAGAGGAACGGCGGCGGATTCGGACAAGTTCGCATCTCCTGGGCTTGCCGCCATACTGCAACCGATCCGCTCAGGATTGTGTGCGCCCGGACACACTCAGGCCTTCAGGGGATCCCCTGATGTGCCGTTGAAGATGGGGGTTTTTCCGCTTGCGCCCGGCAGCTCGCGCACCAGTCGCGGCACCAGGTAGCCGGGCAGGGTGGCGATCAGCGTTGCGTGCAGCTGGATGGCCCGTGCGTCGCCCACTGCAAAGTGTGCGGCGCCTGTCACCTGATCCAGCTGATGCAGGTAATAGGGCAGCACGCCCCCATCGAAAAGACGGCGCGACAGCTCCGCCAGGGTGGCCGCATCGTCATTCACACCCGCCAGCAGCACGGACTGGTTGAGCACCGCGGTCGCGGTTGCGCCCAGCAGCCGCAGCGCCTGCAGCACAGGCGCATCGAGTTCAGCCGGGTGATTGGCATGCACCACCACCACCAGCCGGTTGCGCAGTCTGGACAGCGTTTCGCACAGGCCCGCATCGACGCGCGACGGCAGCACGATGGGCGTGCGGGTGTGGATGCGGATGCGGCGCAGGCGCTGCACTGCCCCGAGGCGTTCGAGCAACTGCGCCAGGCGCGCATTGCCCAGCGACAGTGGATCGCCACCGCTCACGATGATCTCTTCGATCTGCGCGTCGGCTTCGATGGCCTGCAGCGCCGCAGCCCAGCGCGGCTGGTCGTCGGCCTGGTCGGCGCTGTAGTCGTAGTGGCGCCGGAAACAGTAGCGGCAGTGCACGGCGCAGGTGCCAGTCGCGATCAGCAATGCCCGGCCCTGGTATTTCTGCAGCAGGCCAGGAGCGCCGCGCGCGGCGGTCTCCTGCAGCGGGTCGGTCACGAAGTCCGCCGCGGCCAGCAGTTCTTCCGGCACGGACAACACCTGGCGCAGCAGCGGATCCTGCGGATCCCCATGGCGCATCCTGGCGATGAAGCTGCGGGGCACCCGCAACGGGAAGTCGGCGGCGGCAGCCCGCAGGCTCTCGGCCGATACCGCCGGTCCGATTTGCGGCGGTGTCAGGCCCAGCAGGGCGAGCAGCTCCAACGGGTCGCGCACGGCCCGGGCCAGTTCCTGCTGCCAGTCCGGAACCGTCGCTGTGTGGCAGGCTTTGGGTTCTGCCGCTATCATTCGCCGCCCGTTTTCATGCGGCGGCATTAAATCAGAGAGCGTCATGGCCAGCTATACCACCAGCGAATTCAAGTCCGGCGTGAAGATCCTGCTCGACAACGAACCCTATTCGATCGTCGAGAACGAGATGGTGAAGCCAGGCAAGGGCCAGGCATTCAACCGGGTGCGGGTGCGCAATCTCAAGAACGGCCGCACCATCGAGCGCACCTTCAAGTCCGGCGACAGCGTCGAGGCCGCCGACGTGGTCGATACCGACATGCAGTACCTGTATTCCGACGGCGACTTCTGGCACTTCATGGTGCCGGACAGCTTCGAACAGTACACCGCGGGCGCCGCCGCTCTTGGCGATGCCGCACAGTGGATGAAGGATGGCATCACCTGCATCGTGACGCTGTGGAACAACGTGCCGCTGGTGGTGACGCCGCCGCCGCACATCGATCTGAAGGTGGTGGAAACCGATCCAGGTGTACGTGGCGATACGGCAACCGGCGGGCAGAAGCCTGCGAAGCTGGAGACCGGCGCCGTGGTGCGTGTGCCGCTGTTCATCAATGAAGGCGAAGTGCTGCGCATCGACACCCGCACGGGCGAATACATCTCCCGCGCCAAGTAGCGCCACCTCAGGCGCGTTCCCACGGGAACGCCAGCACTGCATCGATGCTCGTGGCACCCAGCGCAAGCATCGCAACCCGATCGAATCCCATTGCAACGCCGGCGCAGGCTGGCAGGCCATGCGCAAGTGCTGCCAGCAGTCGCGCGTCCGCGGCAGGCGCAGGCAGGCCGCGACGCTGCCGCTCGGCCAGGTCTGCCTCGAAGCGCCGTTGCTGTTCTGAGCTGTTGGCAAGCTCGACATAGCCGTTGGCCAGTTCCACTCCTTCTGCATAGAGCTCGAAGCGCAGGGCAGTGCGCGGATCCGTGGCATCGAGCTGTGCCAGCGCCGCCTGTGAGGCAGGAAAGTGATGCAGGCAGGTCAGCTGGCCGCGCCCCAGGCCTGGCCCCACCTGGGTTGCGACCAGAAAGTCCAGCAGGTCGTCGCGACTGGCATTCGCGATGCTTTGTGCCGCAAGTCCCAGCCCGGCGGCCAGGGCCGCAAGTCCATCGAGGGATGCCGTCAGCGCATCGCAGCCCAGCGCGCGTTCGAAGGCATCGCCATAACTGAGCAACTCGACCGGGCGGGCGGGTTGCCCGCCGGATTGCAGCAGCTGGTCCGCCAGTGCGGCCGTCTCGAGCATGATCGCTGCCAGGTCGAACCCCAGCCGATACCATTCAACCATCGTGAATTCGGGGTTGTGCAGCCGGCTTCTTTCGCCAGCGCGGAACACCCGGCAGATCTGGAAGATGTCGCCACTGCCGGCCGCCAGCAGCCGCTTCATCGCGAATTCGGGGGAGGTCTGCAGAAAGCGCGGCGGATTGCCGGCCAGCTGCAGCGACTCCAGCTGCACATCGGTGACGGTGTGCGACAACGCAACCGGGGTCTCCACTTCCAGCACGCCGCGGTCGCGAAAGAAGCCGCGGGCGTGGTCGAGCAGCTTCGCGCGCAGCCGCAGTGCTGCGATGTCAGTGCCCGGCCGCCAGTCCCCGTGGGTCATGCAGGCGGGTCTGCGATCAAACCCAGCTCCTGCCCCATGCGCATCGTTGTGCCGTGGCCAAGCTGCCGGGCAAGGGCAACGCGATCCCGCGCAAACAACAGCACCACCGTGGAGCCCATGTTGAAGCGGCCGATCTCCGCACCGCGTGCGCGGAACAGGCCGGATGCCGCGGGCAGCGGCAGCTGCGTAACCTGACGCGGGCGCCGGGGCGTAACGTCGCCATGCCACACGGTGGCCATGCTGCCGACGTTCAGCGCCCCGACGAAGATCACGGCAAATGGTCCGCAGGCACCGTCGAACAGCAGCACCAGCCGCTCATTGCGGGCGAACAGGTTCGGGACCATTGCGGCAGCAGTGGCGTTGACGCTGAACAGGCGGCCCGGCACATACCAGGCGGCGCACAGGCTGCCATCAGCCGGCATGTGGATGCGGTGATAGTTGTACGGGGCGAGATAGATGGTTGCGAACTGCCCGCCGATGAAGCGTGGCGCCCACTCGGCAGCGGCGCCGGCCAGCAGCGATTCCAGCGTGTAGGAGCGTCCCTTGGCCTGCAGGATGCGATTGTGCCCGATGGCACCCAGCTCGCTCATCGTGCCGTCGACCGGGCTCACCAGCGTATGCGCAGAGCCTGCCAGTGGTCTTGCGCCAGCGCGCAGCGCGCGCGTGAAGAAGGCGTTGAAATGCTCGTAGGCCAGTGGGTCGGTGAGCACGGCGTCGCTCATGTCCGGTTTGAACCCGCGCATGAACAGCGCGATCAGCACATTCTTGACCGGCCGGAACCGTATGCGCGTGAACAGCAGCACCACGCGGGAAATTGCATGCTGTGGCAGCACGTGCTGCAGGTAGATATTCAGTTTCTGCATGGGGAATGTTCCGGATCTACCAGGCGCCGGCAACCAGCGCGGCAAGGTCGCTGCGCACCTTGGCGTAGTCAAAGGGCGGGGTGAACACGGCGCTGAGCGCGCCCTTTGCATTGATGTAATACAGCGTGGCGGAATGGTCCATGGCGTAGTCGGCCCCGGCACGCGGCTGCACCCTGCGCACTGCGCCCAGGTTCTGCAGCAATGGTTCGAGCGCGGCATCCTCACCACGCAGTCCCGTCAGCCCGCTGCCGAACGCTGCCACATAACGCTGCAGCGCCAGCTGGTCGTCGCGCTGTGGATCCACGGTGATGAACAGCATCCGCAGCGGTTCGAGTGCAGGATCGCGTTGCAGCTGCGCCATCAGCGCCAGGGTCGTGGGGCAGACATCCGGACAGTGGGTGAAGCCGAAGAAGACCAGGCTGGGCCTGCCCGCGAGCTCGGCGTTTCCAAAGCTCGCGCCGCGATGGTCGGTGAGGGTAAAACCGCCGACCGGACGCGGTGTCGGCAGGGCAGTGCCGCCCATCATCGCCGGCGTACCACCGTGGCCAAGCTGGCGGGAAACCATGTAGCCTCCCACCGCCGCGGCAAGCACCATCAGGCCCACATGGAGCCCGGAACGAATTACTGACATGACCAGATTATCCCACAGTGGCCGCAGGCCGCGGGCGGGCACGGTAACCTGCGCGCAGCTGCTGCATCGGGCAGCGACCCGGCTGCAACGTGCGCGCCTGTATTACGGGCATGGCACCGAACACGCCATGGATGATGCGGCGGCGCTGCTGGCGCATGCGCGGCGGCTGCAGCGTCCCCTGCAGGAGAAAGACCTGGCACTGCCATTGTCGGCTCAGGTCCAGCAGCGTTTTGCCGGGCTTCTCGACCGCCGCATCCACGCGCGGGTGCCAGCCGTCTATCTCACCCATCGCTGCTGGTTTGCCGGCCTGCCGATGTACATCGACGAGCGTGTGCTGATTCCACGCTCCCCGATCGCCGAGCTGATCGGGCAGCGGTTTGCGCCCTGGGTGCAGCCGGAGACAGTACGGCGGGTCGTCGACCTGGGCACGGGATCGGGCTGCATCGCGCTGGCCTGTGCCAAGGCTTTCCCGGCGGCACGGGTGGATGCCGTGGATATCAGCCCCGACGCCCTTGCGGTGGCGCGCATCAACCGGGCTGCATTGGGCCTGACGCGCCGCGTGCGCCTCGTCAAATCCGACTTTTTCCAGGCGCTGCAGGGGTGCCGCTACGATATCATCGTGAGCAATCCGCCCTACGTGGGAACGGCGGAATTCAATGGTCTGCCGGCGGAATACGGGCATGAGCCCGCGGCGGCATTGCGCGCAGGCAGGGATGGCATGGACGCGGTGCGCGTGCTGTTGCGGGAAGCCCCGCTGCATCTGTCTGAAAACGGGGTGCTGATCGTTGAGGTGGGCAATACCGAAACGCGCGTGCGGCGCGCGTTTCCGCGTTTGCCATTCGTGTGGCTGTCATTCGCGCGCGGTGGTGGTGGTGTGTTCCTGCTGACGGCAGCGGCGCTGCGCGCGGCGGGTGCAAGGCAGTTGAGGTCCTGACGGTGTCTGGTAACAGCTTCGGCAAGTCATTCGTGGTGAGCAGCTTTGGCGAGAGTCACGGCCCGGCTCTCGGCTGCGTGGTCGATGGCTGCCCGCCCGGCCTGCCGTTGTCCGAAGCGGACCTGCAGCCCGATATCGACCGGCGTCGCACCGGCACCTCGCAGTTCGTCAGCCAGCGCAAGGAAGGCGATGAAGTGCGCATCCTTTCCGGCGTGTTCGAAGGCGTCACCACCGGCACACCCATTGGCCTCCTGATCGAGAACAGCGATGCGCGTTCGCGCGACTACGACAAGCTGAAGGATCGCTTTCGTCCCGGTCACGCCGACTACACCTATCAGCAGAAATATGGCCTGCGCGACCATCGGGGCGGCGGGCGGTCTTCGGCGCGTGAAACCGTCATGCGTGTTGCGGCGGGCGCCATCGCGCGCAAGTACCTCGCGACGCGGCTCGGTGTGCGGATCTCGGGTTACGTCAGCCAGGTGGGCACGCTTGTGATCGAGCCGCGCGTGCCCGCGGCGGCCTATGAGAATCCATTCTTCTGCCCGGACCCGTCGAGGTTGCAGGAGCTCGAGGACTACATCTGGAAATTGCGCAGCGAAGGCGATTCGGTGGGCGCCAAGGTCACCGTCATCGCCAGCGGCGTGCCGGTGGGCCTGGGTGAGCCGGTGTTCGACCGGCTGGATGCCGATATCGCGCACGCCATGATGAGCATCAACGCCGTGAAATCGGTGGAGATCGGCGACGGCGTGGCTGTTGCGGCGCAGCGTGGCAGCGAGCACCGCGACGAGCTCACCCCGCAGGGCTTTGCCTCGAATCATTCCGGTGGTGTGCTGGGCGGTATTTCGACCGGTCAGGATGTGATCGTGCAGATCGCCCTGAAGCCCACTTCCAGCATCCAGGTTCCAGCGCACACCATCGATCTGGCCGGCAATCCGGTCGACGTAGTCACCACCGGGCGCCACGACCCCTGCGTCGGCCTGCGCGCCACCCCCATCGCCGAGGCCATGCTGGCCATCACCCTGATGGACCACTACCTGCGGCATCGGGGCCAGAACGCGGATGTGCGATCATCCACGCCTGCCATCTGACGGACATTCAGCGTCAGGTGGCAACATTTCTTGAACTTTCAGAGGAAGGCAATGAGCAAGGGTTGGAGAGTTGCGGTCCTGGGGGCTACCGGCCTCGTGGGCGACACCATGATCACCGTTCTCGAGGAACGCGATTTCCCGGTCAGTGAACTGTATCCACTGGCGAGCAGCCGCTCGCTGGGCAAGACGGTGCAGCTCAAGGGCAAGTCCTATCCCGTGCTGGATGTCGAGACCTTCGATTTCTCCCAAGCCGACATCGGACTGTTCTCGGCTGGCGCGGAGGTGTCGGCGAAATATGCGCCCATTGCCGCCGCTGCCGGCTGCGTGGTCATCGACAACACCTCGCAGTTCCGCTACCAGGACGACATCCCGCTGGTGGTGCCCGAGG
>JAATEY010000033.1 GCA_015655465.1 Gammaproteobacteria bacterium | reverse complement strand
TGCTCCAGGCCACGTTGAACTTTGGTATCCGCCCCCGAACCATCAACGAAGGTGATGCGGCTGTGGTGACATTCCTCTCCGAATGAGCTCGTGATGACGAGCTGCAAGTCGAGTGTGTTCAGTGAGCTGTTGAAGTCGCTTTGCCTCGGCTCATCCGTGTATTGGCTTTGTATCTGCTCGATCCCAACACGTATTCATTGAGGCCCAGGCGTCCGCGTGCATATACTCGATTGCGCCGGGAGTGCGTCACCGTGCACGTCGGGACTACGGTCCCGCTCGGCGTCCTTTTCACGACGCCATAGCCGTCGACATCGCCTTCGAGACCATGGCATATCGCCAACTCGTCCGACGGCACCCCTCCTGCCTTACCATCGCCCTCTGAATGGACAACCTCACGCACTCACTGATCGGCCTCGTCGCGGGCGAGGCGATGGCACGCTGCACCGCCCCAGACCCGCGCGGCCTGCCCGCCCCTGCGCGCCGCAACGCCCTCATCGCGATCAGCATCATCGGCAGCAACCTGCCCGACATCGATCTGGCGTGGAGCATGCGGTTCGTCACCGGCGACCGCATGGGTTACCTGCTGCAGCATCGAGGGTCTACGCACACGCTGCCGGGTTGCCTTGCACTGGCTGCACTGCTGCTGCTGGGCACCTGGCTGTGGCATCGGCTCCGCCACCGGCAGTGGAGCGCCAGCGACCTGCGCAGCGTGGGCGTCATGGCCGTGCTCGCGGTGCTGCTGCACCTGGGAATGGACGCACTGAACAGCTACGGCGTGCATCCATTCTGGCCATGGGACAACCGCTGGAAATACGGCGATCGCCTGTTCATCGTCGAACCCCTGTACTGGCTGGCGACGGCGCCGCTACTGCTGGTGTTGCAACGCTGGCCCGCGCGCGTGGGCTTGGGTCTGGCGCTGCTGGCCGGAAGCATCCTGCTGAAGGTGGCACACACCGCAATGCCGTGGTGGTCGCTGCCGCTGCCGGCGCTGTTGCTGGTCCTGCTGGGCTGGCGGATGCCGCAGCGGGCAGCGGTGCTCACGAGCGCTGCGCTCTGTGTGCTGCTGACTGCGGCCTTTGCCACCGCCGGAACGGTCGCGACACGCAAGCTCGATGCGCTGGCGGCGACGTCGTTCCCGGCCTGGCGCACGCTCGATCACGTGCTCGCACCGGCGCCCGCAAACCCGCTGTGTTGGGACGTGCTCCTGCTGCAGCAATCCGGCGATGAATACGTGGTGCGTCGTGCGCAGCTCTCCGTGCTGCCTCAGGTCAGCGTGGACGCCTGTTCGCTGTTGAGCCAGAGGGATACGGATTCGCTGTTCACGCACCCTGTGGATGCCGCGCGCAGCGACGCCGTGCGCTGGAGTGGTGAATACGTGATGTCGCGCGCTGTGCTCGCGCAGCTCGCCGAAACCAGTTGCACAGCGCGCGAGCTGCTGCAGTTTGCACGCGTGCCCTTTGCCGTAAGACAAGGCCAGGGTTGGGTGCTGGGCGACCTGCGGTTCGACAATGGCCGCGGCGGCGGCATGTCCGAGGTGACGCTCACGCCGGGGTCGCGTGAGCCGTGCCGCCATGACGTGCCGTGGGTGCCGCCGCGCGCTGATGTGCTGGGACTGCGAAGCGATTAGCAGACTTGCCAATCTCCTGGAGGCGATCAGGCGGGCAGCTAAAGTCCCTCGTCACACCACTGGCTGCGCAGGCAAATGAATGGGGTACGGAGTTAGTCCGGATCCGCTGCCGTGACAATACTGCCCAAAATTACAGTCAACGTTTCAGAAATGAACCCGTACGCCCATTTGGGGCGGCTCGGACTCAACCTGATCATCGGCGGCGCCTGTCGACGGCCGAGGGCCAAGCCACTCGGACGCCGCATTCGCAGGCAACTTGGTTGCCCACCAGGCTGCCAGTTCGTCGTTGTTCAGAACAGACTTTGCACCGTAGTCATTATGTTGGGTATCCATGGGTGCTATGAATAACATCGCCGCGGCCAGCGGCATGTCGGATGGAACCTTCGCATCGGGTAGGACGGTGCGGGTGTCACCCCCGATCGCGCGCCTCATCTGTCGGGCGGAGGTTCGTCGTTAGTGACTCAAGGCCAGCGAAAGCGCGGCTTCTGCGCCTCGTGCCTTGGCACTGAAATCGTCCCGCAGGATCCGCAGGGCCAGGATTTCAGCGTGAATTTCGGCGCTGGTCCGCACCCCCAGCCTTCGAAACACGGGCAGCGGCGGACACCACCCCTGGACTGCGTGCTGGAACAGGAAGCCGGCTACCAGTGCCGGAATGGCCAGGAACCGGCGATCGATACCCACTCCCAGCGCCACACCGAACAGTGCGACCGCAGCGGCATTCGCTTCCAGTGTGCGCTCGATGTCCCACTCGCGGTGCAACTCGGCGATGCGCGCGTTGATCGCGGGCTTCAAGGCGCGCACAAAGGGGCGCAGGTTCTGCAGGGTGCGCTCGTGAATGCGGGCGTTGCTGCTGTCGCTGGTGTGTCGGGGCACTCTTTCGTCCGTGCCGGGAAAGCCGTAGTCGTTGCGTGGAATATCCATGTACGTATGGATACACGCCGCGGGTCAGCGGCAGTGTCGGATGGCGCCTTTGCACCACGTAGGACAGTGCGGCCTCACGCGCGGCGGAAAATCCGGTCGCGGCGAACCCAAAAGAAAATGGCGGAACCCTTGCGGACTCCGCCATTCCTGCTCGAGCCTTTTTCGTGCGGATCAGATCATCCGCACGGCAACTGCATCGGAGCGTCCATCAATTGGACTCGTTCGCACGCGTGGCAATCAGCCTGCGCGCATCCCTCTGTGGCCTCTGGCGCCCAGAGACGCGACCGAACCAACGATTGAATGTGCCATTGGATCACCTCCTTCAGTTGCTGTGGGCTCGAAAACGGCGCTTGCCGCCCACCTGGGCCGAGCGCCCCAAACTGCTGCCCCAAGAATGACGAAGATTGCGCCGCGCGTAAAGAATTCAACCCGCCACGTTTTGTGACAGGTTGCCGGCTTCTGCGCTACTTCCACCCCCCGTCGCGCTTCTCGATCGGCAATATCCGGATGAAAGCCTCCACCGCATGGATCTGCCCGTCGAACACCTTGAACGCTTCAAATGCGGTCAGCTGGTCGCCGCCCTCCTGGCGCACGCCCCAGGCCAGTCGCAGCCAGACGATGCCCATGCGCTCATCCACGGCGACCACGCGGACCATCGGGTCGCCCAGGCGCTCGAAGATGGTCAGCGGCTGCGTGGCGATGTTCTGGCAGCCCGCCTGGAACTTGCAGTCGGGCCCGGCCATGATCTGGCCGTTCTCGTAGCGGTAGGCGTCGGGCGCGAACGGGGCGTTCACGGCGGCGAAGGTCCTGGCGAGCGTGAGGCCTTCGGGGTACTTGAGCGCGGCCTTCAGGGCGGCGTCACGCGTGGGCAGCTGCTCGGGGCGCGGCGCGTAGTTCATCACCTCGCTGGCCGACTTCAGGCCATCGATGTTGAAAATAAGGCCCTCGGTGCGGCTGCGGGTGGGGACGAGTTCGATCTCGGTCAGCTTGTCGGCGACCACCTTCAGGCGCACCACCAGCATGATGGGCGCGCCGCTCTCCTCCACCATCACGTGGGCGCCGACCACGCCGGCGCGCTCGTCGATGAAATCCTGGCGGAAGCCGCGCAGCGCGGTGACGGTGGTGACGAGGCCGACGCTCTTCAGCGGCTTATCGACGGCGTCCTCGGTGACGCGCACCGTGTCGGCGACGGGCAGCTTGCTGATGTCGTGCTTCACCAGCGCGTAGAGCAGCTGGGTGACTTTGCTGCGCAGGCATTCGCGGTCGCAGGCGGCGGCGGGCTGGGCGGCAAGGACTGGCGCGCTGGCCAGCGTGAGAACCATCCAGCAGAGCTTGAGGCGCAGATTCGTCACGGTGAGGTCCCTCCCGATTGTTCTTTGCGTGAATCATACGCTGCGCCCTTGTGGCTGCGGCATCTCCAGGGAGCGGACGGGCCGCCAGGATTGCACCCACTCAGTTGCAGATTCCGGCTCAATACGCCGCCCTGCTTACGGGATTGTATCCAATCTGCCCATTCTTGATGTTTGTGCATCATTGCATCTGATGCATACTTCCCGTCATGCGGACCACCCTCGACATCGATGAGCCGGTTCTCCATGCCGTGAAGGAGCTCGCCCGCCGCGACGGCCGCACTGCTGGCGCCGTGGCCTCGGACCTCATCCGCCGTGC
>JAATEY010000204.1 GCA_015655465.1 Gammaproteobacteria bacterium | reverse complement strand
GGCGCCAGGCGTTGCCACTTGCCTGCGTACTGCGCGCCGAGCCAGACACCGACTGCGAACGTTGCCGCGCTCTGGCGTATCGCTGCGGGATCGACCTGCGTCATGGTGTCGTTTGCGGTGTGGTGAACGTCCAGATAGTAAGTGCCGTCCAGTTCCGGACCGAGGATGGGCATGCCGCGGGCCACGAGCGGCGACAGATCGGCATTACCGGGCGCCTCGTTGGTGCCGCGGTCGATCTTCAGCGGTCCGAGCACGCGATGCATCTGGTCGATCACACCGACATCGGCCGGATTCACGCGAGTCGAAAACTGCCACACGGGTCCGGCGCCATAGTCCGCTTCGATACCCAGCACATGGTTCGCAAGATTCTGTTCCTGCGCAGCGGCGTAAGCGCGCGATCCCGCAGAGCCATTCTCCTCGTTCGCGAACAGCACCACGCGCAGCGTTCGCCGGGGCTTGAGTCCCTGCGCGCGGATCAGATGCGCCGCGGTGAGGACGATGCCCACGCCCGAAGCGTTATCGACCGCGCCCACGGTCACGTCCCAGGAATCCAGGTGCGCGCCGAGGATGACGATCTCGTGCGCGAGGTCGGTGCCGGGGATTTCACCGATGACATTGGCGGATCGCTGTTTCGGCAGCTCGCGAGCGGTGCTCTTCATTCGCAGGCGCACAGTGCGACCGCTGGCGAACTGTCGTTGGAGAGCGTCGGCATCCGGGTTCGAAATGGCAACCGCCGGGATTCGTGGTACGTCCGTCGGCTGACGCGAACCACCGGTGTGCGGGAAGCGCTGCGCACTGGTGCTGAGGGAACGGATGACCACGCCCACGGCGCCGAGCGCCGACGCGGCGGCTGGACCGGCGCCGCGCACGCTCACGGCGCGCGAGTATTCGACCCAATCGCGGCGCCGCTCGATGGGGTTGTTGAAGAACACGATACGATCCTTCACGGCGCCGGCAGGCAGCTCCGCCAGGGCGGCCAGATCCTTGACCATGACCGCCTCGGCTTCGATGCCGGCGTCCGGGGTGCCGACGGTGCCGCCCAACGCCAGGGTGGGCATGGGCTGCGGCCACGGCTCGAGTACCGCGAATTCGGCCTCACCGCGCACCCATTGCGGCACGTCGACTTCCTGCGTGTGTATGTTCTCGAAGCCCAGGCGGCGCATCTGTTCCTGCGCCCACGCAACGGCTGCGCGGTCGCCCGGTGTGCCGGAGAAGCGCGGCCCGACTTCCGTGGTGAGTGATTCGGTCAGCTGATAGGCGGTGTTGTCACTCCGCGCCCGCTCGAGCAGGGCTTGCGCAGCGGCGAGGTCCGAGCGGCTGAAACTCCCGGGAGTCTGGCTGGTGGCGCTCGCAACGGTGAGCAATGCGAACAGAGTGATGGCGAGCTGAATGCCTGGTCGGCGCATGGCGTGTGGGGTCATCGTGAAGACGTTAGCACAGCCCGATAAGCCTTCTCATTCCACATTACTCATGCGCCCAGCAGCCGGACTCATGCGCCCGGCAGCCGGCATATGCGGCCTACTGCATGGATGGCCTGGTTCATCTTCACGAATCCGAAGAGCGCTTCGAAAGAAGCGCCCGCGTCGAAGACGCGCTGCAGGCAACCCGTGCCGCCGTTGAAGAAGGCGTGGTTCCCGGCGGTGGCACCGCCCTGATCCGCGTGCTGAAAGCACTGAAGGATCTGGAAGGCGCGAACGAAGACCAGACCGTGGGCATCCGCCTGCTGGCCCGGTCGATCGAGGAGCCGCTGCGCCAGATCGTGGAGAACGCGGGCGAAGACGCCGCTGTGGTGCTGAACGCCGTCAAGGCGGGCAAGGGCGCATACGGCTACAACGCTGCGACTGGCGAGTATGGCGACATGCTCGAACAGGGCATCCTGGATCCGACCAAGGTCACGCGTCTGGCGCTGCAGAATGCCGCTTCGGTGGCGGGTCTGCTGCTGACGACGGAAGTGATGATTGCCGATGCGCCGAAGGATGAAGCCGAGCACGGCCATGGCGGTGGCGGCGGCGGCGGAATGGGTGGCATGGGCGACATGGGGATGTAAGCCACGCGCTTACCTGATCCATCGTTCGATACGAAGAGGGCTGGCAGAGATGCTGGCCCTTTTCTTTTGCGCAGCCGTCCCCGCAATTGCCATTTCTGCAGATATGCACCTATGTTACGCAAGCCTGTTCCGGCAAGGCGCCGCGTAGCGTGCTTGGTCCGTGCCGGTTTCCGGGATGCGCGCCATGCACGCTGCTGCCAGCACGCGCCGCCCGCGTGCGTCGCCGTTCATCGACCCGCCGGGTTACGCACGTCATCGGCCCGAAGCGACGCTGCTGTACCTGCTCGTCGAGCAGCACTACCCGGCATTTCGGGAGATGCGTGAAAGAGGATCCGGGGACCGCGCGTGACATGAAGTGTGAAATCATTTCTCTTCGCGCCGCGAATGGGCGCCTGCGAACTGAGAACGCGGAGCTCAGAGCCAGACTGGTTCGCGCCTCAAAACGCGGAATAGTCGGCGATCCAAAGTAGGGCACCCGGTAAGACGCTGCAGCTCGCCTCCAGGTCAGAGCGATCGCGCACGCTCAATCAGCAACTCCGCGAATTCAAACGCCAGCCGGCGGAGCTGCTCCTGAATCTCAGACGTATCTTCCTTAACCGGATTCTCTATCCGCAAGCGCTCCTGCCACGACAATAGAGATATTCTCTTTTCTTGGCGCCCGGGGATGCGAGATATTGATAACGATATTCGTTTCAAGCCGCTTGTAGTGAACGTCGCACAGTGCGGCAAGGAGATGCCTCTGGAAGGAGGTTTTTCCCGTATTGTTATTCCCAATGAGGACATACGCCCAGCGTGAAAACATTCGCGGCTCCGGGTAGGACAACAGTTAGGCGACGATTTCCAGGCCCTGCTTCTTCACAAGGTGAAGCAGCTTGAGCGCCGCCCCGGTTGGGCGCTTCTGGCCGATCTCCCATTTCTGTACGGTCGAAAGGCTGGTGTTGAGCAGGGCAGCGAAGACAGCCTGGCTGACATGCGACTGCGTGCGAATGCGCTTGATCTCCAGCGGCTTCAGGGCTGTTACGGGAGGAACGCACAGCCGATCGAATTCACGCAGGGTGACCTGATCCATCGCGCCAGCGGCGTGAAGACCCTTCGCCGTCTCCAATACGGCCTCAAGAATGTCAGACTTTTTCCTGTTCATTGCAATTTACCTCCGTCAATTCATTCGCTTCCTCTGCCTTGCTAACGGCCTCGGCCGTCAGCTTCAGCAGATGCCCCGCCAGTTTCTTCAGCGCCTCCTGCTCGGTCTCGTCGATGTTGGCGCGTTCGTTCTTCGGAAATCCGTAAACGAACACCCATCTATCGCCGTGGTTCGTCGCCACCAGGGTGCGAAATCCACCGCTCTTGCCTTGGCCTTTGCGGGCGATCCGCTTCTTCAGCAGTCCGCCGCCCAAATCTGCCTCATAAAGGCCAGCCGCCATCTCCACGACCGCGTCGCAGAGACTTCCATCCGCGAGACCTTGTTTCCTGGCTCACTTGGAAAACTAGCGGGTCTTATAAATCGCCATACGGACGCTTCCGAATCTATATATAGCACTTAGTGCTATAGTTTGCAAGCCCAATTCCGGGGTGAAAACTCGACCGCCAGGTGGGCGTGCCGCAATTGGTTAACGGACAGTAACCAAACCCATCTCGCCGATTAACGGAATCTCAGCCTGTCAGCGATATTCTGACGCTGGAGGGTCACGGGATTGGAAAGTCCATCGGAATTCAGCGACCACGAGCGGGAACAGGCGCTCAAGATGGCGGCCAACATGCCGCAATCGGTTCAGGCCGAGGTGATGAATCACCCGACCGGCCCCGTCGCGCGCCTCCTGGTCGAAAATGCCGGTAACCCCATGGCCTTCTACGAGGACGCCGCCATGATGACAGGCGTGCCCGAAAACATCCGGCACGTGAGCCGTCCGCCGGTGGCCACAGAGCGTCTGGCGATGACCTCATCCGGTCAGGTGCGCTACCATCTCAAGACCGCGTATCGCGACGGCACCACGCACATCGTGATGGAGCCGCTGGATCTGGTCGCGCGCCTTGCCGCACTGGTTCCGCCGCCGCGGATGCACCTGACGAGATATCACGGCGTATTCGCGCCGCATAGCCGGCTGCGGGCGGCGGTGACGCCAGCGCATCGAGGCGTGGGAGCGAAGCAGCCGAGCCCATCGGGCAAGCCCGACGAGAAGCCGACACCGCCCAAGCACGTAGCGATGAACTGGGCGCGCCGGCTCAAGCGGGTGTTCGGAGTCGAGATCGAGGGCTGCGCCCGCTGCGGCGGACGCTTGCGCATCATTGCCAGTATTGAGGAGCCCGGGCACCGCCTTCGCAGCCGCTGCTGCCATGAACCCGCTGGTGATGGAGCCTGCCGCCGATACCTGATGTGGGCCGAGAGGCACGGGCTGTGCCCCGTTGTCCGAGGCAGGAGATTTCAGGCGGATGGCGTGCGTCAGGGCAGGGTCGTCAAGGGATCCGGACGCAATTCGATGCCCCGGGTTGAGGGCTTGCCCGCTGGAACCGGGCTGCGGCTGGACATGAGACCCTTTCCACGAAACGATTCGGGCGGGGCAGGTGGTTGAACTTCCTATCCGCGGGCAATCGGATGGCCACGACCTACCAGTTCTCGCGCTCTTCCTTCAAATATCCGTCCGCACCCTGCCAGATCTCACGCCGGCAGCGGCAGCAACAGCGTCACGGTCAGGCCCCCGCCGTCGCGGTTGGCAAGGCGGATCTGGCCACCATGCGCTTCGACGATCTCGCGCGCAAGGGCGAGGCCCAGCCCCGAGCCGGTGCGCTTGGTGGAATAGAACGGCAGCAGTGCCTGCGTCAGCACGGCTTCGCCCATGCCGGTGCCGCGGTCGCGCACCTCGATGCGCTGCGACTTCTCGGCGTGTGCCACCGCCAGCTCGATCGCCTCCGCTGCGCTGCCCGATTCGTGCGCGTTCTTCAGCAGGTTGATCAGCACCTGCTCCAGCTGGATGCGGTCGAACCAGCCATCCACCCCGGGCAGGCGCTCCGGTAACGTGAAGGACACCTGTCTTTGCAGCGCGTCGCACAATGCTGGCCAGCGCACGCATTCCGGCTGCGGCGCGGGCAGCCGCGCGAAGTCCGAGTAGCCGGCGATGAACGCGTGCAGGTGCGTGGCGCGTTCGCCGATCGTCGCGAACACGGGCGCCAGCGCAGCCACATCGCCACGGCGCGCGAGTTCCGCGCCGGACCGGGCCAACGAACTGATCGGCGCCAGCGAGTTGTTCAGCTCGTGCGACAGCGCGCGGATCAGCTTCTTCCAGACGGCCACTTCCTGGCGCGACAGCTCGCGCGTCAGGCGCTTGATCAGCAGCAGGCGGTGCGGGCGGCCGCCCAGCAGGAAGCGGCGCTGCGACAAGTGGTAGGTGTCGTCGATGTCCGCACCGGGTACGCAGAACAGCGCGTCCTCCTGCGCATCGACGGCCTCGCGCAGCGGGGCCGGGCTGCGTTGCAGCACCGCTTCGAAGTCCTGCCCCTGCAGGCTCGTGCCGTCATTCAGCAGATGGCGGGCGGCGAAGTTCGAATAGACGATGCGGCTGTGGGCATCGACCAGCAGCAGCGCGACAGGCGAGTTCTGCGTGATCGTGTCGAGCAGCAGTTCGCGCTGCGCCAGCTGCTGGCGCTGTTCGCGCAGCGCATTGCCCAGTTCGTTGTGGGTCGCTATCAGCTCGCCCAGCTCGTCGCGCCGGTCCGCGACCAGCGACACGCTGAAATCCCCGTCGCGGTAGCTCGCGACGGCGCCGGTCAGCGCGCGCAGCAGGCGGTTCACCGGCGCGGCGCTCCAGCGCGCCAGCGCCACCGCAGCCAGCAGCAACAGCGCGGCGAGAATGGTCCATGGAGCAAGGCCCGGCCAGCGCAGCAGCAACGTCGCCAGCGCCGCGCCAAGCGCCGCCATCGTCACGAACAGTATTGCGAGTTTGCCTTCCAGACTGGCGCGCATGGATTGCGTCCTGTGTTGTCTACGTCCTGATGCCCAGCCGTTCCATGCGCCGGTACAGCGCCTGCCGCGACAGCGCCAGCGCCTGCGCCGCGCGGCTCACGTTACCGCCCGCCGTGTGCAGGGCGACCTCGATCATGTTGCGGTCGGGCTCCTCGGCGCCACTGCTCACGCGCGCAGCGGGCGGCAGGTTGAGGTCCGCAGCGCGGATCGTGCCCTGCGGCGCGAGCAGCCGCGCGCGCTCGATCGCGTTGCGCAGCTCACGCACGTTGCCCGGCCAGCCATGGCTCAGCAGCGCGGCCAGCGCATCGTCGCCCAGCAGGTGATCCGTGCCCAGGAAATGCGCCGCCAGCACGGCGATGTCCTCGCGCCGCTCGTTGAGCGGCGGCAGGCGGATCTCGATCAGGTTCAGGCGGTAGTAGAGATCCTCGCGGAACGTGCCGGCCGCGATCATCTGCGGCAGGTCGGCATTGGTGGAACTGATCACGCGCACGTTGGCGCTGCGCGAGCGGCTGGAGCCAAGGCGCTGGTACTGTTTGGTCTCCAGCACGCGCAGCAGCTTCACCTGGCCGGCCAGCGGCAGATTGCCGATCTCGTCGAGGAGCAGCGTGCCGTTGTCGGCCAGCTCGAAGCGGCCCTCGCGCGCCCTGGTGGCGCCGGTGAAAGCACCGGCCTCCGCGCCGAACAGTTCCGCCTCGATCAGGTCGGGCGGCACCGCGCCGCAGTTCAGCGCCACGAACTGCCCGCCACGCACGCTGGAATTGGCATGCACGATCTGCGCGATGCGCTCCTTGCCGGCGCCGTTGGGTCCGGTGATCAGCACCGGCACATCGGCGCGCGCCACACGGCAGGCCATCTCCACCGCGCGTTCCATCGCGTCGGAGGCGAACACGATGCCCTGCAGGTCGTAGCGGTTGCGCAGATCCTCGACGCGTCTGCGGCGCTCCCGCTGCGCGCGTGCGACCTCGCGCGTGGCTTCCGAAAGCTCCAGCAGGTTTTCCACCGTCGCCATCAGCCGGTCGTCGTTCCACGGCTTCGCCATGTAGTCCGCGGCGCCGGCCTTCACCAGCCGCACCGCGATTTCGAGGCTGGCCCAGCCGGTCAGCAGGATCACCGGCATGTCCGGATGCAGTTCGCGGATGCGCTTGAACAGCGCCACGCCCTCGTCGCCCGAAGTCGTGTCGGCGGTGAAGTTCATGTCGGAGATGACGAGGTCCACCTCCTGCTTCGCGAGCACGGCGAGACCTTCGTCCTGGGTGTGCGCGCGCAAGGTGCGGATCTCCCGCAGCGAGAACAGCACGGAGAGCGCGTCGATGACCGCGAGGGTGTCGTCGATGACCAGGACGGTGCGCATGCTGCGATGTTATCCAGTGCGGCGGCGACGGCGGGAGGAATCAGCGCGCCGCTGCGTATGGAGACAGCAGCCGGTCATGTACTGCGCGTCACCAGCGCCGGAGGAATCAATGAAGCCCTCCGCGCGGGCCAGAACACGGCGAACTGGCTCAGCAGCACGATGAGCAGTGCGCCGCCGAATACCGCCACCGGTTCGATGCGCGGCAGCTCGAACTGCCTCACCAGCCACAGGTTGCCGGCAACCGTCAGCGCGGCGCCCAATGTCACGCCGATGCCGGCAATCACCAGGTTCTCCCGCTGGAAGCGCAGCAGGATGTCTGCGCGCCGCGCGCCCAGCGCGCGCCGGATGCCTATTTGCACGCACCGTTGCGACACCCAGCAATGCGTCAGTCCGACGATGCCCAGCGCGGTGATCAGCAGCAGCAGTACACCCACGCCAAGCAGTGTGGCAGCCAGATTGCGATGGCCCCGGAACAGATCCCGGTAACGCAGATCGGTGTAGGAACGCAGCTCGGAAACGGCACGGGTCGGGTCGAGGTCGAGCAGCAGCTTCTCGACCTTGCCCATCACGGCCGCCAGCTCACCCGGCCGTGTGCGCACGACATAGGGGCCCACTGCCTGCATCGCGAAATCGTACCGGCGGAGGGGAACCATGAAGCCGTGCTCGAATGCGGAGCCGAGCGTGTGGCCCTGCATCGCCTCGACGACGCCGACGATGGTGTAGGGAGCGGCCGACCACACGACTTTGCCAACCACATCTTCCAGCTCTTTCTCCGGATAGATCTGCCGTGCCAGGGCCGCCGAGACTATCGCCGACTGATTCGGCGCACCGAAGTCGCTGGCCTTGAACCGGCGGCCGGCGACCAGCTTGAGGCCGAAGGTGTCGAGCGCACGTTCGTCGACGAAGAAGTTGTTGGCGTGCGCGGTTGGCGCCACCTCGGCCCTGGGCCGGTCGCGGTACAGGGGAAAGAGCCCAGCTCCAAGCATGGTACCCGGCATGCCCATGGATTGGGCCGCATCCACCACGCCGGGCATGGCGCGCAGCGCGGCCAGATCGCGCTCGTAGCGCGCCAGCATGCCCGCGGGATAGGACGGCCATTGCGTCAGCACATGGAACAGCTCCGTCTCTGCCGCCACACCGCTGGGCCGGCGCATGTCCGCGACGCGCTGCCAGGCGATGAACAGCGAGTTGGCGACGATGGCCAGGGTCAGCGCGAGCTGCACGGCGATCAGCGCAGCGCCGAAGCGACCGCGCCCTGGAGATTCCCTGCGGTCCACGCCGCGCCAGCGGCTGGTCCTCCACGCCGGATACAGGCCCGCGCAGATCGTGCCGAGCACAGCGATGAGCAGCGCCCAGACCATCAATCGCGTATCGGGGCGGGTCAGTTCCTCGAACCCCGGCAGCATCGCGCGATTCACGCCCGCGCCGAGCAACAGCAGGCCGATGCCCAGCAGCCCGCCGAGCGCGCCGAGCAGCGCGGTTTCGGTGAGGCACTGCGCGAGGATCGCGCGGCGCGATGCGCCCAGCGCCCGACGCAGGCCAAGATCCGGCGTGCGGCCGTGGAAACGCGCCAGCATCAGGCCCATCGCATTGATCAGGCAGACGAGCAGGAAGCCGAAGCCGACCAGCGGCGCCGTCCAGTAGTCGGCGGGAACGAAACGCTGCTGCGCGATCGACTCGCGCAGGCTTTCCAGGCGCGTCTGTGGCGGCCATCGCAACCTTCCGAGGCGTTGCTGCTCGGCGGCGTGCTGCTGCAGGTGGTCCCGGTAACGCTCGACCTCGCCCGCCGTGGGCAGTTCTACCCAGAGCTTCACCCAGCTGCAGATGTTGTTGTCGCTGAACCAGCCCCCGCGCGTGCGGGACGTCATGAGGAGATGGCAGCTCACGACGCCGGAGGGCGACGGATTCATGGCATTTATCATGTCCGGCACGCTGCGGTACTGCGCGATCCAGGTCTCGAAGGGAATGAACAGATCGTCGCCGGAGCCGAAGGCACGAGCAATGACAGTGCCGGACACGCCAGGACCCTGAGCCATCTCATCCAGCGAAGAGTAGAAGCGTGGCTGCGGCGCCCAGTGACGCAGCACGCCAATGACGCGGTAGCTGGCGCCGTCCACCTGGATCGACCGCTGCAGCACGTCATCCATCCCCACGCCGGGAAAGATCCGGTGCGCGAGCCGGGCGCTGATCACGGCGACGCGCGCCCGCGCCTCGTCGTCAGGCCTGCTCCAGGCTGCGCCGGCCAGAAAGGGCACCTCGAACATGTCGAAGAAGTCCGCGTCGGTGGCCACCGTCGAAATGGCCGGATGCACGTTGCCGGACTCGTCCGCCACCGTCAGCACCTGGTCGATCATCGCTGCCTGGCGCGGCGCCAGTCGCGCCGCGCGCAGGGCCATGGCGTCCCGCCAGGGAAGCGTTCCCGGAATCCGGTCATGTGCCGCGCGCCTGGCGCCGGTGAGCGTATTGCCTTCGTACATCTGTTCCCGGCCGAATGGCCCCAGGCTGTCCAGCCGCGGCGTGAACAACTGCGCGGACTTGTGCGGAATCGGATCGCGCGACATCGCGTTCAGCAGCGAATACACCGTCATCGACGAGCCGATGCTCACGCCCACGGCGAGCACGATCAACGCCGACAGCCACGGGCTGCGCCGCAGGTTCTGCCAGGCAAGCTCGAGGTAATAGCCGAACATGGTCGGTCTGCGTTACGGCGCGGCCACCGGTATTTCGCGATCCGGTGCCCTGGGCGTGAAACGATGCGGCTCGACCAGATCCACCACCCTCCCATCGACGATGTGCACCTCGCGCTGCGCCCTCGCCGACAGGTCCGGATCATGCGTGACCATCACGATGGTGGCGCCGTCCTTGTGCAGGTCCTCCAGCAGTTCCATCACGCCGCGCGCCATCTGCGTGTCGAGGTTGCCGGTGGGCTCGTCGGCGAGCAGCAGCCGCGGCGAACCGGCCAGCGCGCGGGCGATCGCAACGCGCTGCTGCTGGCCACCGGAGAGTTCCGATGGATAGTGTTTCGCGCGGGCGGAAAGCCCGACGCGCGCCAACGTATCCGCCACACGCTTGCGACGCTGCGGGCCGGGCATGCGGCGGTAGCGCAGCGGCACCTCGATGTTGGCCGCCACGGTCAGTTCC
>JAATEY010000259.1 GCA_015655465.1 Gammaproteobacteria bacterium | reverse complement strand
GACAATTCCAGCGAGAACGCCCCGTACTATCACCAGGACTATCGCTCGATGTATGCCGAGTATGACCGGCTGCAGACGGAGCTGAAGAAGTTCGACGACCTGAAGCCCAGGGGTTCGGCAACCATCTCGGCGATGACCGAACTGGGGCATCCTGATGCGCCGTCGACCCACGTGTTTTTCGGCGGCGACAATGAGCGGCCGCTCGAAGAGGTGAAACCGGGATTTCCTGCGGCAATCACCAGCGAAGTTCCCGTGATTCATGCGACTGCGACATCGTCCGGGCGCAGAACGGCTCTTGCAAACTGGATCGCCAGCCCGACGAATCCCCTGACGGCACGCGTGTTCGTGAACCGTGTGTGGGATGAATATTTCGGACGCGGGATCGTCACGACGGTCAGCGACTTCGGCAGATCAGGTCAAAAGCCCTCTCATCCGGAGCTGCTCGACTACCTCGCGGACAACTTCGTCAGGCAAGGCTGGAGCGTGAAGCAGCTGCATCGGCAGATCCTCCTTTCAGCGGTCTATCGGCAATCCTCTGCCTATCGGGCCGATGCCTACGCCGCCGACCCGGACAACAGGCTGCTGGCCGTCTTCCCAAGGCGGCGCCTGGAGGCGGAACAGATCCGTGATTCCCTGCTCGTTGCCAGTGGCAGGCTCGAAGAGAAGCTTGGCGGGCCCGCGGTATTTCCGCCGGTTCCCGGCAATCTCAATGCCGGGGACCTCTGGAAAGTCTCGAAAGACGTGACGGAACAGAATCGCAGGAGCATCTATATCTTCACGCGCCGCAGCGTTCCCTATCCCCTGCTGCAACCATTCGACCTCGCGTCTGCCCAGCAGGCACACAGCAAGCGCGATGTGACCACGACGCCGCTGCAGGCGCTGACACTGTTCAACAGCAATGTCGTCTTCGACTGGTCGAAGGCGCTGGCCGGCCGCGTCATTCGCGAAGCAGGCAGGGACGAGTCCGCCGAGTTTGAAAAGCTCTACCAGATTCTTCTTGCGCGCAGTCCGGACAAGGCCGAGAAGGCAACGCTGCGCGAGTTCCTGGACCAGGAAGAGAAGATCGTCAAAGGCAAGGCCGTGGAAGGCGCACTCGCAATTGCAATGCCTGTGGGTCTTGCCGACACGCAGGCGCTGGAGCCGGCGCGGGCGGCCGCATTTGTCGATCTGGTTCACTCGTTGGTGAACTCCAATGAATTCAGCTATCGGTTCTAGTTTCAACGACACACTTCAGATAAAGAGCGAGACCATCATGAGCAATAAATCGCGTCGCGACTTCCTGGCAAGCACGGCATACGGCCTCGGCGGGCTCGGGCTGGCCGGCGTCATGGGAAAAGGCGGAGTGATCTCATCCGCGCAGGCGGCAGAGTACGTAGACCCTCTGGCTCCGAAGCCGACGCACTTCCCGGCAAAGGCGAAATCCGTGATCTGGCTGCATATGGACGGGGCGCCGAGCACTCTTGATCTGTATGACTACAAGCCGGAACTGGTGAGACTGGCTGGCCAGGAAATGCCGGAGTCGTTCATGCAGGGAATGAAGCAGGGAGTCCGCGGCGCCGACGGCAAGCTGTTCGTCACGAAGCGCAGCTGGAAGCAGCATGGCGAGAGCGGGGCGTGGTTTTCGGATCTTCTTCCCAACCTGGCGCAGCGCGCCGACGATCTGGCCTTCATCAAGTCCAGCGTGACCATCGGTGCCACTCACGATATTTCGATACTCAAGCTGAACACCGGAGACCTGAATCCCGGCAGGCCTTCACTGGGTTCATGGATTCAATACGCGCTGGGGGCTGCGAATCCGAACCTGCCTGCGTATGTGGTGCTGTACAACGACAGCAAGGAACCGCGGGGTGGGGCGATCAACTGGAGCTCGGGTTTCCTGCCTGCGGTGTATCAGGGCACGGCCTTCCGTCCAGGCAATTCGCCCATCCTTCACCTGAGTCCGCCGGATCTGGTGGCGACATCCCAGCAGAACAGTTCACTGGGGTTGCTCAACCGCTTGAACAGGCGCCTGGAGCTGAAGAACCCGGAAGATGCCGAGCTCAAGGCGCGTAACCGCTCCTATGAACTGGCGGCGCAGATGCAGATAGCTGCGCCGGAGGCTGTCGACCTGTCGAAGGAGTCCGGTGCAACCAGGGAACTCTATGGTCTGAACGACGCCGCCACCAGCACGTATGGCACGAGCATGTTGCGTGCGAGGCGCCTCGTGGAGCGCGGCGTGCGCTTCATCCAGGTGATTTCCGGCCCGATCGAATGCGACGGCGAAGAGAAAAACTGGGACGGCCACAACAATCTCGAGGGCAATCACACCGCGCATGCCAGGGCGGTCGACAAGCCGATCGCAGGCCTGCTTGCCGATCTGAAAGCAAGGGGGTTGCTGGAGTCGACGCTGGTCGTCTGGACTTCTGAATTTGGCCGGACGCCTTATGGCCAGAGCGGCGATGGCCGTGACCACAATCCGTGGGGCTACACGCAGTGGCTGGCTGGCGGAGGTGTGAAGGCGGGAACCACTGTCGGCGCGACCGATGATATCGGCCTGAGGGCGATCGGTGAAACCAAGGTCGACACCTATGACCTGCACGCCACGGTTCTGAACCTGATGGGACTCGACCACTTGAAGACAACTTTCCTGCATAACGGCCGCGCCGAGCGACCCACCGTTGTGTACGGCGAGGTCGTCAAGTCGCTGATCGCATAGCCATCCAGGGCTGCTCGCCATTGGCGCGGCAGTCCAGGCCATCCCCGTCGACGCATCAGCTCCTGCTTGCCAGGAGATTTCCAACTTTGGCCTGACGCAGGCCTTGTCTACAGGAATTTCGCAACATGACTGTCTTTGTTCCATCGATTCGTTTCCGGCCAGCGAAGCGCGAAACCATGCAGGCCCGCCTGGGGTCCTCTGGCGTCGTCCTGGCCGCAACACTTGGTCTGCTCACGTCGACGTTGTCGTCCGCACAGGTTCCCGATGCGCGCAGTGATGCAGAAATCGAAGCCGAAGTCTCCCGGTTGCAGCAGCTGCTGGCGCAGCGGCGCCAGTCGGGCAGCAGCGCGCCGGAAGAAACGAGAAGGAGAAATACCAGCGAACTCGCCGTATTGGACACCGTCAATGTCATATCCAATGCTGCACGTACTCCCCCGCCGCTGGAGCAACTGAAAGACATCCCCAAGTCGGTTTCCGTGGTGGCCGGAGAGGAGCTGGAAAAAACACAGACCAACGATTTCAGGAATATTCTCTCGCGCATAGGAAATGTCAGCCAGACCTACACCAATCCACAATCGTCCAGCCTGGTCATTCGCGGCCTGGGATGGACGACCGGTGCCGGCCCCCTCGATCCCAGCGTCGGCGTGACGGTTGATGGAGTGAGCTACGGTGTTACCGGCATGGCGGCAGCTCCCAATTACACCGACCTGGAGACGGTCGATGTCACACGCGGTCCCCAGGGTACTCTGGGCGCCAAAAATACCAGCGTCGGCCAGATAACGGTCAGGACCAGAGCCCCGAGTTTCTCGCCGGAAGCCAATGCGGCCCTGACCATCGGTGCCCAGAAAACCATCAATACTACGGCTGCCGTCGGCGGTTCAATTGTCGACGGGCTGTTGGCCTGGCGCGGCACCTTCCTCAGGGAACAGGCAGATGGTCCCTGGAAAAACGTCAATGACAACAATGTCAGCTACAGGCCAACCGATCGCACCTACGGGCGGGCCCAATTCCTGCTGACTCCAGGCAAGGATTTCACTGCCCGTCTGAGTTTTGACTTCATGCCGGTGGGAAAGGAAGCGTCCAACGAACACGTGTTTTTCAAACGTGCCACCCCGGACTACTACGATTCACGCGATGCGAATGGAAATCCGGTTGCCGTAAATCAGGCCAATGAACCCACAGGAAAGCTCTCCCGGCGCTGGTTCGCCCAGGAACCGAATTACGTCGCTTCCGATTTTGTCGGCGACTATATCAATCGCCTCAATCAATTCCCCAGCGCATACGGCACCAAGGGAGCCAGTGCTGCCTTGACGTGGAATCTTGGCACGCACACGCTTTCTTCAATTTCAGCCTTCAGGGATTTCTATTTCGACTCGGGTGGTTCTGCAGTAATAACCCCGTTCGACATCGACCGCTCCCCGGCCTCGGGACATGTGGAATACAAGCAATATACCCAGGAACTCAGATTCCAGTCTCAATCAAACGGACTGTTCGATTACCAGGCCGGCCTTTACTACTTTCACAATCTGATCCCCGAGCGCTGGAACACGGCAAGATATGGTTCGGATGGGGGCGCTTATTATGCGACCACCGCCCAATACAATCGGCTGGATGCCGACAGTAACGGCAGGGCGATCATGCAGAACTCGATTGACCGGCTCATCGTCAGAAGCAACGATCATATCGACAATACGAGTTCGGCCATCTATGGAAACGGCAATTGGCATGTGAACGAATCGCTAACCATAAATGGCGGCGTGCGGCTCACCCATGAGAATAGAAAGACCGATTCCCAAAATGGTGTCCTTGACCAGGGTTTCGGCCCGGAGCTGAATCCGGCATCGATCAACAATGTGCAGCTGGGTGGTTTCAACAGCAGCAGTAGTGGTGCCCTGACTACCAACAGCGCCGCCCAATTGACACTCGCCAACTATGTCGCGAACAAATACTTCGGCGTGACAAACTACAGCTCACTCACCGCGGCGCAAAGACAGCAGGTTGCCGACGCCAAGGCGATTCGTCTGGCCAGGCTCGGCGGGCAATACGCACAAACTTACGCTGCACCATTCAAACAAGACCTTCCCACCTTCACGCTTGGTCCCAGCTACAGGATAAATGATGGCCAGACGGCCTATGTTTCGTGGCAGCATGGGGAGAAGGCGGGGATATCGCAGATTGTCGGGGCCACGATCAATGGCGGAAAGTCGGCGCCTGCAGAATCCGAAAAAACCAACACTTACGAGCTTGGTTTGAAATCGGTTCTTCTCGACAGGTCCCTGGTAATAAATGCCGACATTTACGTTCAGAATGTCAGAAATTACATCCAGCCTCTTTACTACTACGATGAGGCACAGACCCTTGCCAACAACGACGGGAAACTCGCGTACACCTCCGGCCTGGGCAATGTTCCGAAAGTACAATCGAAAGGCGTGGAGCTGGACCTGGCCTACTCCGGGATCAGATACACGACCATCCGTTTTGCCGGAGCCTACAATGATGCACGCTACAAGGATTTCAGGTTCCTGGCCAAACCGGCAGAGCTGGCCGCAGATGCAACGCCTTATTACGATGTGACGGGAAGAACCTTGCCGGGGGCACCAAGATTCACTTTCAATATCTTCGCCGAATATGCCCGACCGGTACTGACCGGCAAGAATTTTCACGCCAGCATCAATTATCACTACACCAGCAGTTTCAATAACGACCCATCGCTATCGAGATATGCAGTCGTTGACGCCTACGGCCTGACGGACCTGGCGATTGGCCTCGGTCGCACGGACAATATTTTTGACGCCAACATCGTCGTCAAGAATCTGTTCGATACCAGGTATGGATTCAATTCCAACTGGAATACCTTCTTTCCCAGCGTCCCGCGCTGGTACGGTCTGACACTTGGCTTCAAGCTCTGAAACAACGGATCCTGCCGGGGCCGCACGTTGTCACTGTGTTCAACGTGCGGTCGATGCCTGCGCCAGGAAACGAGGTGTGTGGTCAGTCGTCCCTCTGGAGCATGCCGGAGCTTTCCACCGCATGACGCAGTCGCGCATCCTCCAGATCCAGTTCCCGCTCGATGCGTCGCCGGGCTTCATCCGTCAGGCGATTTTCCTCGTAGGCAGTGGCGACTGCTTCGCGCTCGACGCGCAGCAGATAGAGCTCATCGACATCATCCTTTGACTGGAGCGCCATGGTGTCCTGCAGCGCGGCTCTCTGGTAGAAGTCGCGCCGGTACTGATGACGACCACGCAGTGACGCCGCGCGGCCGGAGGGGTGGTCCGTGGGTATCGATGACAGGACGGCCTCCAGGGCGTTGACCCGCACCTCGCGCTCGTTCTGCTTGTCGCGGATCGCCTCTGCCGCTCCCTGCCGGTCAACGCCGAGGAACCGGACCATCGCGGGCAGGGCGCTACCCAGTCCGATCAGGGTGACCACGATGACACTGTAGGTGGCGAACAGCACCAGGTCGCGGTCGGGAAATGGTTTTCCATCGATGAAGGAGGGGATGAGCAGCGCTGCAGCCAGGCTCACGGCGCCCCGCAGACCGGTGAATGCGACCAGGAACAGCTGGCGCCAATCGGGCGCGGCACCGGATTTCCGGAGGGAACGCGTCAGTAAATACGGCAGGTAGGTTCCCACATAGACCCACACGAAGCGGATCACGATGACCAGGACGCAGGTCAGGCCTGCTGCAGCCAGTGCGCGCTGCCAGCCATCGGCGGTCAGGGAGCTCACCACCGTTCGCGCCTGCAGGCCCGCCAGCAGGAACAGCAGGGCCTCGATCCACCAGACGATCAGGTCCCAGATGAAATAGCCTTGCAGGCGCGTCGCGGGCCTGATCAGGCGGCGACCATTCCAGGATACATGCAGCCCCGCGGCAACACAGGCAATGACCCCCGAACCACCTGCTGCATGCGGCGGCCAGAAAGCCAGGAAGGGTGTCAGCAATGCGAGTAGGACTTCAGCGCGCGGATCGTCCACGAAATGACGCAGGCGCAGCATTGCGAATCCGATGGCCATGCCGAAGGCGATTTCAGCGACGACGATGGTCATGAACTGCAGTGCGGTGACGGAAGGCGAGAACGGGATGCTGCCCGCCGCAGCCAGCGCGAAGCTCAACGTGACCAGCGCAGTCGCATCGTTGACGAGACTTTCACCCTCCAGCACGGTGCGGAGCCTCAGCGGCAGCCGCATGCCGCGCAGCACCGCCAGAGGTGCCACGGCGTCCGGCGGCGAGACGATTGCGCCCAATACGAAGCCCACAGGCCAGCTCACACCGAGCAGGTAGTGAACAGCGGTCGCAACGCCTCCTGCCGTGACGAGTACGCAACCGACGGCCAGCAGCAGGATGGGTCTGAGATTGGAGCGAAAGCCGGGCCAGCTCAGGCCAACACCGGCCGAGTAAAGCAGCGGCGGAAGCAGTACCAGCAGCACCAGGTCCGGATCGATCCGAAGCTGGGGAAGCCCCGGAATGAACGCCACCAGGCCACCGCCCACAAGCATCAGGATCGGCGAGGCGTAGCGCAGCCGGCGGGCCGCCACGCTCAAAGCCGCGACCAGCACAGCCAGGGTCATGGCGACAATCAGGTGCGGGTGAAGCATGCGGGCTGATTCTCCCTAGAGAACCAGCATCGTTAAAGTCTGATCAGACCGCGCCTGTGCGCGACGGATACCGCTTCGGTGCGGCTGATGGCATCGAGCTTGGTCAGTATGGCCTTCACATGGGACTTGGCGGTGCCTTCACTGATCTGCAGGCGCCGGCCGATGTCCTTGTTGCTGCGGCCTTCGCCAAGCTGCTGCAGTACATCCAGCTCGCGCTGCGTGAGGCTGGGTCGCGCCATGCGCTGCAGCGCCTTCGCGGCGATGGCGCCGGAGGTATAGGGCTGGTCTGCGGCGACGGCGCGAATGGCAGCGAGGATTTCCTGCCGCGGGGCGTCTTTGAGAATGTATCCCTTGGCGCCGCGGCTCAGGCTCTTGAAGATGTCCTCGTCGCCATCGTAAGTCGTCATGATCAGCAGGCGCGCTTTCGGGTGCTTCTCCAGCACTTCCTCCACCACCGACAATCCGTCGCGGCGCGGCATGCGCAGATCCAGCACCATCACATCCGGCCGGTGTTCCTCGTATAGCGCGATGGCGATGTCGCCATCGTCGGCCTCGGCCACCACCCGCATGTCCTTCTGCTGATTGACGATGGCTGCAAGACCGTCGCGCACCACCGGGTGATCGTCCGCGAGAATCACGCGGATGGGGGCGGTTTCGCTCACGCCCCGGCCTTCGCGCGCGGGATGCGTACGCTGACCCGCGTGCCGGCGCCGGGCTCGCTGTCCAGCTCCCAGCGTCCACCGAGGTTCTCGGCGCGTTCACGCATGTTGGTGAGGCCGAATCCTTGCCCCGCATAGAGCTCGGGCAGCTGCTGCATGCCCCGGCCGTCGTCGCGGATGCACAGCAGCACCTCGTCCCCATCGCTGTTGAGGTGAATCTCGATGTTGCCAGGTTGCGCGTGGCGCACGGCATTGATGACGGCTTCCTGCGCGATGCGCAGCAGCGCGTGTTCATGCTCCGGCGGCAGCCCGGTGGCGCCGCCGCCGTGGAAAGTGGAGGAAACGCGACCCGGCGCGGTGGAGCGTTCCGCCAGCTGGCGCAATGCGAGTTCGAGGCCGCCCTGGCGCGGCTGCTCATCGGGGCGCAGCGCCAGCACCGAGCGGCGCGCCTCGGTCAGGCCCTCGCGCGCGATGTCGCGGATGCGGTCCATCACGGTAACCAGCGGCGAGCCTTCCGCCTGTTCCTCGGCCGCATTGAGCTGCATCAGGATGCCGGTAAACGCCTGGGCGAGTCCGTCGTGGATCTCCCTGCCGATGCGATTGCGTTCGACCAGCACCGCGGCCTTGTGGGCCGAGTGGAACAGGCGCTTCATGGCCATCGCCAGCGTCACCTGCTGTCCCAGTGCCACCAGCAGTTCGGCGAGTTCGGAGCGCATGAGTTCGCTGGTGTTGAGTCCCAGCGCGATCACGCCGAGGCTGCGGTCGCCGAACACCAGCGGCAGCACGTACACACTGCGGTGGCCGGCGGTGCGGTGGAACGCCATCAGCTCCGGCCATTCCGGAACGGCACCCGTGTCATCCAGCGCGACGTGCAATGGTGCACGCAGCACCATCATCTGCTGCATGAATGGCGAGTCGGCGCCAGGCACGCTGTCGGCGAACGGCGCTTCGGTGGTGTGGCCCTCGCATACATGGCACACCACGCGCCAGTTGTCGGAGTCGTAGCCGACCATGATGGCGGTGGCAGCCTCGGCGCCGGAGTGGCGCACGGTTTCCACCAGCAGGTGGCTGAAGAAATCGGCGGGCTGGTTCGCGAGGCGCTCCAGGTTCTTGCGCAGCGCGGCGTTGGCGCGTGCCAGTTCCGCGACGCGCTGCTCGGCGGCGGCCTCGCGCTCGCGCCGCATGATCTCGAGCAGGCGGTCGCGCTGCAGGGCGGCACCAATCACGCTGGCCGCGATCTCGAGTGCGGAGACCACGGCGGATTCGAACTGCCGCTCGGCGCGGAAGGTGTCGAAGCCCACCGCGCCCGCATACTCACCATCGACCAGGAACGGCACGATGATGGAACTCTTGGCCTTGTTGCTGGCAATGCTGCTGTTCTCGCGCCGCGCGTCGCCGCAGAGATAGACACTGCGGCCCGCGGTGAGCTCGGTGCAGAAACAGTCGCTGCGCCGCGTATCCCAGGTGGTGCTGGCATCGCGGTTGTCGGTAACGGCGATGCCGGGCGCGTTCCACTGCGACTTGATCTCGAGCCAGCGTTCGCCGCCGGGCCCGATGTCGGCCAGCGCGAGCGTGGTGCGATCCACATCGGCGGCTTCGCCCAGCATCTGCAGCACCTCGGGCATGCGCTGCATCACGTCGGAGGATTCCAGCAGCAACCGGCTTGCCTGTGCCGCGGCAGCCAGCAGCTGCTCGCGCGGCTGCGAGGAGGTGATGCGCAGCCGGCTGAGGAGGGAACCCGCGTTCACTGCGGGCCTCTGCCTGCCGGGCAAGGGCGGGTGGCGGAATTGCGAAGCCATGGCTGGTTCATCCTCGTAAGTCTAGGTCATCCGCCGGCAACTGGTGCAACCCAGCCGCCGCCCAAGGCCTTGTAGACGGCGATCAGGGTGGTGGCGGTGTCGGTGCGGCTCTGGGCGAGGCTGTCCTCGGCCTGCAGCAGGCTGCGCTCGGCATCCAGCACCTGCAGGAAGTCGACGGCGCCGTTCTCGAAGCGCAGCCGGGCGAGGCGGGCTGCTGTCTGGCTGGCGTCTGCGGCCTGGGTGAGCTGCACCAGCTGGTCGCGTGAGCGGGCGTGGGTCACCAGGGCATCCTCGGTTTCCTGCAGCGCACGCAGCACGGTCTGCTCGTAGCTGGCGAGTGCGCCCTCGCTGCGTGCGCGCGCGGCGACGATGCGGGCGCGCACATGGCCCAGATCGAATGCAGCCCAGGAGATGCCGGGCGCAATCAGGTGGGTGCCGCTGCCGCCATCCCCCAGCGCGTCAAGGTTGCCCGCCGCGAAACCCAGGCTGCCGATGAAGGTCACGCGCGGGAAGAGGTCGGCCACGGCCACGCCGATGCGGGCAGTGGAGGCAGCGAGCTGGCGTTCGGAGACGCGGATGTCGGGGCGCTGGCGCAGCAGGTGGACCGGGTCGCCTACGGCTGTCATCTCCGGCACGGCGGGCAGGTCTGCGGGCAGTGCAAGTTCAGCGCGCAGCGCGCCCGGGTCGCGCCCGGTGAGCACGCCGAGGCGGTGGATGGCGCGCGCGACGGCCGCTTCGAGCGGTGCGATCGACGCGCGGGTAGCGGCCAGCTGCGCCGTGGCGCGGGAGGTGTCGAGCTCGGTGCCGCTGCCGGCATCGAGCCGCGCCCGGGTGAGTTCCAGCGTCTCGTTCTGGTTGGCGACGTTGCGGCGCGCCACCGCAAGACGCTGCTGGTAGCCGCGCAGTTCGAAGTAGCTGCGCGACAGCTCTGCGGCAACGGATATCTGTGCATCCTGCAAGGTGGCTTCGGCTGCCTGCAGGTCCGCGTTGCTGGCTTCGAGTGCACGACGGTTGCGGCCGAAGAAGTCGAGTTCCCAGAATGCATCGAAGCCGGCGTTGTAACCCTCCACATCACGCGCACCGCCGGCGGCCTGCGAGGTTGCGAGACGCTGGTCCGTGTAGCCCGCGCCAGCGGTGATCGTCGGCCCGAGGTCGAGGCGCGCCGCGCCGCGCAGCGCACGGGCTTCGTTGAGCCGCGCCAGCGCGATGCGCAGGTCGTGGTTCGCGGTCAGCGAATCACCGACCAGCCGCGTCAGCGTCGCGTCGTCGAACCTCGTCCAGAAGCGGGCGAGGTCGCCGTTCTCCGTGGTGAAGCGCGTGGTTTCGGCGCCGACGAACTGCTGGGGCACAGGCACCACCGGTTCGCGATAGTCCGGACCCACCGCG
>JAATEY010000185.1 GCA_015655465.1 Gammaproteobacteria bacterium | reverse complement strand
CACCCTTGCGATGAGCGCCATGGGCATTGGCTCGTCCAGCGGGAAGCTCAGGTTCCCTTTTGCATTGGCATAGGGCCTGAGTGCCGCCCGCAGCCTGGCGTCGGCACGGACAGGAGGATAGATGCCAATGTGCCGCTTGAATGCTGCGCAATACAAGCTGCATGTGCCTGTCATGTGGCATCAGCTTCCCCCTCTATTCTTCTCTTCACATCCGCGTAGGCATCTTCGATCAGATAGCCCAGCGCCGTAAGGTCGCGGTCGACGCCAGATCGCAGCTTTACGTGGCGCATGCGCTTTCCGGCTCCCTCCAGAAGCGAAGCCGGGTCATCGAGATATGCGCCGTAGAAGAACCCCACGTTCATGTGGGACCTGAATACATTGACGTATCCAAACGCCACGTCTCCCACGCAGGCAACGGGACAGCCATCATGCATCAACTCCCGGACGTCGGCGCCGCATTGCCGCATCCGGGTAAACCACGCAAGCGCCATCGAACCAAGGTTCTGATCCTGCGCGCTGATCCAGGCATCGATAGCCAGGTCGTGCCTTGTGGCTGATGGAAGCCGCAACAGATCATTGTTCCTACTCCCTGGCATCATCGCAGGACAGATGTCCCGTGGCCAGAAAGTCGAGCTCCGCATCGGTGAGCTCAGCTTGCGCCAGCAAGGACTGCGCCCCGCGCAGCACTTCAGCCTCTACCATCAATGCGCACATTCGTGCCTCACCAAGCAGGGACAAGTCGGATTCAATGCGGAACGCCGCTCCATGCCCCTCTGACACACGAGCACCTAACTACCGAGTTCAGCCGCCGGCCGGCGACCCAGTCGTATAGCGCGTCCCCGGCCGCGGCCGGGCACTTTATGTGTCCCGGCACGCTGCATGGGTTTGTTGGGCATCAGGCTTCCCACCCCAATTTCAATTTCTTCTTATCCAGCGCGCAGTCGCGCAGATAGAGGTTGATCAGGTTCTGGTACGGGATGCCTGTACCTTCAGAGAGCCCCTTGAAGTAGTCGATCGTAGATCCGTCAAGACGAATCGTGATCTGGCGCTTTGGCTTGCGCACATAGGGGTTGGGCTTTGACTTGGAGAAGTCGTATTGGCTTTTCATGATAAGTACTCTGCGTATTGGCGTCTTTCAGAAGGATCGGCGCGGCGGGCGGAGATTATTCGCACGACCTGATCGGACTCGCGGCAGCAATGGCAGACGACAAGCACCCGCAGCTCGATGCTGATACCCAGGAGAACGAATCGTTCCTCTTCCTCCGCGTGTTCAAGGTCAGGAATGACGCGGGCGTGCACATCCAGGAATGCGGTCCTCGCCTCCTCAAAGGACACGCCGTGCTTGGCCTTGTTGGATCGGCTCTTCCGGGGGCTTCCACTCGTAGCGAATGTCGCGCATACCTACATTATAACTACAACGTAATTCGGATCAATCCTGTCGATTCCCGTGCAGCTGGGAGAATTCATTGCGCCAGCCCCTTCCGGCGTCTTATGCGACATCCCCACCTGCAGACCCATCCTGGTCATCGACGCAGTTCGCAAAGTGATCCGCGCCGCAACCCTGGCAATCCGCTCAATCCACGCGCCGCGTTGACATCCCTCGCCGCAGCATCAGAAACTATCCCCAGCGCGCTTTGGGGCGCCTCCTGTCCGCGGCAAGGGAATTTCCCACCCAGCCAATGGTTTGAACACCCGTGTTCCAGCCTTCTTCCAGCCTGTTCTTCAGCGGACGTCGGGCATGTCATGGAAGGAAGGTCATATGTTCGAATCCCTCCGCAAGGAATCCCGGCGCTGGCTGAAACAACTGCGCGCCAACGACACTGCAGCCTGGGCACGTTATCGCGCCGCACTACCCCAGGGCGCTGCTACCCCGACGCTGCGCGAGGTGCAACTCGCCCTGGCACGCGAGCGTGGCTTCACCGGCTGGCAGCAGTTGAAGGAATCCATCGAACAGGCGGAAAGCACCAGGCGCAGCCGCCAGGAACTGGCCACCGAGATGCTGCGCCACATGACCTGGCACGGCGAACCACCCATCGGCGCGCGCCTGCTCACGCAACATCCATCACTCGCCACGCACGACTTCTTCACCGCCGTCGCCACCGGCAATCTCGCAGCGGTGCAGCAGCAGCTGGCGGCTGATCCTGCAGCCGCCACGCGTCCCGGCGGCCCGCTGAACTGGGAGCCGATTCTGTATCTCGCCTATTCGCGCCTGCCGGGCCACGACCTGCAGGCGTTGGAAATCGCGCGGCTGCTGTTCGATCGCGGCGCCAACGCGAATGCGCGCTGGGTGGATCCCTGGAACAACCCCTTCACGTTGATCACCGGCGTCATCGCGCTGGGCGAAGGCGTGAAGCCGCCGCATCCACGCGCCGATGAACTGGTGGCGCTGTTCATCGGGCAGGGTGCCGATCCCTACGATACGCAATCGTTCTACAACACCTCCATTGTCGATGACGATACGCACTGGCTCGAAGTGCTGTGGAACGCCTGCTCGGCACAGGGCGTCACCGGCAAATGGCTTGCGGTGCCACCCACCTCCTTCACCGGCAAGACGCCGGTGAACCAGCTCGACTACCTGCTCGGCAATGCGGTGGCTTACAACCACAGGCTGCGTGTCAGCTGGTTGCTTGGCCATGGCGCCGTCGCCACGCATACGCATGCCTACAGTGGCCACTCCCTGCTGGAAGAAGCTCTCGTCCACGGCCATCTGGAGGTGGCTGACCTGCTGCGTCGGCACGGGGCACCGG
Source organism: Gammaproteobacteria bacterium (assembly GCA_015655465.1). Lineage (GTDB taxonomy): Bacteria > Pseudomonadota > Gammaproteobacteria > Steroidobacterales > Steroidobacteraceae > ZC4RG30. The sequence goes on along the minus strand of JAATEY010000185.1, from coordinate 9,938 downwards.
AAGTGACGCTGTCGCCGCCGGTGGCGTTCCAGGTCACCTGCCTGCGGCTCGACGGTGAGCGCGCCCACGCGATGGTGGCAGCGATGCCACAGCTGCTGCAGCACGCGGAGCCACTGCTCACCGCCGCGCGGCAGGGGCGCAAGGACGTCGTCACGCTGCTGCTCGATCTGGGCATGCCGGTGGATATCGCCAATGATCACGGCATGCGCGCGCTGCAGCTGGCAGTGGCCAGCGATGCCCGCGATGTGGTGCAACTGCTGCTTGATCGCGGCTCGGAAGTCGATCGACCCACGCAGCACTACGGCGGCGGCATGGGCTTCGCGGCTCACTTCAATCGGCGCGAATGCGGCACCCTGCTCGCACCGCACAGCCGCGACGTGCACAACATGGTCCACCTGGGCCCGGGCTTTCTGAATCGTCTGGAAGAACTCTTCCATGCGGATCCCGCGCTCGTGAACCGCGTACATTTCCGCTCCGGTGTGCCACCGCTGTTCACATTGCCGGAGGACGAAGCCGAAGCCCTGGAGATGGCCCGCTTCCTGCTGGCGCGCGGCGCAGACCTGCTGGCCCGGAACAGGGAAGGCCTGACTGCCGGCGAACAGGCACGCCGGCGTGGGCAGGGTCTACTCGCGCAGCTGCTCGGCAGTTGAGCCGATGAGCGCTCAGCTCCTGTTGAGCCGGAACGCGAATATGGCGGCGACCAGTGCCACCACAAACCCCAGCGCAAGCAGGCAGCCGCGTTTCGTCTGCTCGTTGGACGCGGCAAAGCGCGTCTGCAGGGCGGGTTGGCTGGCGATGTAAACCTCCACCAGATCCTTTGCTTCCTTCAGCCCGAGGCCACTGGTTTCACGCACCAGCTTGATGGCTTCGATCTTGTTGCCCTCCTGCAGGACTGCAATCGCCGCTATCGGAAGTGTTGGCTTCCCGGTACCCATGTTTCAGCCTCCAGCAGGTGTAACCATGACTTTCGATCTTCCCACCATTCTGGTTGCCGCGGTTTTACATCGCAGGAAATAGAGAGAGAATCTCACCGCTCGCGTCATCCGGCTGGAGACACAGATCGAGATGCTCACGGGGGCGGCGCTGGTGAAGCGGCTTGCCGGCCGGTAAAACAAACCGGGGAGCCGTGGAACCGGCTCCCCGACAATCAGCTCGACAGATCAGCGTGCTGGCGGCGGGCCACCTGGGCCGCCCGGACCACCACCGGGACCACCAGGACCACCCATCTGCGCGCGACGTGCAGCCTGTGCTGCTTCCAGTGTCTTGCGCTGCGAGTCGTCAAGCACCTTGCCCACTGCTGCAGTGAGTTCCTCGCGCAACTTGGTTCTTGCGGCCTGTGCTTCAGGATTCGGGGCTGCGCCCTGCACGCGCGGATACTTCGCATCCAGCGCCTTGGTGTTCTCGATGTTGGCAGCCAGGAGCTTCTCGAGCGATGCCTTCTGTGCATCGGTCAGCTTCAGCGCGGGATCGGTCAGACCCTGACGCTGCATCAGTGTCGGCACATCGGCCGGACCACCGAAGCCACCACCACCGGGGCCGCCGCCACCCGGACCACGCGGCGGGCCACCACCAGGTGCCTGCGCAAATACACTTGTCGATGCCAGCGCCATTACGGCAAGCATCGCTGTCATCCCCCCACGGGATTTCACGATATTCATGTTCTATCTCCAGTTGTTTTGAAAAACTCCGGCCGCCATCCTTCGACGGCGCCTGAAATCATCATACGCCGCCGCCCATCCGAGTCACGTTCGCACGCACGACTTGACAGTTCTTTCCTCAATTCAGTTCCGCAACCCTGTCAGCGCGACGCGTGCGATCGCTGGCTGGTCACAGAACAGACCATCCACACCGGCGGCCGCGAACGCAGCGATTTCTCCCGTCATGTCGCCGTGCGCAGACGCATCATCGCCACGCTGCAAAATAGCGGGCAGGAACTGGTTTTCCGCACGGAACGTCCACGCGTGCACGGCCAATCCGGCGGCATGTGCGTCGGCGATCAATCGCGTTGCAGCCAGCGCACCGCCCTCGCCTTCCCGCATCACCATGGTCTTCTGCACGCCAATCGCGCTGGCGTACTGCGCAACTTGCATCAGGCCAGCCGGAGTGACCATTACAGAATATTCACTGGACTTGCTGGCAACCTGGTGATCCCACGGCCCGCCCTCTGCAGACATCAGCTGCACCAGCGGATAGCTGCACTGCCTGTGCAGTTGCTGCAGATTACCCACCTCGAAGGACTGGATGAACACCGGGGCCATGCCGAGGCCCTTGCCCAGCGCCGTCAGCAACAGCGGCTCCAGCGGCAGACCAATCGATGCGAAATGCGTGGGGTGCTTGGTCTCGGGATATACGCCGATGGGTGCGAGGCCACCGAGCAACCGGATGGCATTGACCTCGGCAAGGTACGCCAGAATTTCATCGAAGGTCGGCAGTTCGAACTTTCCATCGTGCTGCGCATTGGCCGGCCGCAACTGTGGAATACGTTCGCGCGCGCGCAGCGTCTTGAGTTCGGCAAGCGTGAAGTCCTCGGTGAACCAGCCTTCCATCGCCACGCCGTCGATGGATTGCACGCGGCGCCGTTGCGCAAACTCCGGATGTGCGGCGATGTCCGTGGTGCCGCCGATCTCGTTCTCGTGCCTTGCCAACAGCACGCCATCGCGGGTAGCCACCAGGTCCGGCTCGATGTAATCCGCACCCTGCAATATCGCCAGTGCATAGGCGGGCAGCGTGTGCTCGGGCAGATAGCCGCTGGCACCGCGATGCGCGATGAGCAGTGGTGCGTTCACCTGGGCAGGTTGACGCCGGTGGTGATGCTCAACGCATGGTCACCAGTTCTTCGGCCGCGGTGGGATGGATCGCCACCGTGTCGTCGAAATCGCGCTTGGTCGCGCCCATGCGCAGCGCCACTGCAAAGCCCTGCAGCATTTCGTCCACGCCGCGCCCGGCCAGATGCACGCCAACCACGCGCTGTTCGGGACCGACGGTCACAAGCTTCATGCGGGTGCGGTGTTTGGCTGTGGTCAGCGCGTGATACATGGGCACGAAGCTGGTGCTGTAGCACTTCACCGCATCGCCATGCTGCGCGCGCGCCGCCGGCTCCGACAGGCCGACGGTGCCCAGCGGCGGATGCCCGAACAGCACGGTGGGAATGTTGTCGTAGTCCAGCTTGCGACCGGCCATGCCGCCCCAGATGCGATCGGCCAGGCGCCGCCCGGCAGCAATGGCCACGGGTGTCAGGGTTACGCGGCCCGTCACATCGCCGATGGCAAACACATCGGGTACCGAGGTCTGCTGGAATTCATCCACCTCGATATAGCCACGCTCATTCTTCTTCACGCCCACCGCGGCATCGATGAAGCCGGTCAGCGGTTCGCGTCCGGTGGTCCAGATCACTGCGTCCTGGTCGGCAAGCAGCTCGCCGTTGCTCAGGCGCACATCGATGCGCGCGCCCGCGGCGGCGCGCGTCAACAGCGTGGGAGTCGCCTGCAGCACCAGCGTTGCACCTGCCTGGGTGAGACCTTCCTGCGCTGCCTCGATCAGCAGCGGATCGAACTCGCGCAGCAGCGAAGGGGCGCGCGCCACGACGGTCACCGTGCTGCCCAGCGCCGCAAACACGCCGGCGATCTCCACGCTGATGTAGCCGCCACCGATCACCGTCACGCGCTGGGGTCGCTGCCCAAGCTCGAAGAAGCCGTCGGAATCGATGCCGAGTTCCGCCCCGGGGATGTCCGGCCGCTGCGGCCGCCCGCCGGTGGCCAGCAACACCCGTCCGCCGCGCAGGCTCTGTCCGTCCACCACGACAGTGTGTGCATCTGCAAGCCGGGCCCAGCCGCGCACCAGCGTGACCTTGCTCCTGGCGAGATTGGTCTCGTAGATGCCGTTGAGCCGGGCAACATAGGCATCGCGGGCTGCCTTCAGGGCCGCCCAGTCGTGCCGTCCCAGGCTGGCATCGAAGCCATAGCCCCTGGCGTCGGCCACTGCACCTACGAACTCCGCGGCATTGAACATCAGCTTCTTGGGCACGCAGCCCACGTTCACGCAGGTGCCACCCAGCCGGCCACCCTCGATCAGCGCGACGCGGGCGCCATACTCAGCCGCCCGCCGGGCCGCGGCAATGCCGCCGCTGCCGCCGCCGATTACGATCAGGTCAAAGTTCTCGTTCATGCAACCATGTTAACCCCGGCACCGCTTAATATAGTGTGCCCATGAACCCCGAAAATCCGCTGCTCGGACCCGGCCCCCTGCCTGCGTTTGACGTGATCCGCCCTGAACACGTGGAAACCGGCATCCGCGCACTGCTCGAAGACAACCGCGCCCGCATCCGCCAGATCGAGGCCGCCCCGAGTCCCAGCTTCCGCTCGCTGGTCGAACCGCTGGAGGAACTGCAGCACCGCCTGTCGCGTGCCTGGTCACCGGTCGGACATCTCAATGGCGTGATGAACAACGAGGCGCTGCGGGAACGCTACAACGCCTGCCTGCCGCTGCTGTCCGAATACGGCACCGACATCAGCCAGAACGAGGGGCTATTCCGTGCCTTCGCCGCGGTGCGCGAGCAGGAGGCCGGAAGCCTCGACAGCGAGCAGCTCGCCGTGGTCGATCACGCGCTGCTCGATTTCCGGCTTGCTGGCGTGGCGCTCGATGGTGCCCGCAAGGATCGCTTCAAGGCCGTGATGCTGGAGCTTTCGAGCCTGGCGGCAAAGTTCGAAGAAAACGTGATGGATGCGACCAACGCGTTCTCGCACGAAGTTGCCGATGCCGAAGAACTGGCCGGGCTCAACGCGATGATCGTCTCGCAGGCGAAGGAGCGCGCGGTGGCCGCCGGCAGGCAGGGCTGGCTGCTGGGGCTCGACCAGCCCACCTACGTTGCAGTCCTCACCGACGCACGCTCGCCCGCGCTGCGACAGGCTTTTTACCGCGCCTGGAGCACCCGCGCCTCCGCCTCCGGGCCCACACCCGCGAAGTTCGACAACACCCAGGTGATGGAAGACCTGCTGCGCCTGCGCCACGAAGCCGCGCAGCTGCTCGATTTCCCCAACTACGCAGCCTATGCGCTGGCGCGGCGCATGGCACGCAGCGTCGATGAAGTGCTCCAGTTCCTGCGCGACATGGCCACCGCCGCAAGGCCTGCTGCGACACGCGAACTGGCCGAGCTGGAAGCTTTCGCCGGCCGCAGGCTCGACGCCTGGGACATCACCTACTACTCCGAGCGCCTGCAGGAAGAGCGCTACAACATCTCGCAGGAAGAACTGCGGCCATATTTCCCGCTGCCACGGGTGCTCGACGGCCTGTTCCGCGTCGTCGCCAACCTGTTCCAGGTCACCTTCAGGCAGCGCAGCGATGTGCCGCTGTGGCATGCCGATGCGCGTTACTACGACATCATCGGCAGCGGCGGCCAGGTCATCGGCGGCTTCTATCTCGATCCCTACGCGCGCCCCAACAAGCGCAGCGGCGCCTGGATGGACGACTGCGTCGGCCGCAAGGAACTCTCATCGGGTGGCACTGCGCTGCCGGTGGCCTACCTGGTCTGCAATGCGCTGCCGGGTGCCGACGGCAAGGACGCGCAGCTCACGCATGACGACGTGGTCACCGTGTTCCACGAGTTCGGGCACGGCCTGCACCACATGCTCACGCGCGTGAAATACCCCTCGATCTCCGGCATCAACGGCGTGGCCTGGGATGCTGTCGAGCTGCCCAGCCAGTTCATGGAGAACTATGCCTGGCAGCCGGAAGTGCTGCGCGACATCACCGCCCATGTCGAAACCGGCGCACCGCTGCCGGAAGACAGGATCGCCCAGCTGCTGCGCACTCGCAGTTTCCAGGCCGGGCTTGCCACCCTGCGGCAGGTGGAATTCTCGCTGTTCGATTTCCGCCTGCACGCGGAATACGACCCGGCGAAGGGCGCGCGCATCGCGGAAATCCTGGCGGAAGTGCGGCGTGAAGTCGCCATCATCCGCGTGCCGGAGTGGAACCGCTACGCCAACAGCTTCGGGCACATCTTCGCCGGGGGCTACGCAGCCGGCTATTACAGCTACAAATGGGCCGAAGTGCTGTCGGCCGACGCCTTCTCGGCGTTCGAAGAGGCGGGCATCTACGACCGCGGCACCGCGCAGCGCTTCGTCGACAACATCCTGTCGCGCGGCGGCAGCCGCGATGCACTCGATGCCTTCGTGGCCTTCCGCGGGCGCAAGCCACGCATAGAGCCGCTGCTGCGCCAGCACGGCATCGCGAACCAGCCGTGACGGGGTTTTTCCTGACTTTTACATATCGGGCACGAAACGGGCGTGAAAACTGTGGCCGCTGTCGCGTATCGGCGTCACCACCATGACTAGACTCGGTTTCGACCAGCCACGGCAGGGATCCATGTACAGCGCGCGCCGCAGCGATTACGACGTAACCAACACCGTGCGAGTCAGCTCCGCGGCGGACGTACGCGGCGCGGTCCAGGAGCTGTTCGAAAGCACCTGGTCCGGCACCCCCTTCACCCCGGTGGCCCGTGCCTTCCAGGACTTCGAACTGGCATTCACCGGGCACATGCCGGGTTACTTCGGGGTGGACACCGTCTATCACGATCAGCAGCACACGCTCGATGTGACACTGGCCATGGTGCGGCTCATGGTCGGCTACGAACGTACCCACGCCGGAACCCCGCGGGCGCTGGGCGCCGAGCGCGCCGCCATCGGCATTTTCCTGGCGTTGTTCCACGACATCGGCTACCTGCGCGAACGCGGCGAGGACGCCATGAACGGCGCCGAGTTCACGCGCAACCACGTCACGCGCGGCGCGCGTTTCCTGGAGTTCTACCTGCCGACCATCGGCTTCGCGCACTGGACCCGCATCACCAGCGAAATCGTGCACTTCACCGGCTACGAACGCAGCTTCGAGCAGATCGCCGAGAAGGTGCAGGACCCGCGCGACATCCAGCTCGGCCACCTGCTGGGCACTGCGGACATGATCGCGCAGATGGCCGACCGCTGTTACCTCGAGAAATGCCGTGACCGGCTGTACCCGGAGTTCGTGCTGGGCGGCGTCGCGCTGCCGGTCGGCGCCAGGGGCGACCGGGGCGTGAAATATGCTTCCGGTCTCGACCTGCTGCGGCAGACCCCCGAGTTCATGGAAGACACCCGCCGCACGCGCCTGGATGCCGCCTTCAACAAGGCCTACCGCTACGTCGAGCCGCTGTTCGGTGGCGTGAATCCCTACATCGATTCCATGGACCGCAGCCTTGGGTTCCTGCGGCAGGTGCTGCGCAGCGAAAGCTGGCGCATGCTGCGGCGCAGTCCGCAGGTGTTTGCCGCCGAACCCGACTCGCTCACCAGCGTGCGCGGGCTGATGTCCAGCTACTTCAAGCGGGCCTGGTCGCGCGACTAGCCACGCCCGCCGGCGGGGCATCGACATTCATCACGTAGCGTTCGACGATCTGCGGCAGGCGTCGCTGCACCGCGTCGCGCGCCGCCAGATCCGCTTCGTCCAGCGCCTGCTGCAGCACCTGCACGGAAAACTGCTGCAGGGCAGCTTCCGCAACCGGCGCATAACTCAGGTGCCAGGGCTCGGGTTGCACCCCGCCCCTGCAGGTGGAGTAAGGCCGGTAGAACCCGAACTGCGCCGCGTGCATGGCCAGCCATCGATCCAGTGCGGCGAACATGCCATCCGGGGCGAACTCCCCGGGCACGAGCTGCGGCCGGTAGTCCTCCGGCATGACCGCGGCATCCACCACATCCAGCTCCGTTCCCCAGTGGTGGCGGCTGGCGCCCGGCAGCGCCGACCAGTGCAGGATGGTGCCGACCAGCGCGTCCGCATCCAGCGTTGCGGCGGCAACCAGCACGCCGTCCGGATCCCGCAATTCGCGCTCGCCGCGGCACTTGGCATTCCAGATGGCCAGTTGCCGCTCAAAATCACGAAACGATGACACCGGCAGCAAGTCGATGCCGTCCGCAGCAGCAGCCGCGCGCAGCGCCAGGAACGGCTCCACCACCGCGTGATGGAGACTGCAGGCTGGCGCCTTCAGGTCGACGATGAGGCCGCGGCTGCGCCCCGTCAGCTCCTGCGGCGAAAAACGGAATTGCGGCTCCATGGCCCATTCTATTCGATCGCCCGCGTCGCGATTTGACGCCGGTGGCTGCCCGGAATGTGTCGGGTTAGTATCCAGCGGATGTCCAGCCTGAAGACCAAGTTCGCCCTCTCCGGCGCCAGCCTGGCGCTGCTGCTCGTGGCGGGCTGTCTCGCCATGTTCATGCTGCTGCGCTACCCGCAGGTCATCGGCCTCGAAAGCACCACCGCCGTGTGGGTGGCGGTCGTTGTTGCCGCCGCTGCCATCGGCAGTGCAACCTGGCTGGCGTTCACGCTGGGGCGTCGCATCACGCAGGTGCTCGAGCAACTCAACGACAGCACCAACCGCATGTCGAATGGCGACTTCACCCAGCCCGTTCCCATCCTGCGCAGCGACGAACTGGGCGACCTGCAGCGCACCGTCGACCAGATGCGCAAGAGCCTGGCCGACACCACCGTCAACAAGATCTACCTCGACAACGTGCTCAACAGCATGGCCGATGCGGTGTTCGTGGCACGCCCGGATGGCTCGATCCGCTTCACCAACCTGGCGGCCCAGCGCCTGACCGGTGCGGATGCGCTGTCGCTGAACGAGCGGTATATCACCAGCCTGCTGCACGCACCCGAGCTTGGCGACGATGAGCGGCTGCGCCGTGCCTGTGATACAGGTGAAGCCGTGGTGCGCACCGAGACCGGCCAGACCATTCCGGTGTCGTTCTCCGGCTCGGTGATCGACACCGCCGAGCCGCAGTTCTCCGGCCACATCTACGTGGCGCGCGACATCACCGACCGCAAGCGCGCGGAGCGGCGCATCCGCTATCTGGCGCGCTACGACGCGCTCACCAAGATTCCCAACCGCATGCAGTTCCAGCACCTGCTGCAGCAGGCCATTGCCCGCTCGCTGCGCGGCCGCACGGGCCTCGCGCTGCTGTACCTCGACATGGACCGTTTCAAGGAAGTGAACGACACCTTCGGTCACGCGGCCGGCGATCGCGTGCTGGAAGTGCTCACCGAACGCCTCAACGCCGTCCTGCCGACGGAGACCGTGCTGGGGCGGCTGGCAGGCGATGAATTCGCGCTGTTCATCGATGGCATCTCCGAAAACACGGCGCGTGAAGTGGTGCGCCACCTGTCGCAGGACATCCTGAACGCGGTGGCGCAACCGTTCCACGTGGGCCAGAACGAAGTGTTCCTCTCCGCCAGCATCGGGGTCGCGCTGTGCCCGCGCGATGCAGAGAACGTCATCGACCTGATCCGCAATGCGGACGCGGCGATGTACTACTCCAAGCAGAATGGCGGCAACAGCTGCGCCTTCTACTCGCCGGAAATGAACGCCGCATCGGTCGAAAGGCTGATGCTCAAGAGCAAACTCAAGCGCGCCATCGAGCGCAATGAATTCGTCGTCGCCTACATGCCCAAGGTCGACTTCACCAATGGCCGCATCATCGGCGCCGAGGCGCTGCTGCGCTGGCGCCTGCCGGGTCATGGCGATATCCCGCCGTCGCAGTTCATCCCGCTGGCCGAAGAGAACAACCTCATCAGCAACATCGGCGAATGGGTGCTGAACCGCGTGTGCCTCGACTATCGCGCGCTGGCTGCCTCCGGCCGTGCACCCGGTCGCATCGCGCTGAACCTGTCGCTCAAGCAGCTGCGGCAGGCCAGCTTCATCCTCGACTGCAAATCCGTGTTCACGCGCCACGGCGTGTCGCCGAAGCAGCTGGAACTGGAGATCACGGAAACCACGCTGATGGCGGATCCGAAGCGCACCATCGGCATGCTGCGTGAACTGGCCGCAATGGGACTGCATCTTTCGATCGACGACTTCGGCACCGGCTATTCGTCGCTGTCAGCGCTGCAGCAGTTCCCGATCGGCACGCTGAAGATCGATCAAT
>JAATEY010000139.1 GCA_015655465.1 Gammaproteobacteria bacterium | reverse complement strand
GGACAGCTGCCCGGCGACAAGGTGAACGCAATGATCGCCAAGCTGCGCTTTGCGCGGCCTGGCGTGGGCCTGATTTCGCCGCCGCCGCATCACGATATCTATTCCATCGAGGATCTGGCGCAACTGATCTTCGACCTGAAGCAGGTGAATCCCAGGGCGCTGGTGTCGGTGAAGCTGGTGGCCGAGCCGGGCGTGGGCACGATTGCCGCGGGTGTGGCGAAGGCCTATGCCGATCTCATCACCATCTCCGGGCATGACGGCGGCACGGGCGCGAGCCCGCTGACCTCCATCAAGTATGCCGGCTCGCCGTTCGAACTGGGACTTGCCGAAACGCACCAGACGCTGCGCCGCAACGACATGCGCCACAAGGTGCGCGTGCAGGCTGACGGTGGACTCAAGACCGGCCTCGACGTGATCAAGGCGGCCATCCTGGGCGCCGAGAGCTTCGGCTTCGGCACTGCGCCGATGGTGGCGCTGGGCTGCAAGTACCTGCGTATCTGCCACCTGAACAATTGCGCCACCGGCGTGGCCACGCAGCACAACGTGCTGCGCGAGAAGTATTTCATCGGCATGCCCGACATGGTCATCAACTATTTCCGCTTCGTGGCACGCGAAGTGCGCGAGACCATGGCACAGCTGGGTGTGCGCACGATGGCGGAGCTGATCGGCCAGACGCAGCATCTGCAGCCTGCGCCGGGGCAGACCGCAAGACAGGGGCGCCTGGATCTTTCGCCGCTGCTGTCCGTTGCGGGATTGCCCGTTGGTGGCCCGCAGTTCTGCACCGAGCCTGCCAACCCGCCGTTCGACAAGGGACTGCTGGCAGAGAAGATGGTGGCCGACATGTCGGCAGCCATCCAGGCTGGTGCGGGTGGTGAATGGCACTACGACGTGAAGAACTTCAACCGCTCCATCGGTGCGCGCATCTCGGGCGAGATTGCGCGGCGCTGGGGCAACTACGGCATGGTGAAGTCGCCGGTGACGGTGAAGCTCACCGGCTCCGTCGGCCAGAGTTTCGGCGTGTGGAATGCCGGCGGCCTGCACATGATCCTCGAAGGCGATGCCAACGACTATGTCGGCAAGGGCATGACCGCGGGCAAGCTGGTGCTGCGGCCGCCGGGTGAGGCCGAATACGTGGCGCGCGATACCGTGATCATGGGCAACACCTGCCTGTACGGCGCCACCGGTGGCGAGCTGTATGCCGCCGGCCAGGTGGGCGAGCGCTTTGCCGTGCGCAACTCCGGCGCCATCGCGGTGGTGGAAGGCGCTGGCGATCACTGCTGCGAATACATGACCGGCGGTGTGGTCTGCGTGCTCGGGCCCACGGGCCTGAACTTCGGCGCGGGCTTCACCGGCGGCTTTGCCTATGTGCTCGACATGGAGCGCGTCTTCGTCGACCGCTACAACCACGAGCTGATCGACATCCATCGCATCAACACCGAAGGCATGCAGGAACAGCAGCTGCATCTGCAGCGCCTGATCGAGCGCCATGTTGCCGAGACCGGCAGCGCCTGGGGCGAAGAGATCCTGCGCGATTTCCGTTCGTTCATCGGGCATTTCTGGGTGGTGAAACCCAAGGCGGCCTCGATCGAGTCACTCATTGAAAACCTCAGCAGGGCAGCCTGATGTCAGCCGTCGACAAGAATCTGCAGTTCCTGGACATTCCCCGGCACGATCCGGAGAAGCTGCCCATCGAGGTGCGCAAGACCGAGTTCCGCGAGATCTACACGCAGTTCGAAGCTACCGGCGCGGCACAGCAGGCGGGCCGTTGCCTTTCCTGCGGGAATCCGTTCTGCGAGTGGAAGTGCCCGGTGCACAACTACATCCCGAACTGGCTGAAGCTGATCCAGGAGGGCAACCTGTTCGAGGCGGCGGAGCTGTCGCACCAGACGAACTCGCTGCCCGAGATGTGCGGCCGCATCTGTCCGCAGGATCGCCTCTGCGAGGGCGCGTGCACGCTGAATGACGGTCTCGGCGCGGTGACCATCGGCTCCATTGAAAAATACATCACCGACGAAGCGCTGAAGCAGGGCTGGCGGCCCGACATGTCGCAGGTGGTGAAGACGGACAGGCGCGTGGCAGTGATCGGCGCGGGTCCTGCCGGCCTCGGCTGCGCCGACATCCTGGTGCGCAACGGCGTGCAGCCGGTGGTGTTCGACAAGTACACCCGCATCGGCGGCCTGCTGACCTTCGGCATCCCGCCGTTCAAGCTGGAAAAAGAGGTGGTCGAGACGCGCCGCGAACTCATGGAAGGCATGGGCGTGGAGTTCCGGCTCGGCGTGGAGATCGGCAAGGACCTGCCCTTCGAGAAGCTGCTGGAGGAATTCGATGCCGTGTTCATGGGCATGGGCACCTACCGGTATGTGAAGGGCGGCTTCCCGGGCGAGGACCTGCCGGGCGTGCATGAGGCGCTGCCTTACCTGATCTCGAACATCAATCACGAACTCGGACTGCCGGGCAGCGCCTCGTTCGTGAACCTCGAGGGCAAGCGCGTGGTGGTGCTGGGTGGTGGCGACACCGGCATGGACTGCAACCGCACGGCGATCCGCCAGGGCGCGGAATCGGTGACCTGCACCTATCGCCGTGACGCCGACAACATGCCGGGGTCGCGTCGCGACTACAAGAACAGCATGGAAGAAGGCGTGATCTTCATGTTCAACCGCCAGCCGGTCGAGATCATCGGCGATGGCAAGGTGGAAGGCGTGCGCGTGGTCGAGACGCGCCTCGGCAAGCCCGATGCGCGCGGCCGCCGCGTGGCCGAGAACGTGCCGGGTACGGAAGAGGTGATTCCCGCGGATGCGGTGATCATTGCCTTCGGCTTCCAGCCCAGCCCTGCGCAATGGTTCGACCAGCATCGCATCGGCGTGCATGGCAATGGCCGCGTGCGCGTGACGGCCGATCGCAAGACGCCGTTCCAGACCACCAACCCGAAGGTGTTCGCGGGTGGTGACATGGTGCGCGGCTCGGACCTGGTGGTGACGGCGGTGTTTGAAGGCCGTGAAGCGGCCAAGGGCATATTGGGCTACCTCGGCGTGGGCTGACATGTCGGACCACGGTTCTTCCGCGCGCGCGATCCTCTATGCATTCGTCGCGAACCTGGGGATTGCGCTCGCCAAGCTCGCCGCTGCCCTCTACACCAGGTCCGGCAGCATGCTGGCGGAGTCGATCCATTCCTTTGCCGACTGCGGCAACCAGGTGCTGCTGTATGTGGGGCTGAAGCAGTCGCAGCGACCGCCGGATGCGCAGCACCCGCTGGGCTACGGCAAGCTTTCCTATTTCTGGAGTTTCATCGTCGCGCTGCTGCTGTTCAGCATGGGCGGTGTGTTCTCCATCTACGAGGGCTGGCACAAGCTGTCGGCGCACGAGCCGCTGAACAAGCCGTGGATTGCGCTGCTGGTGCTGGGGGCTTCCATCGTGCTGGAGTCCGGCTCGCTGGCGGGCTGCCTGCGCGAGATCCGCAAGTTGCGCGGCGGCAAGAGCCTGCGCCAGTGGCTGGCCAGCACCCGCAATGCCGAACTGGTGGTGGTGCTGGGCGAGGATGTCGCGGCGCTGGTCGGCCTGGTGCTGGCGATGGTATTCGTGGCGCTGGCCACGCTCACCGGCAACCCGGTGTTTGATGCCATCGGCTCGATCATCATCGGCGTGGTGCTGGTGTGCGTATCCATCTTCGTCGCGGTGCGCATCAAGTCGTTGATCGTGGGCCGCTCGGCGGAAGAAGACCTGCAGCAGGCCATCCGCCACGAGATTTCGAACGATCCTGCCATCCGCAAGCTGCTCAACGCGATCACGCTGCAGATGGGGCCGCAGGTGATGCTCGCGGCAAAGGTGCAGATGGCACCGGGCCTTTCGATTGAAGAGGCTGTTGCACATATCAATCAGCTGGAAAAGCGCATCAAGGCGCAGTTTCCGGAAGTGCACTGGTGCTTCATGGAGCCGGACGATTCCGATTGATTGTGCGCTGTTCCGACGGGGGGTATATGGCCGAAGTGTTCACGAAGACGGCGGGCTGGCTGGACTGGTACCAGGGGCCGTCGCAGCCGCGGTTCCGGGTGCCGGCCGGCGCGGTGGACGCGCATTGCCATGTGTTCGGCCCTGGCGCGGAATTCCCGTTTGCGCCGGAGCGCAAGTACACGCCCTGCGATGCATCGAAGCAGCAGCTGTTCGCATTGCGCGATCACCTGGGTTTCGCGCGCAATGTGATCGTGCAGGCCACCTGCCATGGCGCGGACAATCGCGCCATGGTCGACGCCTGCATCGCGGCGCAGGGCAGGGAGCGCGGCGTGGCCACGGTGCGTCGGTCCGTCACCGATGCCGAGCTTGCAGCGCTGCACGCCGCCGGCGTGCGCGGCGTGCGCTTCAACTTCGTGAAGCGCCTGGTCGATTTCACGCCGAAGGACGAACTGCTGGAAATCGCCGGCCGCATCGGCAAACTGGGCTGGCATGTGGTCATCTATTTCGAGGCGGTGGATCTGCCCGAACTGTGGGATTTCTTCACCGCGCTGCCCACCACGGTGGTGGTGGATCACATGGGTCGGCCCGATGTGAAACAGCCGGTCGACGGCCCGCAGTTCAGCCTGTTCCTGAAGTTCATGCGCGAGCACCAGAATGTGTGGAGCAAGGTCAGCTGCCCGGAACGGCTGACGGTGACCGGGCCACCGGCGCTGAACGGCGAACAGCATGCTTATCGCGACGTGATTCCCTTCGCCCGCCGCGTGGTCGATGAATTTCCCGACCGCGTGCTGTGGGGTACGGACTGGCCGCATCCGAACCTGAAGGACCATATGCCGGATGACGGCCTGCTGGTGGATTTCATTCCGCATGTCGCGGTGACTGCGGAGCTGCAGCGCAAGCTGCTGGTGGATAATCCGATGCGGCTGTACTGGCCAGAAGAGTACTCGACCTGATCGAAGATCAGAGCTGAATTACTGATTGTCTCATAAGTAATGCAATATTCAGTGCAAAAAAGGGGGCAGGTCAGATTGGGTGACGCAGCCACGCAGTACACGTTGCGAGGCACGGGTCTTTCGCAGGCTTGCGACCAGCGCGCGGCCAAGTTCCGGGATGTTATC
>JAATEY010000067.1 GCA_015655465.1 Gammaproteobacteria bacterium | reverse complement strand
GCAAGGTCACCGAGGTCAGCGATGGCTTCCTCACCATTGAAATCGCCGATGGCGTCCGATTCAAGGTGCAGAAGTCCCAGGTCTCACAACTGGTCCCGAAGGGCACATACAAGAGCGCTCGATCCGCCATGCTGGAATTCGCCCGTTGGAAATACATCGTCGTCGTGCTGGTGTCGCTGCTGGCATTGGTGTTCGCCGCGCCTAACTTCTTTGGTGAGGATCTGGCCGTGCAGGTGGAACGCAAGGGCCACGTCGCCATCGATGCTGCCGGCAGCAAGGCCATCGAGGCTGCGCTGAAGGCAAAGGGTGTGGCCGTCAAACGGGCCTACATCGACGGCGGCCGCACCATGCTGGTGTTCGATGAGGTCAACGCGCAGCTCGCCGCCCGCGATGTGGTCAACGACACCCTGGGCGCCACCTATATCTCGGCGCTGGCGCGCGCGCCGCGCGCACCCGAGATTTTCCGCAAGCTGGGCCTGCGGCCGATGCCGCTGGGTCTCGATCTGCGCGGCGGCCTTTATCTGCTTTACCAGGTCGATGTGAATGACGCGGTGAAGCAGCTGATAGACAGCTACGAGCAGGATTATCGTCGGGCACTTACCGAGGCCAAGGTCCCGTTCACCGATGCGGTGCCACTGCCGGACGACGATGGCGCGTTCATCGGTGTGCGGATCACGTTCCCGCCGGGCGCCAACCTGACGGCTGCCCGCGAAGTCATGAAGAAGGTCGTGACCGATGCCGCCTACACCATCGGCAGCGGCACTGTGCCGAGCGTGGATGCCACGCTGAGCAAGGCGCAGCTGACTGAACGCAAGCGCAATGCCATCCAGCAGAACATGGTCACGCTGCGCAATCGGGTGGGTCAGCTGGGCGTGACCGAGCCGGAAGTGCGCCAGCAGGGCGTCGATCGCATCTCGGTAGCGCTTCCGGGTATCACCAACTCCGCTGAAGTGAAGGACATCCTCGGCAGGGTCGCAACGCTCGAGTTCCGGCTCACCGATGTGGCCAACAATGCACTGGAAGCCGAGGCGAAGGGGCGTGCACCCATCGGCTCGCGCCTCTACTATCATCGTGAAGTGAATGGCTACCGCAAGCCCACACTGCTCAAGCGTGAAGTCATCGCCACGGGCGACCAGCTCGTCGATGCTTCCACCACTGCAACGCAGGAGGGTCCTGGTGTTTCGGTGCGCCTGAACTCGCAGGCTGGCCAGGAAATGCTGCGGGTGTCGCAGGCCAACATCGGCCGGCCCATGGCAATCGTGCTCATCGAGCAGACACGCCAGAAATATACCGAGGACGGCGTGGTGAAGGAGCGGGATGTCACCACGCAGGACGTGATCAGCGAGGCCACGATCCGCGGTGTGCTCGGCTACACATTCCAGATCACCGGCCTCTCCCAGGGCGAGGCGCGCGATCTGGCACTGCTGATGCGCTCGGGCCAGCTGGCTGCGCGGATGTCGGCCATCACCGAGCAGGCAATCGGCCCGTCGCTGGGGCAGCAGAACATCGACTCGGGCGTGCGCGCACTGCTCATCGGCTCCATCGCGCTGTTCGTATTCATGATCCTCTACTACCACGTGTTCGGCATGGTGGCGTCGGTGGTGCTGCTGACCAATGTGGTGCTGCTCACGGCACTGCTGTCGATGATGAAGGCGACGTTGTCGCTGCCGGGCATCGCCGGCATCCTGCTCACGGTGGGCATGGCGGTGGACGCCAACGTGATCATCTACGAGCGCATCCGCGAAGAAATCCGCAATGGCATGTCGCCGCAGGCATCCATCCGCGCCGGCTTCGAGAAGGCGTTCTCGGCCATCATGGACTCCAACCTCACCACCCTCATTGCGGGCCTGGTGCTGTGGGTGTTCGGCACGGGTCCGATCCGCAACTTCGCCATCGTGCTGGTGCTCGGCATCGGCACCTCGATGTTCACGGCGCTGCTGGGCAGCCGTGCAATGCTGACGCTGATCTACGGCGGCAAGGGCCGGACCACCCGGTTGGCGATAGGTTAACCAGGGGACACGCGTGGAATTCTTTCATAAGGCAACCAACTTCCCGTTCATGGCGACGCGGCGCGTGTGGTACACGCTGTCCGTGGTGCTGATGATCGCCTCGGTCACGCTGTTTTTTGCGCGGGGCCTGAATCTGTCGGTGGAATTCACCGGTGGCACCGCAGTCGAGGCCACTTTTTCGGGCACGGCCGATGTGGAGCGCGTGCGCCAGGCGCTCGAAGCCCAGGGTTTTCACGAACCGACGGTGCAGACCTTCGGCAAGGCGAGCGACATCTCCGCGAGGCTGGCGCCCGATGCGAAGCAGACTGTCGATCAGGTGCGCACCCGCGTCGAATCCGCCCTGCGCAGTGTCGACGTCAATGTGACGGTCAAGCCGCTGGTGTTCGTCGGCCCGCAGGTGGGTGACGAACTGCGCAACAGCGCCATCAAGGCGCTCGGCATCACGCTGCTGCTGGTGTTCGGCTATATCGCAGTGCGTTTCCACACCTGGCGCCTTTCTGCCGGCGCCATCCTGGCGCTGCTGCACGACCCCATCCTGATCATCGGCTGGTTTGCGCTGTCGCAGACGCCCTTCGATCTGGCGGTGGTGGCGGCGTTGCTGGCCGTGGTGGGCTATTCGCTCAACGACACCATCATCGTGTTCGACCGCATCCGCGAACGTTTCGAGGCCAACCGCCGCCTGGCAACCCCGTTGGCGCTGGACCAGTCGATCAACCAGACGCTGTCGCGCACCATCATGACCAAGGTCACCACGCTGATCGTGGTCGTGGCACTGCTGGTGTTCGGTGGCGCCACGCTGCGCGGATTCTCCGAGGCGCTGGTCATCGGCATCCTGGCCGGCACCTACTCCTCGATCTATATTTCGGCTGCCATTGCGCTCGACCTGGGGCTCAAGGCCGAACATGTGTTCCCGACGGTGCGCAGCAAGGAAGTAGATAGCCTGCCGTGATGGAGCTGCTGTCCGATCCCGCGGCCTGGGTGGCGCTGCTTACCCTGTCGGCGCTGGAGATCGTTCTGGGCATCGACAACATCATTTTCATTTCGATCCTGGTCGGGCGGCTGCCTGCCGAGCGACGCCACAAGGCCCGGATCACGGGCCTGGCGCTTGCCATGGGCACGCGTATCGCGCTGCTGTTCTCCATCGTCTGGCTGACCCGCCTGGTGCAGCCCTGGTTCACCATCTTGGGCAACGAATTCTCGGGCCGCGATGTGGTGCTGATCCTGGGCGGCCTGTTCCTGCTCGCCAAAAGTGTGCTCGAGATCCACCACACGCTGGAAGGCGCGGCCGATGACCGCAAAGTGCGGCTGTTCGCAAGCTTCATGGTGATCGTGATCCAGATCGCCATCATCGACATCGTCTTCTCGCTCGACTCGGTGTTCACCGCCGTGGGGCTGGCAACGGCCGACCAGGTGCCCATCATGGTGGCGGCGATCATGATCGCCATCCTCGTGATGATGCTGGTGTCAGGCTCGATCTCCGATTTCGTCGACAAGCACCCCACGGTCAAGGTCCTGGCCCTGGCGTTCCTGATCCTGGTGGGTGTGGCGCTGGTGGCCGACGGCTGGGGCACGCATGTGCCGAAGGGCTACCTGTACTTCGCCATGGCCTTCTCGGTGGGCGTGGAGATGATCAACCTGCGGCTGCGCAAGCTGCTGGACCGGCGGCGGGATGGCAGCGGCTGAATTCTCGAAACCAGCCCTCTATACTCGGGCTCATACTCTGGATTTCCCGAAGACAAGTTGGACCTACCCATGAAACAGCCGCGAATTCCTGCTCTGGTGGCCGTCCTTGCAGGCGTGGTGCTCGTCACCAGCTGCTCGAAGTCCGGCGGTGACGCTGCTCCTGCAGCCAGCACCACCATCAAGATCGGCGAATTTGCCTCGCTTACGGGCAAGGAAGCGGCCTTCGGCCAGTCTTCCCACAAGGGCACGCAGCTTGCCATCGACGAGCTGAACGCCGGCGGCGGCCTGCTCGGCAAGCAGATCGAATTCATCTCCGAAGACAACCGCAGCACTCCGGGCGAGTCCGCCACCATCGCCAAGAAGCTGATCACCCGCGACAAGGTGGTGGCCCTGCTGGGCGAAGTCGCCTCCGGAAGGTCGCTGGAAGCCGCGCCGATCGCGCAGGCGAGCCAGGTGCCGATGATCTCGCCGTCGTCCACCAACCCCAAGGTCACCGAGACGGGCGACTACATCTTCCGGGTGTGTTTCATCGATCCCTTCCAGGGCAAGCTGCTGGCCGAGTTCGCCAAGCGCACGCTCAAGGCGCAGAAGGTCGCGATCTTCGCGGATGTCTCGGCTCCGTACAGCGTTGGCCTCGCGCAGTATTTCCGCGAGCCATTCGTGGCCAATGGCGGGCAGGTGGTTTCGGAACAGAAGTACACGGGCGGTGACAAGGACTTCAGCGCTCAGCTCACTGCCATCAAGAGCCAGAAGCCCGACGCGATCATCGTTCCCGGCTACTACACGGACGCCGGCCTGATCGTCAGGCAGGCGCGACAGCTCGGCATCAAGGTGCCGATGTTTGGTGGCGATGGCTGGGAAGCCCCGGAGCTGCTCCAGATTGCCGGCGCCGAAGCCCTGGCAGGTACTTACTACTCCACGCATTTCTCGTCCGAGAGTACCGAGCCGCTGGCGCAGAAGTTCGTGGCTGCCTACAAGGCGAAATACAACGGCGAAACGCCGGATGCCATGGCAGCGCTGGGCTATGACTCGGCGATGGTGCTGGCAGATGCCATCAAGCGTGCCGGCACCACCGAAGGGCCGAAGGTGCGCGAGGCGCTGGCTGCAACCAGCAACTTCCCGGGCGCCACCGGTGCCACCACGCTGGATGCGAAGCGCGATGCATCCAAGCCGGCGGTGATCATCACTGTGAAGGACGGCAAGTTCCAGTACGTCGAAACGATTGCGCCCTGAGGCGCCCCGGCCGTGACGGAGCTGCTGCAGCAACTCATCAACGGCATTGCGCTCGGAGCCATCTATGCGCTGATCGCCCTGGGCTACACCATGGTCTATGGCGTACTGCGCTTCATCAATTTCGCGCACAGCGATGTCTTCATGCTGGGCGCTTTTTCCGGCTACTACCTGGCACGTTACGTGCCGCAGGCCTCGGTGGCCGGCGGGATGTTCGTGCTGTTCGGCGCCATGGCGATCTGCGCGCTGCTGGGCGTGCTGATCGAGAAGCTGGCCTATCGTCCGCTGCGCGGCCGTTCCACGCTCACGGCATTGATCACGGCCATCGGCGTGTCGTTGCTGCTGCAGAACCTGGGCCAGCGCATCTTCGGTGCCAACCCGAAGTCGTTTCCGGTGCTGTTTCCACAGCACAACTTCCAGTTCGACAGTGGTATCGTGATTTCCAGCGGCCAGATCATGGTGTTCGTGGTGACCATCCTGCTGCTGTTCGCGCTGCGGCATATCGTGCTGCACACCCGCATCGGCACCGCCATGCGGGCGCTCTCGGGCAATCCCGTGGCCGCGTCGCTGGTCTGCCCGCTGGGATCGGTCTCGTAGACGACCTTGGCCGCCGACCCGCCGAGCCGCGCCGTCACGCACTTGCTGAGCAGGTTGCCGAGGTCGGTGCCGAACTGGGCGTAGCTGGTGCTCGAGAACGAGACCCCTGGTGCGGCGCCCTGGAATCCGGCCTCGGCCGGCTGGGTGTCGACCAGGATCGGGATGTGCGCCGCCTGCGCCTGCTTGATGACGGGCGCCATCGTCGCCG
>JAATEY010000379.1 GCA_015655465.1 Gammaproteobacteria bacterium | reverse complement strand
CGCTGAACAATGTCGCCCTGCGCGGGCAGCTGCTGTTCCAGCCGTCCGAAGACCTCACCCTGCGCCTGATCGCCGATGTCTCCGACCTCGACTCGGACTGCTGCACGCAGAACTACCTGCGCGTGGGCACGAGCCTGCGCGGCGCGGCGCGCCAGTTCCCGGGGCTGTCGGCAAACCTTTCGGGGCATGGCTTCCCGACCGCCTATGTCCCGCCCAGCACCAACATCTTCGACCGCCTGTCGGACATCGATACCGATCTGCACATCGATACCCAGGACGGCGGCATAGCCCTCAACGCGGACTGGAATCTGGGCGGCGCAACTCTCACCTCCATCACGGCCTGGCGCTACTGGGACTGGGATGTCTCCAATGACCGCGACTACATCGGTGTGCCGATCCAGCTGATCCAGCGCATTCCTTCGCGGCAGGACCAGTACAGCCAGGAGTTGCGCATCGCCGCGAGCGCCGGACCCGTGAGCTACGTGGGCGGCCTGTATTTCTTCTCGCAGGAGATCAATGGCAAGCCGACCAGCGTCTACGGGCCGGCAGCCGCCTACTGGCTGATCAGCACCACGACCTTCCCTGCCGGATCCCGACCCGACAATCTGGCCGATGGCTATGGGCAGTACGGCACCTCCCACTTCAAGATGGCGAGCGGAGCTGCATTCGGCGAAGCCAACTACCACATCACCGGGCGCCTCACCGGCACGCTGGGCCTGCGCTACACCTACGAGGACAAGAAAGGCGACTACTCGACCATCGTGAAAGGCGGTCGGCCCTGGGTGACCGCAGGCCTTCCGGAGCCGCTGACCTGCACCACCGATCTCTCGGCCGTGCCATCGACCTCGCAGGACGCCGCCAAGCTGTCGCTGTTCCGTCCGCAGTGCTATTCGGTGAAAGACAATGGCGGCAGCGTGTCCGGCCGCGCCAATCTGGCCTGGCAGTTCACCGACGACCTGTTGAGCTATGTGAGCTACGCCCGTGGTTACAAATCAGGCGGACTCAACATGTCGGGGCTGCAGCTGACCGGCGGCAGCGGAGCCGGCGCGAACCTGCCCGCGCTGGATACCGCGGTGATCGAAGACGAGAAGAACAACACCATCGAAGTGGGGCTCAAGTCCGCGTGGTTCGGCAATCGCGCCACGCTGAACCTCGCCGCCTACCGGACGGTGGTGAAGGACTTCCAGGCGAACATCAGCGCGCCGGTCACGGCCAACAATGCCTCGCCGCTGCGCACCTTTCCCGCCAACATTCCCGAAGTGCGCGTGCAGGGCGCGGAGGCGGATTTCGCCCTGCGCCTTGCGAGGCGGCTGACCGTGCGCGCATCGCTGGCATACGCCGACGGTGAATACAGGGATTATCCATTGGGACCCTGTCCGCTCGAGTGGCAGAACACGAACGCAGCGGGCAGTTGCCAGCCCTTCGCACCGCCTTCCTCGCTCGCCAACCAGACCTCGAACCCGCGTGGCAACCCCGATGTCCCCGGTGCCTATGTGCTGACCGGGCTGCCGCTGGCAGGCTTGTCGAAGTGGGCGGGATCCCTGGGAGCGGACTACGGAGTGCCCATGGGTTCGGGCGAGCTGCAGTTGCACGCGGACTGGAACGTACGCTCCGGCTACAACAGCGATACCACGAATTCCATCTATACCCGGCTCGGCGGCTATGGCGTCGTGAATACCAGCGTGGGCTACCAGTTCCAGGGTGGCTGGGAGATCGATGTGTTCGTGCGCAACGTGTTCGACAAGGACTACGTCACCGCGCTCACCATCCAGACCGGCAATTCCGGCCTGATCCTGGGTCAGCCCAGCGATCCACGGTTGATCGGCCTGCAGATCCGCGCCCGACTCTAGGATCAGTCCTACACCGGGTGGCGGAATCGGGTTGTGGATGCTGGTTCCCTGCAGGACCAGAATTCACGCTTGAGCAGCGCAGCCAGGGTGGACAAACAGGGTTTCAACATACGCACCGTAGCTTCCTGCACGGTGCGCAACTGGGTTGCCGACAATGCGTCGACGACTGGAGCTGCCCTGGCTTTCTACTGCGCTTTCTCGCTTGCGCCGCTGCTGATCATCGTAGTGGCAGTGACCGGCTGGATCGTGGGCGAGGTCGCCGCCTTCGACTTCCTGGAGTCCCAGTTGCAGCTTCTCTTCGGCAGCTCCACGGCGAAGGTCGTTCTGGATGCCGTGCAGAACTCCCAGCAGGCCGAAGGGGTCATGGCTGCGGTGGTGAGCATCGCTACCCTGCTCATTGGCGCGACCACCGTGCTTGCGGCCCTCGACGAGGCACTGGAGAAGATACTGGGCGGCGCGCCACGAATCGGGTCGGGAATCCGCAACTGGGTACGTCGAAGGATTCTTTCACTGGGATTCATCCTGACGTTGAGCTTCCTGTTGCTGGTGTCGTTGACCGTCTCGACGGTGATCGCCGGGCTGCGGGCGTGGGTTACGCAGCGGTATTCTCCCCTGCTGCAACTGGTCGGAGCGGTGGACCTGCTGGTCTCCATCGGGTTGGTTACATCGCTTTTTGCGCTGATTTACCGCTACGTGCCGGCGAATAGGCTGCCGTGGAAGCCGGTAATGGGTGGCGGCCTGCTCACGGCATTGCTGTTCAGCATTGGAAAGTGGGGCGTCGGCCTGTACCTCGCGAAGTCGACCGTTCCAACGGCTTTTGGCGCTGCAGCCTCCTTTGCTGCGCTACTGCTCTGGTTGTACTACACGGCCCAGATCTTCCTGCTGGGTGCGGAATTCACGGCCTGCCTCAGTGGATCGCGCAAGCCGTAGCAGGGTGCGAACCACCCGTGACATTGCAGTCGCGAGGATGGCTCGCGACGCACATCCGGACTGGGAATCGAACTCCCCGGAGTCCACTTCCGATTGTGCCCTGGTCTGTGCCGCCTGCAGAGCGGAGCTGTCTGCAGACTCGTTCAGCGGTTCGTTGCAAACAGCCTCCAGGTCGGTACTGACAGCCTGCAGCGCTCTCATCGCGACCTCGAGGCTGTCGCGCGTCTTTTGATTGCGGGTAGTGCTGGCAGTCAGCGTGTCCGTCAACAGGATGTTGATGTCGTGCAGCCGGACGCGCAGATCGTTGATGCGTGCACGGGCATGATCGATGCGGATGGGGGCCATGCGTCCTCTCCTGGAATAGACGGGTCGATTGTCGTGACCATCCTGGGGAGAAAAAGGGCTGGTCAACTACGCGAACAGCACCGGCCCGGTGGAATCAAGCCGCTGCAGGACTTCCGGAAACAACCGCGCCCGGTTTTTGAAGTCGCCACCCCGCCGCAGAGTGGAAATCCTCTCCTGTGAGCCATTCATTGAACTCCCGGACCTGTCCGGCGTCCGGAGGCAGCACTGAGTCGAACCGGACAAACATGAACGCGTGTTCCACACCAGTTGGCTGGCAGAGCCAGCCTGTCAGGCTGTCCAGATCGATTGCTGCACCGCGAAAACTGGCCATCGCGACCTTGATGGCGTACAGCCGCAGGACCTTCCTGGCTTTTGCCAGCTGCAGGTCGGTGGGCGTCCCGACGATGCCATGGAGGCGCAGCACCGTCCGCAAAAACGCCCCCTCATAGACTTCGGAGGATGCGGGCCAGTAGTCGTGCTGTTGCTGGAGATTTCGTGACATTTCCCGCAGAAAATTAAGGTACCACCCAAATCCGGTCTGTCAGCCAGATCCGGAAGGGTTTGTAGGAAAACGTGAAGTCTGCTTTCAGCCACCAGCCGGCTGGCCGAGCCGCGCCCAGTTCACCTTGCGGGTGAGCACCATCACCGCGGCCAGCAGCCCGAACACCAGCAGCGAGCCCATCAGCAGCGCGTAGTCTTCGGAGCTGAGGATTCCATACAGCAGCCCGTACAACGCTGCGAGCGCGCTGCCGAAGCCCGCAGCGTGGGCGCGACTGGCCAGCACATGACGCACGTAGAAGGTGATCAGGCCCACACATGCTGTCGCGGACACGACGTACGCCGCCGCAAAGCCGATGTGCTCGGAAAACGACAGCAGCAGCAGGAAGAACAACGCCAGTGAAAGACCGACCAGTCCGTACTGCACGGGATGCACGCTGTAGCGGCGCAGCACTTCGAACACGAAGAAGCCCGCGAAGGTCAGGCCGATGAACAGGAAGGCGTACTTGGCGGCACGGTTGCTCTTCAGGTACTGATCCACGGGATCGACAAAACTCACACCGAAGTGCCGGGCGCGGAATTCCGCACAGCTGTGGTTGTTGCTGTCGGCACTGGGCGCGCAGCGCGCCAGGGCTTCTTCCATGTTCGTGGCGAAGAACGAGGTCTGCCATTCGGCCGAGAAGCCATCGGAATCGACTTCACGCGCCTTGGGCAGGAACTCGCCGGCAAAACTCGGATGCGGCCAGTTGGAGGTGAGCATCACATGGCTGTCGCGCCCCACCGGCGTCACCTGGAAGTCCCCCGTGCCCAGCAGTTTGAGTTCGATCTGGTAGTCCAGTGTCTGCGCAGTGGTCATGGCCCCCAGGGTCAACGGCGCCTGCACGCCGCTGGCGAGCACCGCAGTGCCGGTACCGGGCTGGAAGTTCACGCTGGCGCCATTGGCCTGCAATGCCAGCGCATTGCCGATGCCGCGGATGTCGCTGATGCCCAGCACCAGGTGCGGCGGCCCGAAGCTGTAGCTGGCAAGGTCGGTATCGATTCCGTAATTCGCGGGGATCTCGAAGCGGCCTTTCAGCCTGGTGTCGGCATTGAAGATGCGCGCGCGGTAGATGCCGCGCCGGCGTTCCTCGGTTTCGAGGCGGCCACCCAGATCCATGGTCGCCGGCAGCAGACGCAGCTCGCCCGACACCTCGCGGGTGACGGTAGCCAGCTTCTGGTTCGCATCGAGCTGCTGTTCCTGCAGCTTGCGTGTGTACGGCACGATCAGCAGCGGCCCGGTCAGGGTCTGTGCATAGGCGGCGCTGCGCGCAATCTCCTGCACCACGCCATCGCGTAGCGCCTGCCGTTCCCGGATCAGCTCCTGGATCCGGAACATGGGAATCAGCAGCATGATGGTCAGG
>JAATEY010000092.1 GCA_015655465.1 Gammaproteobacteria bacterium | reverse complement strand
CAATGTGGTGCCGCTGATCGATGTCATGCTGGTGCTGCTGGTCATCTTCATGGCGACCGCGCCGCTGCTCACGCAGGGTGTAAAGGTGGAACTGCCGAAGGCGGGCGCCGAGCCCTTGCCCGTGCGCAGCCAGAAAGATCAGCCGCCGGTGATCCTCTCCATCGACAGCGACGGACGGCAGTTCCTGAATACCGGCGGCCAGACCGACGACCCGCTGAGCGATGAGCAGCTGCTGCAGGCCATGCGCAGCGCATTGGCGGCCGATCCGTCCCGCGATGTGCTGGTCAGGGCCGATACGCGCGTGCCTTACGGCCGGGTAGTGGGCGCGATGGTCGTGCTGCAGAGCGCCGGCGCGACCAAGCTGGGATTCCTCACCGATCCCCTGCCGCAGGGGACAGATACGGTCCCGTGAACACCGCAGCCAAGCGCGGCAGCTGGCCTTCATGGTCGCTGTCGATCCTGCTGCATCTGCTGGTGGTTGCCGTGGTGGTGGGCATATGGTTCTGGCAATCCGCACCGCCGCCGCGTGAGCAGCGGCTGGCAATCGAAGCCTCGGTGGTTACGAGTATCCCTCCACGAAGTCAGACGGCGCCTACACCGGTGCCCGAACCAGATCCAGTTGCGGAAACTGCGCCGGAGCCTGAAGCTGATCCAGCAGCAGTGGCGGCTGAAAAGGCGCAGCATGAGGCGGAAGTTGCGCGTGCAGCCGAAGCAGAGCGTATCGCTGAACAAAGACGGGTTGCCGATGCCCGTCTGGCCACCGAGCGCAAGGCTGAACAGGCTGCGAAGGAAAAGGCCGAACGCGAGAAGAAGGAACGTGAGCAAGCCGAGCGTGAAAAAGCAGTGCGCGAAAAGGCCGAGCAGGAGCGCAGGCAGCGCGAACTGGCGCAGGCCGAGCTTGCCCGCGCGCAGCGCGAATCCGAACTCAACGCAAAGCTCGCCGAGGAAGAGCGTGTGGCGGCAGTGCGGGCCAGCGGCCAGATGCAGCAATACAGGGTCCAGCTCATGGCACAAATCGAGCGTGCGTGGAAGCGCCCGCCAAGCGCTGCACCAGGTGTGCAATGCGACGTGCGGGTGACGCAGGTGCCTGGTGGCGTCGTCACGCGCGTGCAGGTCACGCGGTGCAATGGCGATGAATCCGTGCGCCAGTCTGTCGAGAATGCGGTGTTTGGTGCATCACCGCTGCCGCAGCCCGCTGATCCCGCCTTGTTCGAGCGCACTTTCACGATTACATTCCGGCCAGACTGATGAAGTTGGCTTGGGAAAGGAGCGTCATGTCGAAAGGTCTGTTGCCTGCACTGTGGTCCATGCTGTTGTGCGTCAGTACGGCGGCACCAGCCGAGCTGCATATCGAGATCACGCGTGGGGTAACCGATCCGGTGCCGGTCGCCGTGGTGCCATTCGCCCGCAGCGTTCCGGCAGACAGTGGAGTGGACGTGGCCGCGGTCGTGCAGCGCGATCTGGAGAGCAGCGGCCGCTTCCGCAGCGTCGACCGTGGCGCCATGCCCGCGCAGCCGACTCGTGCCGCCGATGTGGATGCGGCCCGCTGGCGCTCCACACGTACCGACTATGTAGTGGTGGGGCGTGTTGCCCCCGGCGCAGGCGCGACCGTTACGCTGAATTTCGAGCTGGTGAATGTGCTGACGGGGCAGGTGCAGTTGAATGAATCGGTGACCGTGCCGCAGGACGCAATCCGCAATGGTGCGCATCGCGTAGCCGATCGGGTTTTCGAAAAGCTGACCGGTGTGCGTGGCGCATTTGCCACCCGGATCGCCTATATCTCGGTGGATGGCGAGCCGCCGAACCAGCGCTACCAGCTGCTGATTGCCGATGCCGATGGCGAGAACGCGCGGATCGCCATGCAGTCGCAACAACCCATCATGTCACCGGCCTGGTCTGCCGACGGCGAATGGCTGGCCTATGTATCGTTCGAAAATCGCGTTGCGGCGGTGTTCGTGCAGCGCATTCGCACCGGTGAACGACGGCAGGTGTCAGCCCGCGTGGGCGTGAATGGTGCGCCGGCGTTTTCGCCGGACGGCAAGCGCCTGGCGCTGACGCTTTCCGGCAGCGCTGGCAATCTGGATATCTACGTGCTGGATCTGGCATCGCAGAGCCTCACGCGCATCACCGACGATCCGGCCATCGACACGGAACCCGCCTGGTCGCCGGATGGCCAGACCCTGTACTTCACTTCCGATCGTGGCGGTGCGCCGCAGATCTATGCTGCGGCCCCGCAGGTTTCGGCGCGCGTAAAACGGATCAGCTTCGGTGCCTCCTACGCGGCGCGTCCGCGTGTCTCGCCCGACGGCAGGCAACTGGCCTTGATGACGCAGGAGGGCGGTGCTTTTCGCATCGGCGTGATGGATCTGGCCAGCGGCCAGATCACGACGCTGTCGCGGGGCACGCTCGATGAATCGCCAAGTTTTGCGCCCAATGGCGCAGTATTGATTTACGCGGGTCGGGAACGCAGTCAGGGCGTGCTGGCCACGGTTTCGGTCGACGGACAGGTGAGTCTGCGGCTGAAATCCGATCAAGGTGAAGTTCGTGAGCCGGTGTGGGGACCGTTCGCGAACTGACGACAGGTGTCATAATGGATAGCAGGCGCCCGATGTGCGGCGCGCGGGAGCGGCAATTGAATCGTAAATTTCTGATGGCTCTGGTTTCGACCGCGGTGTTGATGGTTGCCTGTACCGGCAACAAACCGAAGGCCGATGCGCCAACCGATGCGGGGGCGACAACTTCGGCGGGCACTGGCCCCGCCACCAGCACCGGTGTCGGTGCGCAAACCTCCGGGGTAGCCACGGTCAATGTCGACCGCGGCACTACTGCCGGCGGTGCGCTCGGCCCTGCAGGTGCACTGGCCGCGCAGCGGGTGATCTACTTCGATTTCGACAGCAGCGATATCCGCAACGAATTCATCGATGTGATTGCAGCACATGGCCGCTTCCTGGCCGGCAATGCCACGGTGCGTGTGCGTCTCGAGGGCCATTCCGACGAGCGCGGGTCACGCGAGTACAACATCGGCCTCGGCGAGCGGCGTGCGCAAACCGTGAAGCGGGCATTGGCGCTGCAGGGCGTACAGGATTCGCAGATCGCCACCGTGAGCTATGGTGAAGAACGTCCGGCGGCCATTGGCAGTGACGAAAACGCGTATTCGAAGAATCGCCGCGTCGAGATCGTCTACATCAACTGAAGTGGAGAAGGCGATGAGATCCGGGCTCACCGTTGTCGCGGTTTCACTGGCGTTGGCGGGTTGCGCAACCACGCCAAAGGTCGACCCGGTGCAGGTGCGCCTGGACGACCTCGACGCACGCGTCGGCCGGATCGACCGCATCGTGTCGAACCAGAGCCTGATCCAGATGGCGCAGCGGATCGATGCCCAGCAGGAAGAGATCCGCGGGCTGCGCGGGCGCATCGAGGAATTGCAGAACGAGAACGTCAAACTGCGCAAGGAGCAGCGCGATCTCTATGCCGACCTGGACAAGCGTCTGGGCGAGGCGGCAGCTGCAGCAGCGTCGGCGGCAGTCGCGGCCGCATCTGCAGCAACGGCCACGGCTGCAAACCCGCCGCCCCCGGCCGCTGGCGACGAGCAGACGCAGTACGCGCGCGCCCTGGATGAGCTCAAGGCGCGCAACTACGCCTCTGCAGTGGAAATCCTGCGCGGTCTTGCAGCCGCGTACCCGAACGGGGCGCTGGCCGACAACACGCAGTACTGGCTGGGCGAGGCCTATTACGTGACGCAGGAATACGACCACGCAGCGGCCGCGTTTCAGGGTGTGATCAGCAACTGGCCCAACTCCCGCAAGGTGCCCGATGCGCTGCTGAAGCTTGGCTATACGCAGGCAGAGCAGAACAAGCTGCCGGCGGCCAGGGTCACGCTGCAGCAGCTGGTCGCGAAATATCCGGATTCCGACGCTGCCAGACTGGCAGCCGAGCGGCTGGCAAAGCTGCCAAAGCCGTAGCCGAACCGCCGGTCAATGGACCCGATGAGCGAGCGTCAGGCCGCGCCGCGGCTCAAGATCACCGAGATTTTCCGCTCGCTGCAGGGCGAGGGTGATGCCGTGGGCTTCCCCACGGCATTCGTGCGGCTGACTGGCTGCCCGCTGCGGTGTCAGTACTGCGACACCAGCTATGCGTTTACCGGCGGTGCGTGGATGACGCTCGATGCGATTCTGGAGCAGGTCGCCAGCCTGGGTGCGGCACACGTGTGCGTAACCGGTGGCGAGCCGCTTGCGCAGCCGAACTGTCTGCCATTGCTGACCCGGCTTTGTGATGCCGGCTACAAGGTATCGCTGGAAACCAGCGGCGCGATGTCCGTGGCCGCCGTCGACCCACGCGTGGCACGCGTGGTGGATGTGAAAACCCCGGCTTCGGGTGAAACAGAGCGCAACCTGCTCCATGAACTGCAGTTGCTGCGTGGGCACGACCAGATCAAGTTCGTGATCTGCGATCGCGCCGACTACGAGTGGAGCCGCGAACTGCTGCGCGCACGCGGCCTGCCGGATCAGGCCACCGTGCTGTTTTCACCCAGCCACGAGCAGTTGCCCGCACGCATGCTTGCCGACTGGATCCTGGAAGATCGACTGCCGGTGCGCATGCAGGTGCAGCTGCACAAGATCCTCTGGGGCAATACACCGGGGCGCTGATGGGCGAACGCAATGCCATCGTGCTGCTGTCGGGCGGACTGGACTCCGCCACGGCGCTGGCCATCGCCCGCTCGCAGGGCTTTGTCTGCCGCACGCTGGCAGTCAGTTACGGCCAGCGGCATGCTGTCGAACTGCAGGCAGCGCGCACCCTGTCGCGGCAGCTGGGCGCAGTGGAGCACCGGCAGATGCATGTGGATCTGGCGGACATCGGCGGTTCGGCCCTGACCGATTCACGCATCGCGGTGCCGGAGTCTGCGACCGCAGGCATCCCGGTGACCTACGTGCCGGCCCGCAATACGCTGTTCCTGGCGCTGGCCCTGGGATGGGCCGAAGTCACCGGTTCGCACGACATTTTCATCGGCGTAAATGCCGTCGATTATTCCGGCTATCCCGATTGCAGGCCCGATTTCATCAGCGCCTTTGAGACCTTGGCAGGGCTTGCCACACGGGCCGGAGTAGAGGGCGGGCGCTTGCATATCCAGGCGCCGCTGCTGCGCATGAGCAAGGCCGGGATCATCCGTACCGGAGTAGAGCTGGGCGTGGATTACGGTCAAACGGTGTCCTGTTACCAGGCCAACGACCAGCTTGAGGCCTGCGGCCGCTGCGATTCCTGCCGCCTGCGGCGCGAGGGGTTTGCCACCGCCGGCCTGCCGGACCCTACGCGCTACGCCTGAAGCGCGCGCGGGCCTGATCCGGTATTATCCGCCCCCTCCTAACCGGGTCGTTAGCTCAGTCGGTAGAGCAGCTGGCTTTTAACCAGTTGGTCGCGCGTTCGAATCGCGCACGACCCACCAAAATCTGCAACTCAAGTTCGCTTTTTTGCCCATGAGCATACGAAGCACGACATTTGGGGCGGTTCGGCTGAGCGGCAAGGAAGCACAGAAGTCTCGCGATCAGGTGACCCACGGCAAGCCGAAAAAAGCTGCTTCGGCCACCCTTGCTCATGGCCGGGAATCCGCAGCGGAGTTTGTCCGCGACGGTTTTGCCCCGCTGAAGCTCAATCCGCGCTGGAAGAATCGCAGCGCAGATCGGCGGCGAGGACGGTTGTCGATTTGTCGACGCCAGCCTCGGGGCTTCGCGAAGCTGCCACTGCCCCGTAACCGTGCATCATCAGCGCAATTCAAGGCTCCACTCGGGCACGCTGGTAGTTTCATCACAGCCAGGACAAGGGAAATAGGGAGTCCGCGTGCCCGTAACGTGCCGCAGAATGTGCACCGTTCCACAGAACAAGCAGCGCATGCTGTCCGTTACCGTAGGACGGAAGTCGTCGAGATACAGAACCTTGCCCATCGCGCGTCTCCGAAAAGTCCGACATACCAGATCTAGCAAGAACCGGGCCGGTTCAGATTCCCGGGATGTCGCCGCGAAGGGAAGGCGCTCCCTTGAGCACAACTTGCCTTGCGGGCACGTGCATTACCCAATAGAATTATAATTCATTGGGTAAAAGATCCGTGACTGCTCATCTCTACCGCCTGCACGATCTTGCCTACCGCACGCAGTACGCGGAGATGAAAGAGCGTGCGAACGCGACCGGCGACCTTCTTCGCGGCACTCCGGGCATGCTCTACAAGCGCAATGGCACCGGCCACGCCTACTGGTACCGAATCTACTACCCAACCCCGGGTAAGCAGGCCGAGGAATTTGTTGGTCCCGAGGATGACGTTGATGCCTACAAGTCGATGTCCGATCGCATCGCGTATTCCGAATGGATGACCAGGCAGGTTTCGAACCTGCGAAAGCTTGGCTATCAGGTCGCGGACAAGGGTGTGGCGAGCATTCTGGTTTAATTGCATTCCCGCAAGGTCTTCGAAGCCGGCCTCGCCGTGGTTGGCAC
The DNA here is from genome assembly GCA_015655465.1 of Gammaproteobacteria bacterium. GTDB lineage: Bacteria > Pseudomonadota > Gammaproteobacteria > Steroidobacterales > Steroidobacteraceae > ZC4RG30. Next base: position 348 of record JAATEY010000092.1, on the reverse strand, counting down.
GCTCGCCTACATGGCATGGCTGAATGAGTACGGTGCCATGGCTGTTGCCGCGCGAACCCAGGATGTGGATCTTGCACGGCGACAACGATTGAAGCTCGCAACACCCATCTCATTCCTGTCGAGCATGCAAGCCACACAACTCCCATTCACAGAAGTTCCAGGCATGCCGAGCCACGCCGCTTCCACTTCCACTTCCGTCAAACTGCCCGGTCGGGATGGACTGCGCGTTGATGTTCTCGTGCCTGGGCGAGTGTTGGGTCGAATCCTTCCCGTGCCGGAATTGCAGTGGCATGCCCAATCGGTTCCTCACTACGACTACCTGCTCGCCGACAGTCAGAAGGCAGCCAT
>JAATEY010000229.1 GCA_015655465.1 Gammaproteobacteria bacterium | reverse complement strand
CGCGTCAGGCGGCATGAAGCGTTGCATGTATTCCTGGGCCTTCTGAAAGGCTTCAGGTTGATCGCTCAGACATTCACCGACGCCGTCGGAAAAATAATCGCGAAGACCGCGCGTCACGGCGTCGCTTTCTTGGAAAATCAGGAAAGGCGCCGGCTTGCCGTCGTTCGCCAGTTCGATGGCGTCCCACGCAGCCTTGAGATTGTTCAAATCCCACTGCAGCTCCTCCGTCGAGCGGCCCACCCCTGCGGTACGCACGATGGCTCCCATGCCATCGGGGATTTGCAGGCCATTCATGGCCTCGCGCATTTGGTCCCGCTCCTCGCCTTCGATGCGGCGCGACACGCCGCCGGCGCGCGGGGAATTGGGCATCAGCACCAGGAAGCGTCCGGCAAGGCTGATGTAGGTGGTCAGGGCTGCGCCCTTGTTGCCGCGCTCTTCCTTCTCGACCTGCACGACGATTTCCTGCCCTTCGGACAGGATCTCGCGGATGTTGCGGTTGCCCTGCGGCTGGCCGTCACGGAAAAACTCTTTCGAGATTTCCTTCAGCGGCAGGAAGCCATGGCGCTCGGAGCCGTAATCGACAAACACCGCTTCGAGCGAAGGCTCGATGCGGGCGATCCGGGCTTTATAGACGTTGGCTTTTTTCTGTTCGCGGGAGGGGATATCGATGCTGAGGTCGTACAGTTTCTGACCGTCGACCATGGCAACGCGCAACTCTTCCTGCTGAGTTGCGTTGACGAGCATTCGTTTCATGAATTTCACTCAAGATGAATTGAGTGACGGGCACAGAGGAGGACGCGCGCGCGAATGCGGGCGCGAAATCGAACCGGGGAAGGCAGAAGAACGCGTCCAGCTGGGCCAGCATGCTGACCAGAAAGGTGCGAATTGTTACGTGCACTGTATGAATGAACCTGTCGCCTTCGCCTCTGACACGAAAGCGCCGCAATCCGTAACTACTGCCGACCGTCAGGGATGAGCTCACCGTGATGCGGGCCTGGGTTGAAGCCCTTGCAGCGACGGGAGCCAATGAAACCTTTGGCCTGCCACACGATGATCCGTTTTGACGGGATCAACTGATGATGCGACGCCTTACCGTCGCAATGTTCCGTGCCGCTCGTTGGGGTGATGTCCTTGCAGGACAAGCAGCCGTCGCGGTGGGGGCACGTGGCGGCGAGTATACTCACAGCTGCTTTTAAAACAAGGTCTTACATCCTGATGTCTGCCATGAGCGGCGAATTGCCTGTCGAATCGGCCCAGAGTGAGCTTCGGGAGGGCGCGCATCCCGCCCCGGGAAAAACCGCGCTGCGTACCGAGGTGATGGGGGCCGAGGACGCCGGCCAGAGGCTGGACAAGGTGCTGGCGCGACTGCTGCCCATGGTGCCGCACACCCGGTTGTTCCGGCTGCTGCGCAAGGGTGAGGTGCGGCTGAATGGCAAGCGGGCGAGTGGCGAGGTGCGTGTTGCCCAGGGCGATGTGCTGCGTGTGCCGCCGGTACGGCTGGAGGTGCCGGTGGTGGCCGACGTGCCACGGGCGCCGCCGCGCGCAGTGTCGCGGCTGGGCGAGGAACTCGGTCGCGCCATGCTTTACGAGGACGAGCGTCTGCTGGTGATCAACAAACCTTCGGGCATAGCCGTGCATGGCGGCAGTGGCATCAGCGCGGGTGTGATCGAAGCCCTGCGCGCTGCGCGCCCGGATGAAACCCTTGAGCTCGTGCATCGCCTGGACCGCGACACCAGCGGCTGCCTGCTGGTGGCACGCAAGATGTCCACACTGCGCAGCCTGCATGCGCTGCTGCGCGAGGACGACGGCTTCGACAAACGTTACCTGGTGCTGGTGCGCGGCAAGTGGGAGCTGGGCAGGAAGCGCATCGATGCACCGCTGCGCACGGACACGCGCGTGGGCGGCGAACGCACGGTCAAGGTCGATGCCAGCGGCAAGGATGCAGCCAGCGATTTTCGCGTGGTGCAGTTCTTCGGCGGCCTCGCCACGCTGCTGGAAGTGCAATTGATCACCGGTCGCACGCACCAGATTCGTGTGCATGCGGCATACGCCGGGCATCCGGTCGCAGGCGATGAAAAATACGGCGATCCGGACTACAACAAGCAGCTGCGCGCCTTCGGTCTCAATCGCATTTTCCTGCATGCGCACAGCATCGGGTTCGAAGACCCGGCCCGCAAGGTGCCGATGAGCGTCAGCGCGCCGCTGCCGCCCGAGCTGCATGCAGTGGTGGATGCGCTCACGGCCAGGGGCGACATGGTGAAACCGGCTGGTGTCGCCAAACCAGGCATTGCAACGGCGCGCATCGTCAGGAAGAAGTCGCCTTCGGCCGGGCGCAGGCCACCACCCGCAGTCAGGGCGAAAGCGGCAGCCTCTAGGGCGAAACGCCCAGCTGGCGCAGCGCCCCGCAAACCCAGATCAGCGGCAGGCCGACCAGCGCCGTCGGGTCGCGCGACTCGATCGACTCGAACAAGGTCACGCCGAGACCCTCGCACTTGAAGCCGCCGGCGCAATCGAAGGACGGCTCACGGTCCATGTAGGATTCGATCGCGGCATCCTCCAGGTGGCGAAAGCGCACCTGCGTAAGGTCGGTGTGGGTGAACAGGGTGGTGCCATGCATGACCGCCGCCGCAGTTTCAAAGCGCACGCTCCGACCCGACATGGCGCGCAGCTGCTGGTGGCAGGTGCTGCGATCGCCGGGCTTGTGCAGCAGCACCGGTCCGGTGGGGCCGTCAAGGCTCGCCACCTGATCGCTGCCGATGACGATGGCTGCGGGATGCGCAGTCGCCACGGCCCGGGCCTTGGCCAGCGCCAGGCGCGCGGCGCGCACCCCGGGCAGCTCTCCCGGCAGCACGTTTTCAGGCACGCCGGGGGCCAGGCAGTCGAATGGCAGCCCCAGGCGTGCCAGCAGCGCCTGCCGATGCGGAGAGGTGGAAGCCAGCAGGATCACGGGCATTGCGGGCATGTACCAGACTAAACAAGGACTTGCACCCCATCGGGTGCATACCTATGATACGCGCCCCATGCCTGACGACGGCTTGAAACTGTGCAATGTCGCGGTTCTCGCCGAAGAGGCGCGAACGGTCACGCTGGCGGTGCCGGTCAATCGACTGGAACGCATCGCGGAACAGCTGACCCGCCGTGATGGCATGGTGACTGGTTCGGTGGCGCTGGCCATGGATCAGGGGCGCATCGTTGCCGATGTCGAGCTGGTGGCAACGCTTGAAGTGCGCTGCCAGCGGTGTCTTGAGCCGATGCTGCTGCCAGTCGAAAGCCAGTCGCGGGTGGCGCTGGTCGGGTCGGACGCGGATGCGGCGGCAGTTCCGCCGGAGCTGGAAACAGCGCTGGCACCGGAAGGCAGGATGCGTCTTGCGGATCTGGTGGAAGAAGAATTGCTGCTGGCATTGCCGGCAGCACCGCGACACCCTGAAGGGCAATGCCCGAATGAGCAGGGCGAGCGGAAGACGGAGAGTTTTGTTGAGCCGACGCAGCGACCGTTCGCCGCCCTGGGCGCGTTGCTGAAGCCGGGTCGATCGAAGCAGTGATTTACGGAGATATAGCGAAATGCCAGTTCAAAAGAGTCGCAAGACTCCCTCCAAGCGCGGTATGCACCGCTCGCACGATGGGCTTGCAGCGCCCGCCCTGTCGATCGATCCGCAGTCCGGTGAAACACACCTGCGGCATCGCATCACGCCCGATGGCTTCTATCGCGGCAAGCGCGTGATCGAGCCGCGCGCCGACGCTGCCGATCAGGACTGAAGCCTTTGTGCCGTAACCGGCTGCGCGTTCCACGCGTGGCCCCGGCCCATCGATGAACGCGCGAATCATCGGCACCGGTTCGTATCTTCCCGAGCGGGTGGTCCACAACACCGAGCTCGAGAAGCTCATGGACACCACCGACGAGTGGATCCGTGAGCGTACCGGCATCGAGCAGCGCCACTACGCGGCCGAGGGCGAAACCACCGTCGACATGGCCGAACATGCCGCGCGGCGTGCCATCGAAGCCGCTGGCCTCGCACCCGGCGACATCGACCTGATCGTGTTTGCCACGGCGACCCCCGATCTCGTGTTCCCCAACTGCGGCACGCTGCTGCAGGCCCGCCTGGGCTGTACCGGTGCGCCAGCGTTCAGCGTTGAAGCTGCATGCAGCGGCTTCATCTATGCGCTGTCGATCGCGGACAAGTTCGTGCGTGCGGGAGAAGCAAAGCGGGCGCTGGTGGTTGGCGCCGAAACGCTCACCCGCATCACCGATTTTACCGATCGCACCACCGCGATCCTGTTTGCCGATGGCGCCGGTGCCGTGGTACTGGCAGCCTCGGAAGAGCCGGGCATCCTTTCGACGCAACTGCATGCTGATGGCAGCTACAAGGATCTGCTCTATTGCACCGGTGGCGTCTCGAAGGGCTATCCGCCGGATTCCGGCAATCGTGCCGTGATCCGCATGGCCGGTCGCGAGACCTTCAAGGTGGCCGTGACCATGCTCGGCAATTCGGTGGACGAGGTGCTGGCGAAGAACGGGCTGCCGAAGTCGGCGATCAACTGGCTGGTGCCTCACCAGGCCAATATCCGCATCATCCAGGCCGTGGCCCGGAAGCTGGACCTGCCGATGGAACGGGTGATCGTCACCGTGCAGGACCACGGCAACACCTCTGCCGCATCGGTGCCGCTGGCGCTCGATACGGGTGTGCGCGATGGCCGCATCAGGAAAGGCGACCTGATACTGCTCGAGGCTTTCGGCGGCGGCTTTACCTGGGGAGCCGCCCTCGTACGCATGTAACGGCGTGGCCTGTGCAGGTTCCAGCAAAAACGCCGCGCATCGCGCGGCGTTTTTGCTTCGAAACCAGGCTTGCGCTTATTTCGATACCGAACGCTTGAACATCCGGTCGATCTTCTCGTTCAGGTCGTTGACACCAGCCTGGGCAGCCGCAGCATCAGCCAGGGCCTTGTTCGCTGTAGCCTGTGCGGCATCAGCCTTCGCCGAAGCAGCCGAAGCAGCGCTGGAGGCAGCACCAGCCTGGGTCGAGGCAGCACGAGCAGCAGCCGAGGCAGCCGCAGCGGCATCGGCAGCCGATCTGTCGGCCTTTATTGCAGCCACATCCGACGACAGCTTGCCCACCTGCGTCTTCAGGCTGTCGATATCAGCCTGCAGCGGCTTGAGGTCCGTGCAGCCAGCCAGCGCAGCAAAAGCAGCAACAGCGGCAATCTTGATTCCGAGAGTGTTCTTCCTTTTTAAATCCTCTTCATGTGGAGCAATCCCCCAGCCAACTGGTCAAGTAAAACCGCAGTGAGCAACATTCGTTGCTGCACATTTTTCGCGGGTACTGCACTTGACCATAATCCCACCCGCTTCGGCAACGTTTTTTTCGACAGTGTCGGGTGTAGGAGACAGCTTACATTCCGGGGAAATGCAGGGTGTAATGCGAGACCTGTTGT
>JAATEY010000104.1 GCA_015655465.1 Gammaproteobacteria bacterium | reverse complement strand
CAACCGCGCCGCGTCGCCGCTGGCGAGATGGCTGAACACGCTTGCCACGGCGGCGTATGGCGAACCGCCAAGGCGCAGGCGCGTCGCCTTGCCCGAGGTCCTCTGCACGATGGTGGTGTCGCTCATGACCAGTTCCGAGCTGGCGGGCGTCTGCATCGACAGCAATACGCCCTGCGTGTGGGAGAACACCAGCGTGCCGGTGGACAGCAGGGGTTTGCGAAGCCCGGGCGCGGTTTTTTCCTGGGTGAAGTCGGCCCTGACCATGGGCTTTGCCGCAAGCTTCGACAGCACATCCTGCAGCGTGTCTGCCTGCGTCGTTGAAGCAAGCATCGCCAGCAGGGCGCAGGCAATGATTCGCCGCATCATGGCGTGGCTTGCAGTCTTTCGCGCAGCACAGCCGGCGAGGTGAATTGCATCTCGCCGCTTGCGATGTGCACCGCCACCTGCACGGTGTGCCCGGTGGTGAGTCGCCTTCCCGATTCCACATCGGTAAGCAGGTAACTGATCCGCAACCGGTTCTCCCATTCGTCGAGCATCGCCTGCACGCGCACGCGCTGGCCGTATACCGTCCGGCCAGGATAGCGCACGTGCACTTCGATCACCGGCCACAGGTAGCCGGACTGCTGCATCTCCCGGTAGTTGTAGCCGATGCGATCCAGAAGCACGCCGCGCGCCAGTTCGAAATACTTGAGATAGTGGCCGTGCCAGGCCACCTGCATCATGTCGACATCGTGGAAGGGAATGACGATCTCCACCTCACCGGTGCACGCGGATGCGTTCATGGCAGGCGCCTTGCCGATGACTGCAGTCTGCGCCAGACAAGTTGCGGTGCGCGCAACAGCATGCCGCAGAACAGCCGGGCATGCATATGCGACAGGCGCAGGTTGTCTTCCAGCATCCGGAAGTGCGAGACCCCGCCGGGAGGATAGCGGACTGGCGTCGGGACGCCGACAATCTGCCCGCCCTGCCAGTGGTAGCGCACTACGATCTCCGTATCGAAACTCATGCGCGGTCCCATGCGTTGCCGCGCTATCAGGTCGCAGCATGCTGCCACCGGGTAGATCCGGAATCCACACATGCTGTCGCGAATGTCGAGCGACAGCGTGTTGATCCACACCCACACGTGCGTCAGGTAACGGGCATAGCGGCGCGTGCGCGGCATGTCGGAAGAGAATGCCGGCAGTCCGCAGACCAGTGCCTGCGGGTGCTGGCGCGCCGCGTCCAGAAACCGGGGAATGTCGGAGGGCTCGTGCTGGTAGTCGGCGTCGATCTGCAGCGCATGCGAGAACCCCTGTGCGCGGGCCCAGGTGAGCCCGCTCATGATCGCGGCACCCTTGCCGCGGTTGCTCGCGTGTCGCAGGCAGTGGACGTGATCTGCCTGCGCAAGCCCGTCGATCAACGCGCGGCAGTCATCCGAGCTGCCATCGTCGACCAGCAATACAGGCAGTGAGTGGATTCGCAGGGCAGCGACCAGGGACCGCAACCGTGCCGGATGATTGTAGACAGGAACCATTGCGCAGACGTTGATTTCTGGCACGGGAATCAGGCACCAAACAGCAGTTTGCCGGACGAAAATACGTGGGCTGCGTTGTCGAGGCGAAATGTCACTTGCCGGCCGGATCCCGCGAGGGTGAGCCGCAGCGTGAACGGATCGTGCGGACGCAGCAGGCGCTGGAACTTCAGCTGCTCCATGCCGCTGAACTCGCCGGACAGCGGCAGGTGCTGGCGCGCATAGTGTTCGACCCAGGCCAGCTGCACCACGCCAGCCACCACTGGTGCGTCGGGGAAGTGACCCGACAGGAAGGTGAGGCCTGCCGGGACGCTGGCTTCGATCCGTACCTCGCCGCCGGTTTGCGCGACACTGACAACTTCCGGCAGTTCGGCGGCATTCATCTGTGTTGCGAACCTCTTGGACGCAGCAGGAATTCACCCCCAAGCAGCAAACCGATCAGCAGGTAGGCGATAAAGCCATTGTAGAGCGTCCATGTCTGCAGGGTTGCAAAACGCGCCGTGTACCAGGCCACGCTGCCGTTGAGCACGAAGAATGCGCACCACACCCTGGTCACTGCCCTGGTCCAGGCAACACCTTCCGCAGGCAGCTGGGGCGTGTGCAGGCGCGCCAACTGCTCTATTACGCTGGGAGGGTGCAGAAGCGACCAGCCAAACACCGTCAGGGCAGTCAGGTTGATGAGCATCGGGTAGTAGCGCAGCCATGCGCTGTCGCGGGTCAGCGCGCTGGCAACCGCGACCGCCAGGGCAACCGCCAGTGCCAGGCTGGACGCGATCCGCAGCCGCCGTTCGCGGCGCACGAGCGCCATGCGCGCCAGCGCCAGCGCGGCCAGCAGGCATGCGATGGGCACGACTCCAATACGTGCCAGGCCGAAGTAGACTCCGATCGGATAGGCCATGATGGCAAGCGCAAGTACTGCCTGCAGGACGGATTTCATGCAGCGAGCATTTTTTCCACGGCATCGATTACGTCGTCGATGGTTCGTACCTGCCTGAAATCTTCCGGCCGGACCTTCTTGCCGGTAATTTCGCGCAGCTTCACCACCAGATCGACCGCGTCGATGCTGTCGATGTCCAGGTCGGTGTACAGATGCGATTCCGGGAGGATTTTCCCCGGTGGTATTTCAAACAATTCCGCCATCACCGATCTGAGCGCGTCGAGGATCTCTCCGCGGGATCGCATCGGTGGCCTGCTCATGGCGAGCGAACCAGCGGCGGGGCCTCGGCCAGCCGCTCCGAAAAGAAGGTATGCAGCATGTCGTTGATGCGCCGCGCGGCAATGCTGGCATTGCCTGCGCGCGACAGCAGATGTTCAACCGGCATGACGTCGCATACCTCCATGGTCAGGACAAAACGGCGCGCGGGAATGTGGTACCACTTTTCATTCTTCGTCAGGGTCGCGGGATCGCAGCGAATGACCACCGGTCGACAGGGCGCACCGGCACGGGCGGCGATATTGGCCGCGCCGCGCTGGAACCCGTTCAGGCGGGAATTGCGGACCGTACGTGTGCCTTCGGGAAAGATCACCAGTGAGGCGCCACTTTTCAGTCGCTGCGCGCACACGTCTATGACACCTGGTGTACCGTCATTGAGCACATAGCCGGCAGCCCGTACCGGGCCGCGCGTAAACAGGTTGTTCCACAGCGGTGCCTTGACGATGCAGTCGGCCTGCGGCAACTGGGATATCAGGAACACCACGTCTATCAGCGTGGGATGATTGGCCACGATGAGCTCGCCGCGGCTCTGGTGCAGTTGTTCCAGCCCGTCGATGCGGTAGTCGAGCACTCCGAGAAACTTCATCGTGCCCAGATGCAGGGCAAACGCCTTGTGAATCAGCCATCGGGCCCGGATTCTGCGGCGTGCGTCCCCGCGACTGATCAGGCAGATCAACGGAAATGCAATCACGCCGATGACGACGCCACCGGCTCCGAACAGCACGAAGCTCAGGCCGGTTCCGGCAAGGCGGCGCAGATAGTCCAGATGCTGCATCAACATGCGACTGCATTCTAGGCAGCTCACGACAGCGCTACAACCTGAGCGCCGCTGCTACAGCGCTTCAACGCTGACTGCCAGTGCGGTGCTGCCAGGATGATTTCCATGTTGCAGGAATACTGTTGCAGACCGGCGCAGGGCGACGACTTCCAGCAGTGGCAAGGACCTCGCTGCCGGACATGACATATGCATGGCTGCAAGCGAATGACCAGTCATGGTGGTTGCAGTGGCCTCTGCGGTCTGCAACTGCAATCGCGCCAGCGTACGGGCTGTGGCCCGCGGGCTCAGGCGCAGGGCCATTGCATAGCCCTGGGTGGCCAGGCTCCTGTCGGACATGATTGCCGGCGGCTCGAGATCGTAGGTGACCAGCAGCGTGTCTGCCTGTTCTGCAGCAACCATGGCGACCGCTTCCATCAATCCGATGGCAAAGCAGTTCTCCCAGCCCGCCACGGCGGTAGAGGGTTGTTGCGAACGCGTGCCGATGCTCCAGTTGCCAGCCGCCGCATTGTGCACGGAGGCATGGAAGTCGGTGGGTGACACCTGTCGAAGTCCATCCGCCAGGGCGGTACACAGGCGAGCCGCGATATGCAGATTGGTTTCGGAAGAGGCAAACACGGTAGCGAGCCCCGCAGGGTTGCAGCCGTCGACAGCCTGTTCGGCTGCACGGGACGCCGTGCGTATCGCAGCGCAGGCACGCCGCCGCTCGTTGGCTGGCAGAAGTGTGGGCAGGTAGGGGGGTAGTGCTGCTGCAATGTATGGCTGCTCGCCGCGCAATATGGCCTGGGACGAAGTCCAGTCCGGCAGGCCTGGCGCTGCCAGGCCTATGGCATCGAGAAAGGCTGCAGGCAGCGCGCTCAAGTTGCGGCACCGAACAGCAGGCAGCAGTTGCTGCCGCCGAAGCCGAAGGAGTTGCTGAGGACGGTCCTGACGGCTGCGCGGCGGTTCTGCAGCAGTATGTTCGCCCGGATCCCGGGATCTACACGGCGGGTCTGCAGGCTGGCGGGCAGCAGCCCCTGCTCGATGCACAGCAGCGAAATGACTGCCTCGATGATGCCTGCGGCTCCCAGCGTATGGCCTGTCCAGCCTTTGGTGGAGCTGCAGGGTGTGTGTTCTCCCAGCAGGTTCACGATGGCCTGATCCTCGGCAGCATCGTTGGCCCGCGTGCCCGTGCCATGCAGGTTCACATAGTCGATGGAGTTCGTCGTGCGCTCCGCGCGCTGCAGGGCCGCCTGCATTGCCAGCAGGGCGCCGGCGCCCTGCGGATGCGGCGCAGACATGTGGTGCGCATCATTGCTTTCTCCATAGCCGAGCAGCAGCGGCGCGCCTGCGGCATTGGCTCCCGCTGGCTCGAGAATCGCGAAGCCGGCGCCTTCGCCTATGGAGATGCCGGCACGCTCGATATCGGCGGGCCGGCATACCTCTGCCGACAGCAGCTGCAGTGAGTTGAATCCGTGCAGGGTGGTCAGGCACAGGCTGTCGACGCCGCCGACGATTGCTGCGTCGCAGAAGCCGGTTTGCATGGCACGTGTGGCTGCGGCGAACACCTTGGCACTGGAAGAGCAGGCAGTGGAAATGGTCTGGCAGGGGCCGCTGGCTTCCACGACGGCTGACACGAATGCCGCAGTGGAATGGATGTTATGCGTATGGCGGTAGTCGAACCACGCGGGTAGCGCGCTCCCGGTGGGGAGTTCGCGCCAGGCAAGTTCCGCAGAGTGGATGCCCGCCGTGCTGGTGCCGATGAAGACACCTATGCGGGCGGCGCCGTATCGTTCGCGGAGCTGCCGGCTTGCGCCGAGGAAGTCGTCCTGCTGCAACGCCAGCCATGCCAGGCGGTTGTTGCGGCACTCCCAGCTGGCAAGTTGGGCAGGCAACGGCTGGTCCAGCTGCGCAACTTCACCCAGCCAGCACTGCAGTGTGCAGGTCTCGAAACGGCGCTGCCGCAGTCCGCTGCGGCCGGCTGCAAGCGCCTCGGCGTGCGCATCGCGGCCGTGGCCCAATGCCGAAGTCGCCGTGTACTGGCTGATGAGCAATGCATTCATTGCCAGAACGGGTAGTAGTTGAACCAGTTGTATGGAGCCTGGCGGGTGTAGTGCTCGAGCCGCGATGCGTATCGCTGGGCCACCTCCTGCATGGCTTCAGCCCGGCGCTGCCTCGGCAGGTCGATCTTCCGACTCAACAGCTCGAAGTGCGCGGTGTAGCGCGAGCCTCCCCGATACAGGCCGAAGCCCATGATCACCGGCACGCCCAGCGCTGCGGCCATCATCCATGGGCCCTCGGGCAGGCGCGCCTTGCCGCCCATGAACTGGACTTCGACACCGCGTTCATCGGCGCGGATCCGGTCGGCCATCATGCCGACCATGCGACCTGCCTCCAGCGCCTCTTTCAGTTTCAACACCAGCTGCGGTCCACGCAGGCCGGCGTCGATGACATTGCCGGCCATGGACGGATTGAGCCGCTCCAGCATGCCGATGAACATCCGGCCCTGTTGCCGGTCGAGCAGGATCGACAACGGCAGCGCATGCGATTCCGTGCCCAGTGTACGCATCACCTCAAAGCTGCCCAGATGTGCGACCAGCAGCAGGCTGCCACCTTGCGTGGCGGCTTCGACCACCTCAGGCGGTCGCGACACGTCAATGACGATTCCGGCCGGGCGGCCGCTCAGCAGGTATATCCGGTCCAGGGCGCAGGCCGCGTAGCAGTGAAAACTCCTGGCCACATCCAGCCAGCCGACCTTCCGCTGCAGAATGCGGCGCAGCGCCGCCCGTGCCGCCCGCACGCTGGCCGGGCTGGTAAGCAGGAAGTAGGCGACGATAGGCAGCAGCACCAGGTGCATGAGACGACGCCCGAAGAGCAGGGCGGATCGGGCCAGCAGCGCCACCATGAAGCGCGTGCTGCGCTCCTGCTGGGCATCCCAGGCGGCGCCCATCAGCGGATGGCCTCCTGCAGCGCGGTGTGTGTCAACTTGCCAAGCTCGTTGCGTGGCAGGCGTTCCAGCAGCACTACCGGGCGGGGCAGAAATGCCGGATCCATCGACTGGGCCAGCTCCCCGACAATCTGTGCTGCGGCGAGGTGCGGCGCCACCACCAGGGCAGCCGTGCGCGAGCCGTTCTCCGGTACGAATACGACGCCGTCGATGACACCGGGAACCTGCAACAGCAGCCTGTTGAGTTCTGCAAGCGAGGCCCGCTTGCCAGCGATCTTGACCTGGTCTGCGGCGCGACCGACCAGCCTGAAACTGCCGGACGACACGGGGTCCAGGACATCGGTCAGGGCGAGTGGCGCCGGCAGGTGGCTGGCGTGGTACACGGCGCCATCCGCAGTGCAGTCCAGCCGCGCGCCGGGCAGCAACTGCCACGGTTCGCCGCTTGTCGTCCGACGGGTACCAATGGTGCCCGCTTCCGTCGAGCCGTAAATCTCCAGCAAGGTTGTCTGCCACAGCAATTCGGCTTTTTCGGCGAGCTCTGCAGCCAGCGGTGCGGTGGCGGAAAGAACCATGTCCAGCGGGGGCAGGGCCACGCCTGCATCCAGGCAACTGCGAAGATGGTGCGGGGTCGTGATCAGCGCGCGCGGCGCAGGCACGGCCCGCAATGCTGCGGCGACATCTGCAGGAAAGAACGGCTTGCCATCGTGCACGGAGCAATCACCAAACAGCTGCAGCAGTACCGAGGTCTGCAACCCGTACATATGCTGGGATGGAACTGTTACCACGAGATTCATCTGCCGGGAGCCTGTCAGGCGTTGTGCGTCCAGACGGCCCAGTGCGGCCAGCGAGCCCCAGGTGCAGGGATGCGGCTGCGGTACGCCGGTACTGCCGGAGGTAAAGAGAATGGCCGCCGTGGCCTGCTCGTCCACGTCCAGGCTGGCGTTGCGCGGGGAATCCTGCCATTGCAGATCCGATTTGCAGCTGTCGTCCAGGACGTGGCAGTCCGGATATGCGGCACGAATCGCCTCAAGCTGTCTGGCTGCAAGGGAATGGGGCAGCAGGGTTGTCTGGCCGCGCAATCCTGCTGCCACGAACCCGAGCATGAATGCCAGCCTGCCAGCACAGAGATTGATGACATGGGCGCGATCCGGCATCCGGTTCGCAAGCTCCCGTGCTGCGCCAGCAAAGGCGGCACGCGTCAGTGGTCCCGTAGACAGCCAGACCAGCGGGTCACAAGGCGCGCCGGACGCTGGCGTAACTGGCATTGCCCTATTGCTTGCGCTGCGCCAGAACGTATGCCGACAGGCTGCGCAGGGAGGTCAAGGCTGCGATGGTGTCCGGGTCCTCCGATCGCAGCGTGACTCCGTAGTGTTTCTGCACCATCAGGGCTATTTCCAGCGCATCGATGGAGTCCAGGCCCAACCCGCCGGACTCGTGGCCGAACAGTGCTGCTGTTGGAGAGAGCTCGCCAACAGCAAGATGTTCGAGATTGAGCGCCTGTATCAGGCGCTCAGCCAACAGATGTTCGTCGGCGCTGCGTTCGTCCGGCATTACAGCAGTGGCACCAGCAGCAGCGCCACGATGTTGATGATCTTGATCAGCGGGTTGATGGCGGGGCCGGCGGTGTCCTTGTAGGGGTCGCCAACCGTATCGCCCGTCACGGCAGCCTTGTGGGCATCGGAGCCCTTGCCGCCGAAGTGGCCTTCCTCGATGTACTTCTTGGCGTTGTCCCAGGCGCCGCCGCCGGTGCACATCGAGATGGCGACGAACAGGCCGGTGACGATGGTGCCGATCAGCAGGCCACCCAGAGCCTTGACGCCGGCGCCAGGACCCATCAGCGCATTCATGCCGAAGGCGACCACCACCGGGACCAGGATGGGCAGCAGCGAAGGAACGATCATTTCCTTGATTGCCGACTTGGTCAGAAGATCTACAGCCCGGGAGTAGTCCGGCTTTGCAGTGCCTTCCATTATTCCCTTGATCTCGCGGAACTGGCGGCGCACTTCGACGACCACCGAACCTGCGGCGCGACCCACGGCTTCCATCGCCATGGCGCCGAACAGGTAGGGCACCAGGCCGCCGATGAACAGGCCGATGATCACGGCCGGGTCGGACAGGCTGAAGACTTCCAGCTTGCCGGCGATCTCGAGGTTGTGCGTGTAGTCGGCGAACAGCACCAGCGCGGCGAGGCCGGCCGAGCCGATCGCGTAGCCCTTGGTCACCGCCTTGGT
>JAATEY010000101.1 GCA_015655465.1 Gammaproteobacteria bacterium | reverse complement strand
GGATGCCGCCGTCGGCGATCAATGGGATGCCCGTGCCCTCCAGCGCCTTGGCCACATTGGCCACGGCGGAGATCTGCGGCACCCCCACGCCTGCCACGATGCGCGTGGTGCAGATGGAGCCGGGACCGATGCCGACCTTCACGCCGTCGGCGCCGGCCCTGGCCAGAGCCAGCGCTGCTTCACCGGTGACGATGTTGCCACCGATCACCTGCAGCTCGGGCCACTTGCGCTTGATGGCGGCAACCACGTCGAGCACCCAGCGGGTGTGACCATGGGCGGTATCGACGACGATCACATCCGCGCCGGCATCGCGCAGCTCGGCCACGCGGTCGAGCGTGTCGGGCGTGGTACCCACCGCCGCGCCCACGCGCAGGCGGCCGTTTTCATCCTTGCTGGCGCGGGGGAAATCCTTCGCCTTCTGGATGTCCTTCACGGTGATCATGCCTTTCAGTTCCGAATTGGCATCGACCACCAGCACCTTCTCGATGCGGTGCCTGTGCAGCAGGCCCAGCACTTCACTCTTTGGCGCATTCTCGCGCACGGTGATGAGCTGTTCGCGCGGCGTCATCACCGACGACACCGGCGCATCGAGTTTTTCTTCGAAACGTAGGTCGCGGTGCGTGACAATGCCCACCGCCTGCTTGCCATTGACCACCGGCACGCCGGAGATGCCGCGCGAATTGGTCAGCGCCAGCACTTCGCGGATGGTCATGTCGGGCGTGACGGTGATCGGATCGCGGATCACGCCGCTTTCGAACTTCTTCACGCGGGCCACCTCGCGGGCCTGCGCTTCGATGTTCATGTTCTTGTGGATGACACCCATGCCGCCTTCCTGCGCGATGGTGATCGCGAGGCGCGCCTCGGTGACGGTATCCATGGCGGAGGAAAGTATGGGCAACCCCAGGCGCACCGTGCGGGTGAGCTTCGTGCCGAGGTCGATTTCTCTGGCGAGGACGTCGGAGCTGGCGGGAACCAGGAGGACGTCGTCGAACGTAAGGGACTCTTCGAGGATTCGCATGACGCATTTTACGCACCCGGAGGGGGCGGGTAAACGGGGCCAGGGGGGCCGCGCCGCATTTCAGACTGAACAGCAGCGAAACACCGACTGCTGCCCGGCGGCGAATGCGCTCAAATCCGTACCGGCCGGCTTTCAGGAGTACCATTTTTCTGCCATGATTTCTGCCATGAAGACAACCATAGATTCGGCTGGCCGCGTCGTCGTACCCAAGGCCCTGCGCGACGCACTGCAACTTCGGCCAGGCCAGCCACTGGACGTCCGCGCCACTGACGGGCGGCTCGAGATCGAGCCTGCGCCCACACCCGTCAGGCTGGTGAAACGCGGCAGGGGTGTGGTTGCCGTCCCGGAAACCCCTCTGCCGCGCCTGACCTCGGACGAAGTGCGTGAAACGATGGAACGCATTCGTCGATGAAGACTGCCGATACGAGCGTCGTGATTGCGGCGTTCGCATCCTGGCACGAGCATCACGAACGGGCGCGATCAATACTGGATCAGGGAACAAGGCTCATCGAACACTGTGCCATCGAAGCGTATTCGGTGCTGACACGCCTGCCTCCCCCGCACCGCTGCGCTGGTAATGTAGTACGCGACTTCCTCCAGGCGCGATTCCCCGAGCCCTTCCTGCGGTTGGACGCCCCGGCGTACCGGCAATTCGTGTGGGGTTTGCCAGAACACTCTGTAGCCGGTGGTGCGGCGTATGACGCCCTGGTCGCAGCAACCGCAGCGTCGCAGGACGCGCAACTGTTCACGTGCGACCGGCGTGCTGCCGCCATCTATGAAAGCTATGGCGTACGGGCCACGTTTCTTTCCTGAAAAGCCTCAAACTGTGGGCATGGACCTGCCCGACGACGATCCGGCCGAATCCGCCGCACCGGTGGAAGTGCCCCACACCGCCCTTTCGCAGGATGCGCTGCTGGGCCTGGTGGAATCCTTCGTGCTGCGCGAGGGCACCGACTACGGTGCCCTCGAATTCACCCACGAGCAGAAGGTGGCGCAGGTGATCGCGCAGCTGCAACGCGGCGAAGCACGGATCCTTTACGACCCGGAAACCGAATCGGTCACTCTCCTGCCTGCAAAATGACCTTGCCGCGCCACAGGCCGCCGGCTGTCCAGGCGCGCCAGGCATCCTTCAGCCAGCGCGACAGCGCCAGAGCGATCCACAGCGCCCAGGCGAACATCAGCAGGCGGTAGACCCAGATCGGCACGCTGATCACCACCGGCTCGGGCAGCAGCGACTGGCTGCGATCGACAAACCACTCGAAGGCGCCGTAGCCGCCCGGCCCGGCGATGCCCATGTCGGGTGTGGCCAGCAGGCCATAGCGTATGCCGGAGAACACCAGGCTGGACACGGCGATGACGGTGAGGGTTGCCAGCGCCAGCTGCGCAACGTTGAAGGACCAGCCTGGCATTGCGGCGTGGTTCCAGTTTTCGCGCCAGCGCATGGCCAGCAGCCACACCGCCACGCCGGCGAACACCAGCCATGAAAGCGTGGAAAGACCCAGGCCCAGCAGCAGCCAGTGGCGAAAGCGCAGCGGCGATTTAGGCACCAGCGACAGGCCGAAGGCGAGCAGCGCGAAGATGGCAAGCTCTCCCCAGTAGAGCACGGTGGTGCCGATGCCGGGGCCATGCACGAACAGCGGCCAGCGATCCTGCGCGAGCATCACCGTGGTGGTGATGTTGCTGGCGGGACTGCCGAGATCGATGCGGTCCGGCCGGGTCGCGAACCCCGCACCGCGCGGCGCCGTCCACTGGATGTCGATGGAATGCTCGCCCGGCAGCAACGACAGCGACAACTGTCCCTTGTCGGGACGCACCGGCACGGGCTCGCCATCGGCGGTGACCTGCGTGACCCGCAGCGATGCAGGCAGCGTGATGGTCTGCCGCCCGCCCTGCGTGCTGCGGTAACCCAGGGTGAGACTGCCATTCACCGAGCGCTTGCCGAACTGGCTGACATGCCGCACGGCATCGATGGCGAAGGTGCTGCCGGCTGCGGCGGCTGGTCGCGTCACCTTCACATTGAGCGATTCACCGGCACGCGGGTAGTAGAAATGGATCCACCGCTCATCCTCCGGTGCTTCCGGCAACGAGGCCGGCAGGCCCGCGAACTCCACATGCCACTGCGGGCTGACGCGGAAGGTCCACAGCTCCGTGCGCGCGGCATCGGCCGGAAGTGCGACGGCAATGCTGTCGCCGCGCGCCAGCCGCGACTGCCAGCCCAGCTGCTGCTGTCCGCGCGCCAGCCCCACCACCACGCGATTGGCGTCGCGCAGTTCGATGCCGTCGGTGAGCACCGACTCGCCGGCGACCAGCGGCACCTCCACCTGCAATGGTGCCGCAGGTGGCGCAATGCGCTCCACCTGCGTGCTGATTCCCCAGTCCAGGCCCAGCTCGAAATTGCGCGTGACATGCACAAAGGGCGCGAATTCACTCGGCGCCAGCGCCGCCGCAGCAGAACCTGCAATGCGACGGCGCGTGAACTCCAGCGAACCCGACAGCAGCCGGCCGTTGGTGACGCCGGAGCTGTCCCAGCCGCTGCTCCGCACGCGTATGGCGCGTGGCGGCTGCGGAAAATTCAGTTGCACCGATTCAGCGTTGGCGAGCCGACCGCCCAGGACGACGCGATGCGCGCCGGGTGCAAGCGGCAACCACAGCGTGTTGTCGGATTCCCGCGCGGCGAACATCGCGGGTCGGCCATCCATCTGCACCGCATCGAGCTGCCAGCGGTCACCGGCATACGGCAAGGCCACGGCAACCTGTGCCAGTGCGCTGACATCGAGCGTGACCTGCAGGCGGTCGCCATCCGCGTTCACTTCCGCGGCCATGACCTCGGCACAGTTGCTGCGGCACTCGGGCGCCGCAGTGAGGCGCGTCTTCAGCTCGGCCAGCATTTCAGGCGTGGGGTAGGCCTGCGCGCTGGCAGGTTGTGGCTGCGCGCACAGGGCCAGCGCTGCGACCAGCATCGCTGCTGCACTGGGGCGCGGCCGCGGCAGCGGGAATCCCGGCAGTTTCAGCGGCAGATTGAATGCCGCGCGCGCCAGCAGCAGCGTGAACGACACGGTGAGCAGCACGGCCGCGATGCGCCAGATGCCGAGCAGCACCGGCCCCAGGTACACGAAGCGTACGGTTTGCAAGGGCTCGACCGGACCGGACCAGCTGAAGTCGTAGTCGTTGTAGTTCCAGTGCGGCACACCCGGACCGGTCTGCAGCAGCGTGCCGGTGGCGTAGCGATCGGAAACGCTGGTGAAGAGGTTGAGGTTTGCGGCCGTGGCCTCAGCCGCGGCGGCGCCGGTGACCACGTCCGGTGGCGCCGCGGCTGCCGCAGGTGCCTGCGCGGGCATCGGCATGTCCAGTTTCACTGCAGCACGATCGCGTGCGGGCTCCTGGGCCAGCTCTGCCTTCATGGCGTAAGCCTGCAAGGACGCCATGCCGCCACGGCTCTCGTTCACTGCCAGATCCGGATACAGTGCCAGCCGCAGCTGGCCGATCAGCAGCGGCAGCAGCGCCACACCCAGGATGACAAAGCTGACGCAGCGGTAGTACCCGGCGAAACGGCGCAGCCTGCCTTCGGGCGCAGCGCGATGGATGGCCATGGCGCCCAGCACATTCGCCCACAGCCAGATGAGTTCAGGCAGCTCCTGGTACATCAGCAGCAATGCCAGCGCCGCGATGACGGCGACCAGGCGGCCCGCCGCCCAGTACGTCAACACCACGACGATCAACACGCCGAACAGGTTCCACAGACCCCAGCGGTCCATCCAGGACCCGGGCGCATTGTCTGCGCCCAGCACACCGAGCAGGCGATGACCCGGCGGCAGATGCAGCGTGCCGCGCACATTGTCGAAGCGCGTCGACCAGCCGGTGGCCGCCACGCTGCCGCGCCCGCCCTGCAGGCGCGCGATGGTGGACAGATCGAGCGTCTGATTGCGCAATTCGACGCCTGATGCGCCATTCGCAGCCACGGTGACGAGCAGGTTCCCGCCATCGATTTTCGCGCTTTCGAGCACATAGGGTCTGGTCACATCGAGGCGCCAGTCACGATTGAGCCTGCCATTGACCTGATCGGTGACGGTGTAGCCCTTGTGGTCGAAATCCAGCCACAGGTTGCGCGCAAGGGTCAGCTGGTTGTCGTCGATATTCGCCAGCGCGCGGCTGCGCTCGACCACCCTGAGCTGGCCACCGGCGGCCAGCCGGAACGCAGGCAGCGCGCTCCAGTCACCGCGTACGTCGGCCTGCGTTGGATCGATGGACTCCGCACCTTCGGCCGCCGCCACGCGCAGCCGGTCGATGCCCTGGAAGCTCCAGATTTCTTCCTCCGGCCACGGCGCTGCCGCTGCGGGCCTGGTGATGCTGGTCGCGACGGTTGCGCCCCGCGCCTCGAGCGTGAGCTTGAAGTTGCCGGGGCGCAGCTGCACGCGCAGCCGGCCATCCGCTTCGAAACGCGCCGGCAGATCGCCCTCGAGTGCAAGCGGCACGAAGCCATCGGGCAACACCTTGCCCAGCTGCACTTCGCGGCCGGCGCCGGACACCTGCAGACGCAGATAGGTGGTCAGGCGCGCAGGAATGTCGTCGCGCAGCAGGCGATATACCGAAAGCTGCAGCTGATCGCGCTCTACCGCGCTGCGCCGTTGCCCCAGCCACAGCGCACCATCGGGACGCTCGGGCTGCGTCACCACCTTGCCATCGAGAGTGAGCTGGACGATGGCGGTCTGCGTGGAGACCGGCAAAACCTCGGGACGCATCGCCCAGACAAAACGACCGCCTACATTGTGTGCACCCTGGCTGACGCGCAACTGCGGCAATCCATCGCGCGCCACGACCGGCGCTGCATTGCCATCGATCTGCACCTCACGTGGCCAGTTCTCGATATTGCCTGGCAGCACGATCCAGCTATCCGAATACACCTGCCAGGACTGGCGGAACTGGCCGCCGACGGCATCGAGTTCAAGCGTCAGCGCACCGGGCCATGCGCACCGGTGCGATGCCGGTACTCCGGGTTGCTGCGTGGCGAGGAATGGACAGACGCGGAATTCCTCGCCACGCAGCACCCAGCCCTGCCAGGGCTGCAGCGCTTCGGGCACAGCATTCGCTGCGACACAGGGCACTGCGCCCATCGCCAAGAGAATCGCCATCGCCTGGATTGCGCGCCGCATGCTGCCTCCCCTGAATCTCCGTCCGTGGGTATGCAGACTACAACGACTTGCCTGCCGCAGTGCCGCCGCTACTGCGGCTGCCGCCAGCACCACCAGGCCACGGCGCACAGGGCAATGCCGACGCCCCACACCGGCACGGTTCCCCACACCACGTAGGGATACAGCATCAATGCCAGGCCAACCCACCTGACCATGCGCTTGCGGCGGCGACGCCCCAGCACGAACAGCACGATTCCGATGATGCCAAACAGCAGCACGGCCGCCAGATAAGCCGGCGTTGGCAATGTCAGGCCCGCGTCTTCAAGCAGGGCCAGCGATTCCTGGAGTGAATCCATCGTGGGCACACTCTACAACGGCACTCCTGCGGAGCGTGTATTAACATGGGGTAATGCAGATGAAGGCGCCACGCGACGTCTACTCCGTTGCGCGACTCAATAGCGAGGCAAGGCAGTTGCTGGAAGCCGGCCTGCCCGCGTTGTGGGTGGAAGGCGAGCTGTCGAACTTCTCGGCGCCGGCGTCGGGGCACTGGTACTTCACCCTGAAGGATCGCGACGCGCAGATCCGCTGCGCAATGTTCCGCAACCGCAATTCCGCTGTGGCTTTCAGGCCGCGCGATGGCCAGCAGCTGATGATTCGCGGCCGCGTCAGCCTGTATGAGCCACGTGGCGACTACCAGCTGATCGCCGAAGCCATGGAGGATGCGGGCGAAGGCGCGCTGCGGCGGGAGTTCGAACGGCTGAAGGCGAAACTGGCAGCGGAAGGCCTGTTCAGCGCGGAGCTGAAACGGCCGCTGCCGACAATGCCGCACCGCATCGCCGTGGTCTCCTCGCCCACCGGCGCCGCAGTGCGCGACGTGCTGCATATCCTGGCGCGGCGGTTTCCGCCGGCCGCCGTGCTGGTGTTTCCAACTCCGGTGCAGGGTGCTGCAGCCACCGCTTCAATCGTGGCAGCCATCGACAATGCCTCGGCGCGCGGCGACTGCGACGTGCTGGTGCTGGCGCGCGGCGGCGGTTCGATCGAAGACCTGTGGTGCTTCAACGATGAGCGCGTGGCGCGGGCGATTCGCCGCTGCAGCATGCCGGTGGTCACCGGCATCGGCCACGAGATCGATTTCACCATTGCGGATTTTGCTGCCGACGTGCGTGCGCCCACGCCTTCCGGTGCAGCGGAGCTGGTGGTGCCGGATCGCCGCAACCTGCTGGCAACCCTGGCCACTGCCGCGGCCCGACTGCGTGCCAGTGTGCTGCGGCAGGTGACGCGCGCGCAGCAGCGCAGCAATGAACTCGGCGCGAGATTGCAGCGTGCCCATCCGGGCAGCCGGCTGCGCCAGCAGGCGCAGCGGCTCGATGAACTGGATATGCGTTTGCGCCGCGCCTGGGAGGCGTCGTTCACGCGCGCCGGCCAGCGCCTGCTGCTGGCGCAGCGCGGACTGGACGCCATCAGTCCACTGGCCACGCTGGCACGCGGCTTTGCCATCATCACGCGGCCCGACGGCACGGTGGTGCAGGACGCCGCGGATGTGCAGGCCGGGGACAGCATCGAAGCACGCGTAGCGCGCGGCACGCTGCTGGCGCAGGTCACCGGCACCCGTCAGTCCTGACCTTCCCGATAACGGTTCAGATCCTCCAGCATCCGCTGGAAGCTGCCATCACAACCCGTAGAAGAGCAGGTCCACCGCGCCGAGCAGCGCATCGCGGTAACGGGCGAGATTGGCTATGCGATCCGGAAGATCGCGCAATGGGATGGTAGTCAGACGTTCTACCAGCACCAGGTATTCCTCCTGGTCGATCTGAACCAGAGGACTGAGCCTGCCTGCCACACCGGCCAGCTGTTTTCTTGGCGCCAGTGGCGCTATGACTGCGTCAGAAGCCGCAGGGATGAGATCGGACCGCAGACTGATCACCAGGGGAAAAACCCGTCGCTGCGAAGGCACCGGATTGGGGAATGCGTCGAACTGCGCCATCAGTCTTCATCCCTGCCCTTGCGGCGATAGTGTTCGCGCACCTGTTCGGCGAAATGGCCGTGCCTCGCGATATAGGCGTCGACCGCCTGCACATCGGCCGCGACTTCCGCGAGGATGACGGCGCGGCGTTGCCGCTCAAGCTCCTGGGCGAGCGCCTCTTCGGCAACACGTGAGGCGTTGATACCCAGGGACTTGGCTCGCGCGAACAGGTCGGAGTTGATGGTGAGACTGACAGTCTGCTTTGGCGCGTCGAGCGCATAGGCAGGCTCGCGGATGCTGTTTGGCCATGGTCTCTTCACACGTGTACTTTACCCGTGTACCATGCACATGGTCAAGAAACGCCCTCGAGGGTCCGGAATTCCGCCATGAAACGCCTGCCCGCCCTGATCGCCGCGCTGTTGCTGCCCGCTGCCCTGCTGCCCGCTGCCCTGCTGGCCGCTGGACCCGCCGCCCTGCCCCGCAGCAGCGCCGTGCCGGGCGGTGTAGTGATCGTCGATGTGGGCGACGCGGCGCAGACTGCACCGCGGGTGGAGTGGGAAGGCCGGCAGGTACTGACCGTTGCCACCGCTGGGCGGTTGAAGGCGGTGGTCGGCATCGCGCT
>JAATEY010000404.1 GCA_015655465.1 Gammaproteobacteria bacterium | reverse complement strand
TCGAGAACCTCAAGCCATCCGCGCCGATCTCGGGCTCGGCCCACGACCTGCCGTTCGCGTTGCCCCGTGCCCTGGACAGCGCGCTGCGGCGCCTTTCCGAGTGCGAACCGCTGATCCAGCTGCTGGGCGAGCCATTCGTGGCCGCGTTCTCCATCGTGAAGACGGCGGAATACGAGGTGTTCCTGCAGGTGATCAGCTCCTGGGAGCGCGAGCATCTGTTGCTGAACGTTTGAAGCAGCCGCGGACGTGGGGAGCGAGATGAACCAGCAGGAACAGTTCCGTCACTGGCAGCAGCTCGACGCTGCCCACTTCCTGCATCCGTTCTCCGATTCAAGACAGATCGGCGAGCGCGGCACGCGCATCATCACGCGCGGCGAGGGCGTCTATCTCTACGATGCCGAGGGCCGCAAGCTGCTCGACGGCATGTCGGGCCTGTGGTGCGTGGCAGTGGGCTATGGCCGCAGGGAACTGGCCGAAGTTGCCGCGCGGCAGATGAACGAGCTGCCGTACTACAACAGCTTCTTCCAGTGCGCCACGCCCGCAGGGATAGAGCTTGCCGCGAAGCTGGCTGAAATCACGCCGCCGCAGTTCCAGCATGTGTACTTCACCGGTTCGGGCAGCGAATCCATCGACACCATCATCCGCATGGTGCGGCGCTACTGGCAGCTGGAAGGCGAGCCGCAGCGCACTGTCATCGTCAGTCGCTGGAACGGCTATCACGGCAGCACCATTGCCGGCGCCAGCCTCGGCGGCATGAAGTTCATGCACGAGCAGGGGCTGCTGCCGATGCCGGACGTTGAGCACATCAACCAGCCCTACTGGTTCGAGCGCGGCGGCGACCTGTCGCCCGCGGAGTTCGGCCGCCGCGCCGCCGCGGAGCTGGAAGCGGCCATCCTGCTGCATGGCCCGGAGCGCGTCGCGGCGTTCATCGGTGAGCCCATCCAGGGGGCCGGTGGCGTCATCATCCCGCCGGAGAGCTACTGGCCCGAGATCCAGCGCATCTGCGACCGCTACGGCATCCTGCTGGTCTCGGACGAGGTGATCTGCGGCTTCGGTCGCACCGGCCAGTGGTTTGGCTGCGAGTACTACGGCACCCGCCCGGACCTGATGTCGATGGCCAAGGCGCTGTCATCCGGCTACCTGCCCATCGGCGCAGTGATGGTGGGTGACCGCGTAGCGAAGACGCTGATCGACAAGGGGGGAGAGTTTGCGCATGGCTTCACCTATTCGGCGCACCCGGTGTGCGCTGCGGTGGCGCTGGCGAACCTCGGGATCATCCAGCGCGAAAAGCTGGTTGAACACGTCCGGAACGCTGCCGGGCCGTACCTGCAGCGCCGCTGGGCGGAGCTGGCAGCCCACCCGCTGGTCGGCGAAGCGCGGGGCGTGGGGTTGATTGGTGCTTTGGAACTGGTGAAGGCGAAGCAGCCGCGCACCTGGTTTGAACCCCGTGGCAAGGTGGGGGAGCGCTGCCGTGACCTTGCCATCGCCAATGGCCTGGTCATGCGCGCCACCCGCGACACCATGATCATCGCGCCGCCGCTGGTCATCACCCCGGGGGAGATCGATGAACTGATCGAGAAGGCCTGGCGCACGCTCGACCAGACGCTGATTGGTTTGCAAAAGGATGGCTGGCTATAGTTATATCGGCATGTCGCCGGATACCCGCGCGGCCTGGTTGTAGCGCTCAACTTTACCGTTCACGAGGAAGTCCGCGATGTCACTTCAATTGCGAAACATCACAGCTCTGGCGGCACTTGGCGTGCTGCTTGCCGCCTGCGGCAGCAAGACCGCCGATACCGCCAAGACCGAAGGCGCTGCAGCCGCACCCGCAGTCGACACCGACGCTGAAAAAGTCGTCAACGTCTACAACTGGTCGGACTACATCGAGCCCACCGTGATCGCGGCCTTCGAGAAGGAGACCGGCGTCAAGGTCAACTACGAAGTGATGGATTCCAACGCAATGCTGGAAACCAAGCTGCTTGCCGGACGCACCGGTTACGACGTGGTGGTGCCATCGGCCTCGTACCTGGCACGGCAGATCAAGACGGGCATCTACCAGAAGCTCGACAAGTCGAAGCTCCCCAATCTCAAGAACCTGGACCCGGACCTGACCAAGCGCCTGGAAGTATTCGACCCGGGCAATGCATACGCCGTGAACTACATGTGGGGCACGTCCGGCGTGGCCTACAACGAAGCCATGATCAACGCCGCATTGCCGAACGCTCCGATCGACAGCTCCGCGATGTTCTGGGATCCGAAAGTGATCGCGAAGTTCGCCAAATGCGGAGTGTCGGTGCTCGATGAACCGGGTGAAGTGGTTGGCTCGGTGCTGATGTTCCTCGGCAAGGATGCGAACAGCGAGTCGCTGGATGATCTCAAGGCTGCCGAAAAGGTGCTGATGTCCGTCCGTCCGTCCATTCGCCTGATCAACTCCTCGAAGTACATCGAAGACCTGGCCAACGGCGAGATCTGCCTCGCACTGGGCTGGTCCGGTGACGCGCTGCAGGCGCGCGATCGCGCCAATGAAGCCGGCAAGGGCATTACCATCAAGTACAGGATCCCGCGCAACGGTGCGGTGCAGTTCTTCGACAACATGGCCATTCCCGCCGATGCCGGGCATGTCAAGAACGCACACCTGTTCATCGACTACATGCTGCGTGCCGATGTGGCGGCGAAGAACAGCAACTTCCTGAGCTATGCCAACAGCAATGCGGCGTCCTGGCCCATGGTTACCGCCGAGGTGAAGGGCAATCCCGAGGTGTACCCGACACCGGAGATGATGGCGAAAATCGCAGCGGATCTGCCGGAAAGCGCCGAGTACACGAAGGAACTGACGCGTACCTGGACGCGCTTCCGCACCGGCAAGTAGCCCGTTGTCATGGCGGAACGTCGCAGCGAGAAGCTCAAGTTCGAACCCTGGCGCGATCCCGGCGCGCAGGCCTATGTGCGGATCGAGAATGTAACCAGGAAGTTCGGCGACTTCGTTGCGGTCAACAATGTCTCGCTGAAGATCTACCAGCGCGAGATCTTCTGCCTGCTGGGTGGGTCGGGCTGCGGCAAGTCCACCTTGCTGCGCATGCTCGCCGGCTTCGAAGCGGTGACCGCCGGCAGCATTTTCATCGACGGGCAGGACATGGCCGGGATTCCTCCCTACGAGCGGCCCGTGAACATGATGTTCCAGTCCTATGCGCTGTTTCCGCACATGACGGTGGAGAAGAACATCGCCTTCGGTCTGGAGCAGGAACGCCTGTCGCGCAGCGAGATCGCCACGCGCGTCACCGAGATCCTGGACATCGTGAAGCTCGGCGAGTTTGCGGTCCGCAAGCCGCACCAGCTTTCCGGCGGCCAGCGGCAGCGCGTTGCACTGGCGCGTGCCCTGGCGAAGCGGCCGAAGCTGCTGCTGCTCGACGAGCCATTGGGTGCGCTCGACAAGAAGCTGCGTGAACACACCCAGTTCGAGCTCATCAACATCCAGGAACAGCTGGGCGTCACCTTCATGGTGGTGACCCATGACCAGGAAGAAGCCATGACGCTGGCATCGCGCATCGGCGTCATGAACCGGGGTGAAATCGTGCAGATCGGCACGCCGACCGAGATCTACGAGTTCCCGTCATCGGAGTTCGTGGCCGACTTCATCGGGTCGGTCAACATGTTCGAAGGCCGCCTGGTGGAAGATCTGCCGGACCGCGTGCGCATCCAGTCGGATGAGCTCGGCGGCCTGGTGTACGTGGACCATGGCATCAGCGCGGCGCCGAGTGCCACTCTCTGGGTGGCGATACGCCCGGAGAAGATCGACATCCAGCGCACGCCGCCCGCCAGCACGCATGAAAATTGCGTCAAGGGTGTGGTGAAGGAAATCGCCTACATGGGCGATGTCTCCATCTTCCTGGTGAGGATCGATACCGGCAAGATCATCCGCGTGACGCTGCCCAACATCGAACGACTGTCCGATGACGAGCGCATCATGTGGGATGAAACCGTCTACCTGACCTGGCATCCGGGCAGTCCGGTGGTGGTGACGCAGTAGTGGCGGGCAACCTTACGCACACGCGGTCCGGTTGGGGCAGCGGCAGGGTGGGGCCGCTGTGGGAGCTGTTCTTCCGCTTCGGTCCACCGCGCTGGTCCGACTACATCAGGAGCAACTGGGCCGGGCAGCGGCTGGTCATCTCCGTGCCATATCTGTGGCTGCTGCTGTTCTTCCTGGTGCCCTTTCTCATCGTCCTGAAGATTTCATTCGCGGAATTTTCACCGCTGGGCCGTCCGCCGTACGAGCCCGTGCTGCGCTGGCTGGAAGACGGTGCGCTGCAGATCAAGCTGGAGTTCGCCAGCTACAGTTATCTGCTGCATGAGCCGCTGTACGTCAGCGCCTGGCTCTACTCGATCAAGGTGGCCGCCGTATCGACAGTGTTCTGCCTGCTGGTGGCCTACCCGATGGCCTATGCCATCGCGCGCTCCTCGCCAGCCTCGCGCAACGTGCTGTTGATGCTGGTCATCCTGCCGTTCTGGACGTCCTTCCTGCTGCGCGTGTATGCATGGATCGGCCTCCTGAAGACCGACGGCGTGATCAACCAGTTCCTGATGGCGATTGGCATCATCGATGAGCCGCTGGCCATGATGAATACGAGCTTTGCGGTCTATATCGGCATTGTCTATTCCTACCTGCCGTTCATGATCCTGCCGTTGTATTCCAACCTCGAGAAGCACGACCAGACGCTGCTCGAGGCGGCCCAGGATCTGGGCGCCGGTCCGATCCGGTCCTTCTTCAGGATCACGCTGCCGTTGTCCTTCCCCGGCGTCGTCGCCGGCTCGCTGCTGGTGTTCATTCCGGCGGTGGGTGAATACGTGATTCCCACGCTGCTGGGGCGCACCGACCAGCTGATGATCGCGGGCCTGCTGTCCGACGAGTTCTTCCGCAATCGCGACTGGCCGCGGGCCAGTTCGGTGGCGATCGCCATGCTGCTGCTGCTGGTCGTGCCCATCATGATCTTCCAGCACTTCCAGAACCGGGAACTGCGGGCGAACAAACGATGAAGAAAGGGCTGTCGTTCCCGAAGGTGGCGTTGGGCGCAGGGCTGCTGTTCCTGTACGCACCGATCATCTCGATGATGATCTATTCCTTCAACAACTCCCGGCTGGTAACGGTATGGGATGCAACCAATTCGCCTACCGTCAAGTGGTACACAGCGCTGTTCCATGATCGCGCAGTGCTGCAGGCCGCCTGGCTGTCCATCAGGATCGCGGCCATGTCTGCCAGCGGTGCGGTCGTGCTGGGCACGCTGGCTGGCCTGGTGCTGGCACGCTTTGGCCCGTTTCGCGGTCGCGCAATGCTGCAGGGGTTGACTACGGCGCCACTGGTCATGCCCGAAGTCATAACGGGGCTGTCCATGCTGCTGCTGTTCGTATCGCTGGAGCAGGTATTCAGGCAGATGTTCGGCTGGCAGTTCGACCGCGGCATGGTGACCATCACGCTGGCGCACATCACCTTCACCATGGCCTATGTCACGGTGGTGGTGCAGTCGCGGCTGGCCACCTTCGACGATTCCCTGGAGGAGGCCGCACTCGACCTTGGCGCGCGGCCGGCCAAGGTGTTCTTCCGCATCACGCTGCCGCTGATCATGCCGGCCATCATGTCGGGCTGGCTGCTGGCCTTCACGCTGTC
>JAATEY010000246.1 GCA_015655465.1 Gammaproteobacteria bacterium | reverse complement strand
TCGCCAGCGTGGCCAACAAAGGTGTATCGGCGCGATTTGTTACTGCTCCATTCAGCGCACTTGGACAGAACACGCGCATACCGTCCAGGAATGCAACCTGCCTGGCATTGCCTACCAATCAGCCGATAAATCCGGCGCGCAATGTCGGCAACAGGATGCGCGTGGACAACATGGAGCAGCCATTTCATCCGCTCTACAACTATGCGTACATGACGGATTCCGCAGAGGGCCTGATTCTCGTCGACGTGAATACGCTTGCCGACGGCGAGCCGCGCAACAACAATCTGAAGCGTGCCCTGACCTGGAACCCCAGCGGCGTGCTGAACGGCGCCCGCCATATCACGATCGGCGGCTGTTACCTCTACATCAGCACGCCGCGCGGGATAGTCATCGTGAGCGTCGATGATCCGCTCAAGCCCATGCTGGTGGCCGAGGTGGCGCTGAATGATGTGCGTTTCTCGGCCCTGCAGTTCCGCTATCTGTTCGTGGTGGATGCCGAGGGCCTCAAGGCCATTGACGTTACCAATCCAGGGCAGCCTCGGGTGATTGCAAAGAACACGATCAGGTTGCAGAACGCGCGCAGCGTGTTCGTGGCGCGGACCTACGCATACGTGGCCGCGGGCGAGGACGGCCTGGTGATAGTGGATGTCGAGAAGCCGGAGGCGATGCGCGAGTACCAGCGATTCTCGGGCAGCGGAGCGCTTGCCGACGCGCGCGATGTAATCGTCGGAACAACCAACGCGTCGCTGTTCGCCTATGTGGCCGATGCGAAATCCGGGCTGAACGTGTTGCAGCTCACGTCACCGGAAAGCCAGCCGAAATTCTACGGGTTCAGTCCGGAGCCAAAGCCGCAGCTCATTGCGAGCTACAGGACCGGCAAGCCGGCGTTGAGTCTCTCGCGTGGCCTGGAGCGTGATCGCGGCGTGGACGAGACCGGCAACCAGGTCGCCGTATTTGGCCGGCGCGGTGCGCGTCCGCTGGATCTGCAGGAAATGCGGAAGCTGTTCATGGATGATGCCTCGCGCCCCTGGTACGTGACGGATGAGCCAGCCAGCAGCCCGGTTGCAAGGAAGTGAAACCTTGAAATACACCGCCTCAATCGTGCGTCAGTTGCTGCTGTGGGCGGGGCTGGTTTGCGTGGCCACTGCAGGTGAAGTTGCGCGGACCGACTACAAGCATCTGGGTGTGGCAAGTTGTGCTTCCAGTGCCTGTCACGGCAAGGTGGCTGCGGTGACTGCCGGGGCGGCGGGCACCAGGTCGAATGTTGCCCTCAACGAACACAAGAGGTGGTTGTCGGAGGACCGTCATTCCCAGGCGTATCTGGTGCTCGACGGGGCACAATCGAAGCAGATTGCCGCAAAGCTGGGCATTCCCAATCCGATGGCCTCACCCCTGTGCCTGAATTGCCACGCCGACAATGTTCCAGCTGCGCAGCGCGGGCCGAAATTCCAGATTCGCGATGGAGTGTCCTGCGAGGCCTGTCATGGTGGAGCGGAAAAATGGATCGACAGCCATGCGACACCGGCGGCGACGCACCAGGCGAATCTGGCCCGGGGCATGTACAGAACAGAGCTGCCCAGGCCAAATGCCGAACTGTGCCTGTCGTGCCACCTCGGGACGCGCGACAAATTCGCCACGCACGCGATCATGGGCGCAGGCCATCCCAGGCTCAGCTTCGAGCTGGAGACATTCGTTGCCCTGCAGCCGGCGCACCATGTCGTCGACAAGGACTATATTGCCCGCAAGGGAAATCCGGATGGCACGGCACTATGGGTCGCCGGGCAACTGGAAGCGGCGCGCCGTACCCTGCAGTTGCTGCAAAGTCCGATGGGGCGCGGGTCAGGCATGTTTCCGGAGCTGGCGCTCTACGACTGTCATGGTTGCCACCATCCGATGAGCAACATGAGGTGGACGCGGCAGAGGGCCGGCGATGGAATTCAACCTGGCACGCTGCGGTTGCAGACACAGAACCTTCTCATGCTCCAGGCCGTGGCAGAGGTCCTCGAGCCTGCCGCGGTGCCGGAACTTGTCGCTGCAAGGCAGGGATTGATCCGGGCTGGTCAGGCGGACGTGGGCAGCGTGATGGCCGCATCCAATCGGCTGCTGGAATGGCTGAAGACGAAGGACGCATGGAGCCAGAGGAAATATGCCGCTGACGACATCGGTAAGGTCCGTCGTTCAGTTCTGGCACTCGCAGCTGCCGACCGTTCATTCGACTACCTCGCTGCGGAACAGGTTGTCTTCGGTGTTCAAAGCCTCACGTATGCGCTGAACGACATGAAGCTGCGCAAGGGCGCACTCGATCTGCTGTTTGATGCGGTCAAGAGCGAATCCGGCTTCGATGCCGGCAGGTTTTCTGCAGCTGCGAAGGCAGCCCAGCCCAGGTTCTAGCCATGCTGCGCTACTCCGCCAGGACGGATCCGGGCAGACGGGAGGGCGAAAACGAAGATTCGATTGGATTCGATCTGGCCCGGCAGGTCTGGTTTGTTGCGGATGGCATGGGAGGGCACGGCAATGGCGCTGTTGCGAGTCAACTGGCCAGGGCAACCATGCTTGGACTGCTGGGGTCCCGCGATCTGCCGGGGGCCATCCAGGCGGCACATGAATCGATAATCTCCGTCTGTGAGCAGGATGTAAGCCTGCGGGGCATGGGTTCAACCATTGTCGCCGCTGAAATCGCCGGCAGGCGATGCAAGGTTGCATGGGTAGGTGACAGCCGTGCGTATGTATTCCGGAACGGCGAGCTGATCGGGCTCACCCGCGATCACTCCTATGTGGAGACTCTCTGGGAGATGGGGAAGCTCTCCGAAGAGCAGTTGCAGCACCATCCGCAGGGCAATTTGATCATGCGCGGCCTGGGCATGCGGGACCCGGAATCCTCGGTGATCGAGGCACCTCTGAGAACCGGCGACTGGATTGTGCTGTGCAGTGACGGCCTGACCGATGAACTGACGGACACGGAAATTTCCGCGGCTTTGGCCCCCCTTGATTCTGTAGACGATGCGGCTGAAGTGCTGGTTGCCAGGGCGCTGGCCAGGGGCGGGCGTGATAACGTGAGCGTTGTTGTGGTCGAATACGATGGTCCCGACTATCGACAGCCATGGGTGGGCAATCTGCAGCCAGACCTGCTTTGGTCAGTCGGTGGTGGCGTGGCTTCAGCCCTTGCGGTGGCTGGGCTCTGGTGGTGGTTCGCGCACAGGCAAGGATGATCCTCTTCATGTGTGCGATGGTTCATATACAGGTCAATTGCCAAACGTACGGGCGCAACTCATGCCAGAAGCACGATATACCCTGACCAGGGCATCCGACGGGGCCAGGACAGAACTTCGGGATACGACAGTAGTCGGTCGTGCGAATGATTGTGGTCTCGTCATCAAGGAAGGGCTTGCCTCGAGGACGCATGCAATTCTGACGATTGAAGCAGGAGCCCTGTGGATCGAGAATCAATCCCGGAACGGCACCAGCGTCAACGGCAGCCAGTTGACCGCCAGGAGGATGCTCCTTCCCGGAGACAGGATATGTTTCGTGATGGAGGAGTTTGTCGTCTCCGGAGCCCTGCCGGAACCAGCTGCCGAAGACGCAACGATCCTGAGGCAACCGGGGGACGTCAGACCGGCGGGTCCTGGCGACAGCCGACAGGTTCCCCGGGCCTGGGTTACGCATTCATCATCAAAGACTGAATTCATCGATCGCGCGGCATTGATCGGTTCCACGGGCACCCACAGGATTGCGGACCTGCCAACCGAGGTGGACGTGCCTACGCTGGTCGTCATGTCCGGCAAACGCACAGGTTCGCGAATTGAACTGAACAAGGGGGCCCAGAGTGGCGCCCAGTGGACTGTCGGCAGCGATGCCTCGCAGGCCATCGTCCTGTCTGATCCGGGTGTCTCGGCTCTGCATGCCGCGATAGTCAGTGAAGGTCAACGATGGCAGGTCGTTGACAAGATGTCGGCCAATGGGACCTTTGTCGACGGCAAGCACACTCCGAAAAGCTATCTGTCACCGGGTACCTGCATCAAGTTTGGCCCGGTGGAGTGCCTTTTCCTGTTGCCGAAATCCGGCGTGCGTGTCGCTGCGAAAAACCCCTCCGGAGGCAGCGCAGACAAGCGTCGTGGGGTGACGATCGGCGCCATAGCCTTCCTGGTGACACTGGCGGCCGTGGTCGTCTTGTATGTGCTGTCGCGTTGATGCCCGGGGCCGCCATCTCGCGTATCACTGCATTGCTGTTCATTGCGACGGCTTTCGTGCCGCACATCGTAGCGGCGCAGACCCGCCCAGCCGGTGCGCTGGCAGATCCCGTGCTGACCGACCGCTTCAGTGAGTTCGAGCGGCGTGCCGCATTCGCCAATCAGGCCACATACAACGCACTGACGCTGCCATCGTCCAAAGGAGCAGCTATCTGCCCGCCCCAGGGCGCTGCAACAACCTGCCAGGGCGCGGTGCTTGAAGTATTCAACAACGTGCGGGAACTTGTGCAAACAGCCGAAGAGGTGCTCACGGGCACTGATCGTCCGTTCGGCCTGAATCTCGACATCAAGGGTCTCGGAGCTGCACTGCGCTGGACGGCGCCCGAAGAGTTGCTGGCGCAGGGTTCGATGTCGAAGGAGTTCCTGAACAATCAGGTGTCCATGCTCGGCAATCGCATGGCGGCGGTGCGTGCGGCGTCTCGTTCGAACCTGGCTGGATTGGACGTCGGTGCATTGATCAGGACGGGGTACGCCTCCACGGATGGCGTGCCTCCCGGTTCGACCGCTGGCGGCTGGTCGCGTCTGAGCACCTTCTTTGACGCAGCGGGCAGTTTCGGCGACAAGGCCGACTCGACGAATATCGGCGGATTCGAGGACGCATTCGATTTCAGGAGTCATGAGTTCACGCTCGGCCTCGACTATCGTTTTTCCGACAATCTGGTGGCCGGCGGCCTGTTCGGGTATTCCGGTCGAAATGTCGATTTCGATGCGTCGCAATCGGTCGTCGCAGGCAGCATAGAGTCCCGGGGATACAGCCTGATTGCATTCGCGCAGTGGGACCAGATGCGGTTCTACGCGTCGGGTTCATTGGGGTACCAGCGGCTGAATTTCGATACGTACCGGCGCATCATGTTTGCATCCCTCGATCCCGATGTGGCAAGCATCAACACCGCTGTTGCAGGAAGTCCTGACAGCAATGCGCTGCTCGCCACGCTGGACTTTGGAGTGCCGCTGGAATGGAAGTCCATTGGTGTGGATCTCTACGTCAAGGCGGACTATCAGCATCTGGAGACAGGCAGGTTTTCGGAGAGCGAGGCTCCCGTGACGGGAAATTCCGGCTCCGGATTCCAGTTCGATGTGGCAGGCCAGACCATCAGGTCCCTGGACACGGCCATAGGCATCAAGCTGCAGCATGTCTGGACGCCGGACTTCGGTGTGCTGGTTCCCTATGTGCGCGGGGAATATCATCGACAGCTGGAGAATGGGTCGCACGGTCTTTCCACCATCTATGCAGGCTTGCCGGACGACGTGGATGCCGCGATTCGGCAGTCGCTCGACTTCGCGCTGCAATCCGATGCGCCCGACAAGGCCTTCCATGTCCTGTCTGGCGGCGTATCGGCGGTGCTGCGTGGTTCCAGCAGGATCAGTGCTGCCGGCGTGGCGGGTGGTGGACTGCAAGGTTATCTGCAGTACGCGACGGTTCGCGGCCGGGCCCGTTACAACGACAACGTGATTACTGGCGGGCTGCGCTATGAATTCTGACGCGGCTGGAATGTGGCGGGACTTGCGTGGCGGGGCAGTGCTGTCGAAAGGCTGGCGTGCCGCGGTCGTGATGTTGTTTCCTGCGGGCCTGATGGCAGCTTCGGTCGCACCAGCTCCGCGCGCCGTTCGCGCCGATTTCGAAGTTGTCGACTGCCTTCTCCCGGGCCAGCTTCGCGGCCTCGGCAATCGTACCTACCTGGCCCAGCGCCAGCCCACACACACCACAGAGGCCGATTGCCGCATCCGCGGTGGTGAGTACGTCGCCTATGATCGTGCCGACCTTCGCTCAGCCCTGAATGTGTGGTTGCCGTCAGCCGAAGCCGGGGATGCCGATGCCCAGCTCAACGTGGGCGAGATCTACGAGAGAGGTGTCGGTGGTCCACCCGACTACGTAAAGGCGGCCGAATGGTACAAGGCAGGTGCAGACCAGGGCTCGGTGCGCGCCAGGCTGTTGCTGGG
Source organism: Gammaproteobacteria bacterium (assembly GCA_015655465.1). Taxonomy (GTDB): domain Bacteria; phylum Pseudomonadota; class Gammaproteobacteria; order Steroidobacterales; family Steroidobacteraceae; genus ZC4RG30. The sequence goes on along the minus strand of JAATEY010000246.1, from coordinate 857 downwards.
GGCGCTTTACGAGCAGGGCCTGGGCGTGGATCGCGATCCTCTCAAGGCGCTCAACTTCTATCGAGAGTCGGCCGGCATCAAGGATGATCTGGAATACCGGGATACGGTGGATCGCCGCATCGCGACGATTCGCGACGAGCTGCAGGCCCAGGTAGCCGAGCGTGACGAGCAGATTGCGGCACTGGAGCAGCAGGTGGCGGAACTGCAGCGGCAGGTCAGCCAGCAGAATGGCGCGGCGTCGGCTGTCGCTACCCAGGTGGCAACACTGCAGCGCCTGGTGGCGAGGCTTCGTGAAGAGCGGAATGGCTCGGCGTCGCAGCTGGCAAGACTGCCCTCGCCAACCCGCGAGCCGGGCACGGTGGCGCCGGTTCCCGTGGTCTCGACCTTGCCGCCGCGCGTGGTGTCCGGACTGCAACTGGGTCGCTTCTATGCGCTGGTAATCGGTAACCAGACCTACACCACGATAGAGCCTCTGCAGACACCTTTGCACGACGCAGAACGTGCTGCTGCGTTGCTGCGTGACCGGTACGGATTCAGTGTGAAGCTGCTCAGGGACGCAGACGATGTGGCGATGCTGCGCGCACTCAATGACCTCAATGCGGTGCTGAAGCCCGAAGACAATCTGCTCATCTACTATGCCGGTCACGGTACCCGGCTCGAATCCGCCGCGCGCGAGGCTGGCTACTGGCTGCCGGTAAATGCCGAAGCACCGCCCAAGGATACGTTCTGGGTTCCGAACGAGCAGATCACTGCCCATCTCGGACGCCTGCAGGCCCGCCGTGTGCTGGTGGTCGCCGATTCCTGCTATGCAGGGCTGCTTTCGGACGACCCTGGCACGCTGTTTCTCAAGGATCCTG